>NZ_JALOCP010000066.1:0-25465 GCF_030511745.1 Paraburkholderia sp. SECH4
CTTCTACTCAACTTTGCGCCGCCATCTAATGACGCTTTTACACCGCCGCTAACAGGAGGTGGGCCTCATCGAACCGCTTTCCGTAACGCCTGCGGACCAGTCTTCCGGACAACATGTTCTGCTAGATGGGCATCTACGCTTACTTGCCGTCCAGGACTTGGGGCACGAGCGGGTTGCATGCCTTGTCGCGACCGATGACGAGAGCTACACGTATAACAACCGTGTCAATCGTCTCTCGACAATCCAGGAGCACTATATGATTCGGCGTGTAATTGACAGAGGCGTATCGCCCGAACGATTGGCGAAAGCTCTTTCTGTGGATGTATCCCAGATTATAAAGAAGATGTCGTTGCTCGACGGCGTGTGCCCAGAGGCGGCTGAACTTCTCGGAGACCGGCAGTTCTCGCCGGAGCTTGTTCGCGCGATTCGCAAAATGAAGCCCACGCGGCAGGTCGAATGCGTTGAGCTGATGGTGGCCGCGAACAATGTGTCAGTCTCCTACGCCGAGGCATTGTTGGTGGCTACGCCTGCAGCGCGACTTGTAGAGGGAAAGAAGCCACGCAAACTGACCGGCGTTAGCCCGGAGCAGATGGCGAAAATGGAGCGGGAGATGAGCAATCTGCAGGGGCAGTACAAGCTCGTTGAACAGAACTATGGTCAAGACGTGTTGAATTTAGTGCTTGCGAAAGGGTATCTCGCCAAGCTCCTCGAAAATGATTCTGCACGGCAATACGTTGCCCAACGTCATCCGGATTTGATGGCGGAGTTCGAGTCCATCATTGCAACCATTTCTCTCGACCAGCAGCAATTCGGCACGGTCCTCTAGCCGAACCCTGACATCGTGGCTGTAACACGCCGCGTACGACGCACTGCGAGATGAGCGCCATCGCTTTGACGTCTGCGCCACGCAATGGCGATGCTGCATCTTTCTCTGGTTTTTTCTCAACGATGCCATAGCGATTCCTCTTAAGTTCCGAGGTCGCTCGCGAAACGACTCGACGGCCCCCCTTTCGCTACAAATGTCACATGGTCTCTACGTCGCTTCGGTGATGTCGCGATGCTGTGACCATGATTTGGCTGCTTGACGGCGCGCCATGCCTAGCTGCCGCTCTGCCCTGATTTGCGAAGCGCCTTCGCGTTCTCGATATCCTGCTTTTCCAGCGCGCGCAGACCCGTTACGACGGCATTGTCCGAGCCAAGACGGCTCTCAAGCAAACCGATGGACATCACGTGTGTAGCGCAGTCATGCAGCCTCGCCTTAAGCGTGCTCTCATTCAGCGCGTCTTTGCCATCGTCGGTCTTCGCGTCCGACCATACCTCGCCTGACGACCAGGAACCACTTGCTCCATCCTGTTGGATGCGGGTGTGAATAGCGTACTGCCCCGGCTTGAGCCCGATGCGCGCGGTCCAAGGGCGGTCGGAGTCCGGGAACTTGATGGCACACTCCTGCACGGCCGCGTCACTGCTATCGAGCTGGACCCACTGGGCATCATGCGGGGCCTCCGTCTTTGCGAGCGTGGCGGCTGCGCGAGCGAGTGGGCTGTCTGATGCGCTGTGGCAGGCTGTGAGGAGAATCAGCGTTGTGGTGGCGATGAGAAGACCGCAATTCTTTTGCATCGGATGTATGGCGAAAAGTTAAATGTGGACGTGCTTGCGCGCGCGAATTAGAGCCCGAAAGGGCGTGACGTCACGACACGGGTTTCCGCCATGAGCAATATGAGATGTCTGCCGATACGCGTTTCGATTGCGTCCGGGCAAGACGGTAGATGTGCTCCTTGTGAGGCAGCAGTCAGCGCTTACGCGGATTCTTGGCTCGACGAAGCAGCGCCCCGACTCTGCTGTTGAGTGCAGCGCGGCAATCGTCACTATGCCGATAGCGAGCCTCGCGTCTGTGAGGCAATGAGCTTCGGAAGCGGGTCGCACGTGCATTTACAGAGGTCATTTTCCAAAGCGACTTGCTTGCCCATCACAGATACGGTATGTGGCGTACCGTCAGTGATGATGACACCTTCCTTGTCGCAGCTATGGCATTTGACAACGCCGCCGATATAAGCCAGCGGCTTCCCGTCCAGTGATGACCCACTTATGCCGTCCATCACGACACCGTTACGGTCAGTTGTGTCGCCCTGGACAATGAATCTACGTCCCATGTCTTCATCTCCGTGAGCAATGTCTTCGCTGGCGGCGTCGCGTTAGACGCGCACAAGCCGCTTGGCTGATGTGTCCCTGCAGGCAACCTCGACGTCCGCGGGCCAAACGGGCTCGCGACTTGTAAGGCCATTGCATAAGGTGGCATCTATCGCCAGTCACACTTCCGCTACCACCGCTGGCCGGACGTTGTCGCATGCTGCCTCGACGTCCTCCGGCCATATCGGTTCACGACAGGTTAGCTGTGCAATGTAGTGAAGCACGGACAGCAAAAAAACTGGGACACTGAGTATGAGAGAAAAAATGCGGAGTCCCGCGTTAACGCTGCCAATGTCCCGCAGTCCGTAGAACCATATGCTCATGGAGGCTAGAAGAGAGGGGCCGCGTGGCAGATACTTTTTCACAGGTGGCAGCGAATCCTGACCGTTTTCCATATAGCGGCGAATGAACTCGAAGTTGGCCTGGACCTGATAAAGCACCTGTTTGCCGTAGCGCGTAGACTCTTTCGCTCCGTTGACTGTCCGAAGCCCAAAGCTGAAGGTGTCAACGATTTTCTTGCCGGAGTCGTCAAGAACGAAACAGCGCATCAGAGTGGGGGCTCCGCCAAACGTGGCATTGGAGGGCTGCCGGTGTACAAAGAAGAATGCCTTATCCCATGGAACGGCGATGACACCGCCCGGGCCGTTGTGCCGAAACGCATACACCGTGCGAGTCTTACGGTTGAACCGCACAGATTTGTGCCGGTAGTTGAAGCAGTCGCGCAGGAGAAGTACTACCGTGAACGCACAGCAGAGCACTCCCACCACCGCAAGGACCCACATCCCGATGCTGAAGGCACCCTGCTCACCGTTCCTGACCATAGCCGGGTTCACCTCCACAGCGCCCTGTATGGCCACAACCGTGAAAAATATGAACGCGGGAAAACCAATCAGGAAGGCAAGCAGACACCATCCAATCTGCGAATACGAGCCGTCACAAACCTCCAGGTACACATCGTTCAAGCCGAACACGGTATTGGCGTCGGCAGCCTCGTCCGCGACCGGTTTGCGAACGTCTATCCGCCGTGCCGCTTCTTCTTCGTCAACCGGTCGGTTCAAGGCCACCCGGGTCATGTGGTCATACGCCATATCTTCTCGCTTACGATGTCAGAGCTTCAAACTGCTTGCGTTCATCCTGCTCAGAGAACTTTTCCTCTCCAGTACCGAAGACGCACTTGCTCAGCCATTCATTGATTTCGCGGTGCTTCTTCCATGCTATCAGTATGCCGATGACAATCAGGATAAGGATAAGCGGGAATATCAGGAACGTGGCTCCGGCGATGGTGGCGATACACAGAAGGATACTTGCAGCCATGGACCCCAGATATAGCCATGCCAGCATGCCATGGCCCGCTTTGCTCTCGGCCTGATACTGCTTGAAGTCGTACCACGCTCCAACCAGACCTGCGGCAGCGCCAACCACCCGACCGGCAACTTCGAGGAAGGGTCCATATTTCGCCATGATGGACGAAAAGCGCAACTCCAGCTCGCCGAGCGCTTTCAGGCCATTGCCAACCGTCTGCGTGGCCGCAGCACCTGTCGAAACGATAGCGGCTATGAATTTGTCGTGAGTTTCCTTGCGGTTCAGGGCACTCGACTTTTCCATCTCCTTGCTTGCAAGCATCCAGTTTACCGCGTTGAAAATGACGCCTATCACGCCGTATCCGACCTCACCTTGGGTGATTGCCCTGAACTTCGGAAGAAAACTCTCATTGATATTTTCTTCCGTCAGTACCGCGCGGACGCCCGGAGCAAAGATTGCCGCCCCTCTGCCGCGGAGGGACGTTGCGCCCGAGGACGATTCAACGGCTTCCCTGGCGTCAAACACGATGAACTGCGGGACCTTGATTGGACCATCCTTGGGAGACGAGGACTGAAAGGACTTACGCAGGTTTGCGTTGAGCGAACCCAGACTCGGACGTTTGTTCGCGGGCATCTGCTCGTACATCTGTCGCGCCATATAGGAAATCCACTGGTTCACTGTTCCTTCAACGGGCTTATAGATAATGGTCGCGTGCGTACGAAGACACATGCACGCAGTGAAAACGCGAACGCTTGCTACATCGCCACCCTTGGCTACGAAGTTGGCAACCGGCCCTGTCACTTCATGCAGTATTCTGGCTACGACCTTGTCCGCCCGGGCGACAAGCGCCCCACCTTTTTCTTCCAGCACCGCGTTTGCCGCATTGTTTGATTCAATCATCTTCGCGAGCGGCTCGCGCAGCTCGAGCAGTGGAAATCCGGCAGCCTCCTTCGCCTTCTCTGCCGTTGGGTCGTGGTTCAATATCAACGACCGTAGCAGCGGATTGTGCCGGTCCTTCACGTCCCCTTTCGCCCACTCGATGACCAGGTCAAGAATGACTTTCCTGTCGGCGGAGCCCGCAATGCAGGCATGAAACAGCTCGGCATAGTTGACACCCCGGACAGGGTCAAGCTCATGATAGTCCCACGCAAAAACTGTTTTCATGCCAGTCTTTAGCCACGCCGCATGGTCTTCCGCCAACGGGTTGAGCGTACTGTTCTCAACTTGCTGGAGCTGCGTGGCCATGTCATTTCGAAATTGCGTGACTGCATTGACGCTGTACGACTCCGCATACGGCTCCCAGGCGGAGTCCTTCACCGACGCCATCTCACGGTCCTTCTGCTCGTCGATAGACTTGACTTCCTTTTCATAGCGTTTGCCGCCATCGAAGATTGAGTAGAGAGCGTAGGTCTCTGCCGCCTGCCCTTTCAATTGCTCGGCCGCGGCGTTCTCGTCTTGTTCCGCACCTTCTTCGACGGCGTCCTTCAGTCCGTCGATAGCACTGGCAGTCCACATCTTGCGTTGATAGGGCTTGAGCGCGGCGCCGTACCCGACGATATGCTCCGCGTTCAGTTCCTGCGTGATGCCGGCAGCGTCCCACAGCGCAAAGAAGACACCATCCCCCTTTTCGTGTGCGTCCATGAGCTGCTTTAGTCCGCTCGCCTCGCTTGCGCGACTTTTAGAGGCGAACGGCGAGACAAGGGCGGAAACGTCTACGCCGTTTTTGTACTCAAGGACGTACTCGGAAACGTGTGCAATGGTCTGTGCATGCTTCTGCGAATGGTTACCGCTCGCCCATCCCGCTGCGTCGAAGAGCTGCATTCGATGGTCCCTGCAACCATTTTCGTTGGCTTCATAGCGCTTGCGCACAGCGGCCGTCCAGCGTACGTCACTGAAAGCCAGATAGACCTTGCCGGCTTTCTGCGGATGGTCGATGCTGATGCATTGTGCGAGCTCCTTATGCCCGGTCTGCTGGCAGTTGAATCCCTTCTCCTGGGTTTCGGGCAGGTCGACGTCAAGTGGGTAGTTGAAGACATAGCCTTCTGACGTCACGCCATAGATTTGCCACTTGCTTTGGGACGGGTAATAGACGTGGATGAACCCTTTGCGCACCGAGCGCAGGAAGTAGCTCGCTTTCTTGGCACTTACGCCTGTGACACCGTCACCAAACGGTCCCTTGGGCAAGGCAAGCGCCGTGGCCGCGCCGAGATTGTGAGCATTGGTCGCGGCTGCTGCTGCATACCGTACCGGCAGAATCAGAAGACCATTCTTCTCACACATGTTGCAGGACTTCTGGCACGCTGCACTGGCTTTGGCGTTTGCCGATGCGGCCTGGACCTTCGGAATGGTACCCATAGTTACTCTCTCTGCCTTGCGTTATGTGTGTTGTTGCTTTACGCGTACAGCGCCGCTTCCTGCGCAATCTGCGCCCAGTTCTCATCGGTCCACAAAGCGGTGACTTCCGAGTACGACGACGTCTGCCCCGGCTGAAGAGCCGCGGCGACCTTCGGATGTCGGTCGAAATTCGGTGAGACCAGCAGGCCCTGTACGGCAAACACCGTCAGGTCCTCGCCAGCGAGGCGATATCGGGCTCCCTTCGTGAACAGGGCGTCGAGCTGACGAGGGGTGCGCTCATCAACGGGCTCCCCAGCGTTCCGGATGGACTGCAGTGCCTGCTCGATGAGATGCAGGCGGCGCAGCGATACCCACTGGTCAGTCGACGGCGACAGGCGTTCAGCAGGCACGACCGCCGGACGCTCCACCGTCAGCCATCCACTGCCTGAGAAATAGCGCCAGCGCAGCACTGGTCCGAACATGAGCGATAGCTGTTCCGGTCGAAGAACCCATCCGAGGTTGCGAACCACCCGAGGGTCGTAAAATCGGAATACCGAGTGGCCCTCAGGTTCGCGCGGCAGCGCAATCGTGTCACCGATGTGCTGCATCAATGTCTCGGCGCTTGCATCAGTCTCAATCAGCGCACAGACGCGCGGTGCGAGACCCTCCTGCAGGTCCCGAGCCGCAACGGCCTCGATAGCTGGAAGTTGCTGTTCAGGGTGCTCCACCGCGTAAAGTATCGGCATCACCCCTTTGAGTTCCGGCATCGCAGCCGGAACAATCTCGCCGATTTCGTACATCCTGGGCGCCGTGCCAAGGTCGACGCGGCCGTTCTCGGGCTCGACAATCAGGTATTGGTCCAAGAGTGCTCCTAATCGACAATGGCTGCACCGGCCTGCGACGCAGAAGCGAATTTCTGAGCGCATGCTTCAGTGGTCGGTAGCTGGGCTGCACTGTTTTCGCTCGCGGGGCCCTCGAACGAATGCTGGGCACCCTTGATTTCGACTAAGCCCGGCGCATGTACATATATGTTGCCCCCAGCCAGGCGAATCGTTGCACCGCCCGCCATCAGTTTGATTTCCTTGTCTGCCATCACATTGACGGCATCAGACGTCGAGACAACTTTCACCGTCCGGTCGGCGGTCAGCTCGATATTGTCCGACTGCGCCTGCAACTCAATTTTGCCCTTGCCTGCGAAGAGCTTCATGCCGGCGTTCTGCACGAAGAGACTGAGTTTTTCGCCCACGCTTGCGATGAGTGACTTGGACGCGGCAATGTGCGTGCTTGCGCCACTCACGATGTTGACGTGCTCCGTCGCCGCGGCCTGGATGGATTTCTGCGTCGAAAGGCCGATGCCGGAGGGGCTGGCGAGCAACATCACGGGCTGAGCGAATCCGTTCGCCTCGCCGGTTCCGCCACCGGCCGTGTTTCCGCCACCCGAGTTTGCCTGCCGTGCGCTCTGCGTCGCGGCTGCGAAGTCGTTAATGGTGTCCTGAGCGTCCTGCAAGCCTTCGGCCTGACTGCCTGTTGCGACTTCGGAGCGCCGCTCAACGACACCGCCCGAATCGACGAGGTGCTGATGTGCCTCCTTGACATCGAGCGGCTGGGTCGACGTGCCGACCCGCGCGTACGTCGACAGATACATACCCTGCGAAGCGCGCACAGCGCCGAACGAGTCGGTCTTCAGGTCGAAGCCGGTCCCAAGATAGTTGCCGCGCGTATTACCTTGCTGGTCAACGAGGTAGCCGAGATGCAAGTAGCTCTGTGAAGTGCTGCTGAAAAGCTGTGCACGGTTCTGGCCCGTCGAATCGTCCATGACGAGCTGGTTGTAGCCTGTGCCCTGAAATTCCTTCGATTTGTAGCCCGACAGCAAGCCGTTGGAATGCCATTGCGGCGTCTGCTGTCCGTTGAACAGACTTCCGCTGACGACCGGGCGGTCACAATCGCCGTCCAGGTAGACGATTCCCACTTCATGTCCCACACGTGGGACAAATACACCGCCGAGCGTTCCGCCGGCATTTGGCGACATGACGCGCAGCCAGCATGAAGCCTTTTCATCACCGCCGTTCAGTCGGTCCCAGTGCATTAGCACTTTGACCCGGTTGAGGCTGTCCGTGAACACTTCCTCTTGATTCGGGCCGACCACTGTCGCGGTCTGGGTATGCATCAGGGGCTTACGGTGTTCGAAGGGACTGCGAAACGGAACAGTGCGTCGCTGCGTTTCCAGTTCGACGAGGAAGAAACCTTCGCCACCCAACGCGTCCTTTACATTGAAGACGTCCGACGAACCCGCGTGATATGAGCGAGCTTCAGCAAGTTGTGACTGGAGGCTATGGCGGAACTGTGTTCCGGTCGAAACCGGCAGGTTGTTCTCGATGTACCAGGTCACGGCCAGAATCGCAAACTGACGATTTTCCGCGCTGTCGGATGCGAGAGCGGTTGCGCCCTCAAGCTGGAACCAACGTCCCACATCGGCTCGCCGCACGCTGCCCGTCGCGAAGAAACGCTTCGCGCGGGACTCCCATTCTTCCATCCGGGTCTTCGACAAAGTGTCGGCACGAGCACTGTCGCCGTAGGTATAAGCGCCCGTGTACTCATAAACCTCGGCCTGGTCGGGCAGGTCACCTTGCTTGTCGACTGTCGGCGTAGACAGCTCTTTCTTGAAGGTTGGATTCTTATAGTCGAATGTGCGCGTGGTGTAGCTCACGCTCTGCAATGTGCGTGCTCCGCCCCACTGGACTATCGCATCCGTTTCACTTCCAGCGCCCGCTCGATAAAACGACACATCTTGCGGAGCAAGGGCTTTAACGGTGTAGAGGTCGTCCGTAATGACCAGCGTGTGCGCTTTGCCGTCATCCGCCTGTTCAAAATAGCCGAAGAGACCTTCCGCTTCCATAATCCGGTGCACGAAGTTCCAGTCGTCTTCATATTGAACGCAGAACGACCGCGGAGGTAGCTGGTTACGGAGGTCAAAGCGATAAGCGCCGCTTGACTGAGGATGCTCGTTGAATACCGCCGAGATTATGTCCTCTGCCGTCTTGTCCTGAAATATCCGCGCATCGCTGCGAAATTTCAGGAAGTGCAACCACGACGAAAAGCTAATCTGGTAAAGCTGAACGCTGCCGTCGGAGCCCAGAAATCGCGCAGTATGAACGTAGCCATGACGCGGTAAATACGACGAGTCAGTCTGTTGAGTCCAGAGCGTCACCGGTTTCGCGATGAGGGATTTGAGCTCGATAGAATCTTTCAGGGAAGCGACATCGACAGTGAAGTCGTAGTTGCGTCCAATGCGTGAAGTGCCGACCACGCGGACTGGCACCAGCGTATTTCCCCCCAACGCAGTATCCAGCTTCAACAAGCGTCGAGATTGGTCCATCCCCGCGCCCAGCACCGTTGCCAGGTCATTTACCGTCATTTTCAGACTCCACCCCAGATTGCCACGCAGAATAATATGATGAAAAACTTTTCCAGACAATTTTTGTCAACGAACGCGCGCAATCGGTTTGCGATTCGGAATTATTTTCGGGTACGAGCATGAAAGGTAGCTTTTTCCGCTTTGGCGTTTATCTGCCCGGCGGAAGATAGTTTTGCTATGCGATGAACAGGCTGCGTTGATTGTCACAGCAATCTCCCGCAAAAATTGAAATATCGAAGCGTCCGAGTCATGGACAAACACAAATATCGCCCATACTGAGTACGCGCCGCGCTCCGACTGACACGCCGTTTACGTTCCCAGACAACATTCGTTGCCCCATCCCGCGCTTTATGGAAAAACAGTTTCCCGGGGCAACTGCCGATGAATGACACATGATGTTCACCTAAGCATCACTTTCAGATTGTTAAATATTGCAATCCACGGCAGCGATTTTCGTTTTGGATTCATAGTGCCTATGTTTTCAGCGGGTCATTGACAACAAAACTCCACAAGATTGAAAACGAGTACAACGCGTATAGATTTCATGGGCCAGCACCAGAATCAGTCGATTTGCGATTTTTATGCCAAATGAATAGAAAGAGAGGCGGTGCTCGCTATGTATCCACTAAGACATCCGCAAAGGCCACGCTTCTACCACCGACGCTAGAAGCTGTCCGTTCGCTTTCACTACGCAATCACCTTGCGCTCACCGCATTACGAGCAGGCAGTGGAAACGGGCACCTGCTAAGCGACCTGATACGTGCGCTGTACCTAGCCTGGTATCTTCGTGAAGCAGGCTTCGGAACGATTCACCACGCATTTTTTCCTGAAGCCGCAGAGGCGCTCGAGCGCAGCGCGGCGCGGGCGACAGCAGACAATGTCTGGCAGGTCAGTCCGGACGAAGCGGCGATTCTCGAACGGCTGCTGGCACTTCATGACGAGCAACTGGCGAATACGCCTGTCGGCGTCATGCTCGGGGCACAAAGGCGGCTATTGCGATTCGCAACGAGTGACCGGAAAACACCGTGGCAAGAGGCCGGCCGGTGACCGGGGAAGACGGGCGCGTGGCGCTCACGCGCGCTTCTCCGACCTGTCCGCAACAGCCGCTAAAATCAGCGCATCGAGAAGGACGGGGAAAATCATCATGGCTGCAAGAGGCGCTTCCGGCGCGATGACGCTTATAACGGAATACGACGTAGCGGGCAGCCCAATCCGCGTGCTGCGACTGGAATCTGCGACCAATGGAAGAGCCGTTCTGCTGCTGGAAGTCGATGAGCGCAAACCCGGCATACACCGCGAGGTGAGGCACGAGATAACGCCGTCGGAACTCATTGCCGTCATTCGAGCAAACGGGGCAGCGCTGCCAAGCAAACCGCACAACGACCGTCTCATCTCCGACCCGATGTGAGCGCCCTCCATGGGCGATAGGTACGTCGTTCAACTCAATCTTTATGTCATGGCGGTGGGCGAGTTCAACAATCTAGTGCTTGCGAAAAGATATCTCGTCGAGCTCCTCGAAAACGATTCTGCGCGGCAATACTTTGCTCAACGTCATCCGGATTTGATGGTGGCGTTCGAGTCCATCATTGCAACCATTTCTCTCGACCAGCAGCAATTCAGCGCGGCCCTTTAGTCGAACCCTGACATAGCGGCGGTCCACACTGCGTGCGACGCGCCGCGCCGCGAGATAAGCGCCATCGCTTCGACTTCTGCGCCCCGCAATGGCGATGTCGCATCCTTCTTTCGTTTTTGCAAAACCGCGCGCCCGTTTCGCGCCGAACCACGCAGCAACGATGGCCAACGGCCTCATGAGCAGCTCCCAGTCAAGCTTTCGGCCCTCACTCATGAGGTCCCGGTGTTTTTCGTTGGTACCACGTTCTACGTTTGCTGTCATTGGTCTCCCACCTGGTGAATCGTCATTTTTGGGCTTCCATGCAAGAGATTCGCCATGCGATACATCGTGAAAATTGTGAAAGCCATGTCTGGTCCGCGCAGAGTTTCTGCCCATGCCGGGGTAAGACAGTTGACCACACGGGCGAACGAGACATCAGACAGTCCAATCAGTCCGTAATCGGACAAATTCCATCTTGATTCAAATTGTTTTCGGACAAGCGATGGGCAAGGGGCCGGTAATTCAGATAATTTTCGGCCAAACGTAGCGCCACATTGTTCCGGCGTACTGAGTACGTTCCGGACAGTTCGGCGTATCATTTCGCTAATTTACGGACAAACTGGTCATCTCGGAACGGACGATGACGCTAAATTCGGACGTGAGCACGGCGGAGGTCTTCTTTTCCGGGGAAGACGAGGCTCAAGCGCGCGCGCTGCGCCGCCAGGTAGAGAGTGGCGCGTTCAGGCGCATTTACCCTGGTGTCTTCACGCAAAACTTAAACAGTCCACTCGAATCGGTCGTTACCCGAAACTGGGCTGCAATTGCAAGCCACCTGCTTCCGGGCGCAGTGATGGCGTACCGGTCTGCGTTGGAGCATCGTCCGGTTGACGGTGTCATCCACGTTCGCCGCGGCCGCACACGCCGCACGCTCGCGCTGCCCGGACTCCTTGTCGAGGTGTATCCGGGAGCGGGACCGTTGCTCGAACCGCCGGCGCGGGACGTTCCCTATCGCGGCATTTATTTGCCGAGCGAGGCACGGGGTTTCCTCGAGAACATGGCAACGGGACGCGGAGCTTCCGAGCGGGTGATGCCTCAGGAAGCGGTTGAGCAACGGCTCGACAACATTCTCACCATCAGGGGCAAGTTCAAGCTTAACGACTTGCGCGAGTGCGCTCGGGCGGTCGCGGACAAGCTGGACATGGAACCGGCTTTCAAGCGTCTTGACGGTCTTATCGGCGCGCTGCTGGGCACACATGAAAAGAAAAAACTCAAAAGCAAACAAGCCTTGGCGAGAGCAGCAGGCAAGCCATATGACCCTGAGCGGCTCGACCTCTTTGATGCGTTGTTCGCGCAGTTGACCGCGAATGTGTTTCCGCACGTCGCAGACCAAGCGGCAGAAGGCAGCGCCATGGAGAATTTTGCTTTCTTCGAGGCATACTTTTCGAACTACATCGAAGGCACAACGTTCGAGGTAGCTGAAGCAGAGCAAATCGTTTTCGAGGGCGCCATTATTCAAGACCGTCCTGAGGACTCGAAAGATATTCTCGGAACATTCCATGTTGCGACTTCGTCTCCGTGGAGAAACAGGACTGCGCCGAACGCTGACCGGTTTCTCGCCTGGCTCAAAAACATCAATGCGATTGTGATGTCGGGCCGCCCCGACAAGTTGCCGGGACAGTGGAAGGAGCAAGCAAATCAGGCAGGGAACACGTATTTTGTCGCACCAGAACTGGTGCCGGGGACATTGAAAGAAGGGTACGAGCGCATTGCTGCACAGACGGACCCCGTGGCACGAGCGCTGATGACGATGTTCGTAGTGACGGAGGTTCATCCGTTCAAGGATGGCAATGGCCGTACGGCGCGACTGGCAATGAACGGCGCCTTAACGGAAGCCGGCCTTTGCCGCATTATTGTGCCTACCGTTTATCACGAGGACTACCTGCTTCCCTTGAAGCGATTGTCAAATGAACGGGACGCGGGGCCATACATAAGGTCGATGACGCGTGCACAAGACTGGACCTCGCGATTCGACTATCGCCAGCCGCGAGCAGGCCTGAAGCAACAGCTCGAACTGAGCAACGCGTTTCAGGAAGACCTGAAGAACTACAGGCTGATTTTCCCTGAAAAGACGACTACGCCATAACTGAGCGAAGAACATAAACGCTGCTGAGAAAAGCCCGCAATATCGACCAGAGCGCTGTGCGAAAAACTGCCCATAAAACAAGGAAACTCTGGCGAATTCCGTGAGGAAGTGGTCTCCACACGTGTGGCGGACATGAGGAGAGCACCGCGGTGAGGATTGGGGCGGTAACAGGATACGGTTGCTCAGAGTTGCTACCGCGCTCTGGAGTCAGCGTGAACGCTTCGGAAACGCACGGCTCTTCCTCCGAAGACGGGCTACTGCTCTAGCCCCTCGCGAGATGCTGTAGATATGAATTCAATAGTCCCTCAATATTCTGCTTGCTGTCGCTTAATCAAGATGCGAGCCGGTTGGGGCGTTCGTGTCTGCCCAATGCCCCTACATTTCCTAAATGCATTGTGAGCGTGCCAGTTTATAGGCGTTCTGCAGGGACTCGGGCCCCGCGGGACGAGCGTCCGGACTAACGACGGGGCGCGTCACTTTGTACGCCGCACTGTCGAGCCTGTTGGATGCCTGCTGGGAGAGTGTCCACCCTAGTGCAAGCGGACCTGCGTCGTGCGGAACCCCAAGAGTGAGAAGACCTCCACCCAACGCGCAGACCTGGCGGCGCAAGGCCGCAACAGCAGCCAAGTCGCGGATACCTTTGGCGTGTTTTATGCCTTGGAACATCCCGTACGTCGCATTAATGGATGCGCCCGTCGCTGGTGTCGCGTCGGGGACTTCCTTAGCTGCTTCGTTGTCATCGGGGCTGTTGTCAAGGTCTAGGACAACCGGTATGACCTTTTCATCACTCGCGCGTTCGATGGCGTCAATGATGTCAGATGCCGTCAGGGCACCCGACCCATCCAGGTAACCGCCATCGACCACGTGTCCACGTGCTTGAGCGTTGACGCCGAGAAGCGTGCCGGGGCGACTGATGCCTGGAAAGCGCGCACTCGAATAGGTTGCGTCTAGCAGCGATACGTCGCCTCCTAGCACGCGATTGAAACTAAAGGCGCCGGGGAAATCGCCTGCCGTGAATTCGACGGATGCAGCAATAACGCGTTTCCCGGTTTCCACATGAGTGGACGTGTACACCAACCTCGGTAATGCGCGCTTGCCGACAGATTTCGGAAAGTCTCGAATCGGGGCGCTAAGTAGGTCCGGCATGCGGCTGCAAACCTCACGAACTTCCGGTCTAAGATAAGTCGGAAACTGTTCGTTCATGCACGTGAGGTCGGCCTTCCATAAGGTGGGAAGGAGTGCGCTTGGAGCGGCTTCGCCGGGGAGAAAGGCTTGAATCGCACCAATGCTAATGAAGCGGGCCAGCCACGGCGCCATTAGGTCTTGCGTCAAAGCTGATTTCGCACCACTGAGGGCGACGGCCGTCGGTTCGCCATGCATCCGGCTTCCGCTGCCATGTCCGAGCTGATAGTCGTAGAGGGCAGCGAGCCGCGCAATGTAGGCGGTCGAACCTAAGGCCCCGCCCGATACACCTACGACAGCGTACGTGTTACGCAAGATGTCGGAGTCCGCGGTATTTAGCCCAAACAGCATGTCATTCGTCCATTGGGCAGCGCGAATGCCTCCACCTTCAGCTAGAACGATGACGACTTTTCGTGGCGCGCCGCTATCTCCGGCGAGCGACGACCATGCTTTGAAATCTTGTTCGATGGAGCTCGCCGCAGCAGACGGAGGAGATAAGTCTTCACGTGCGACGCCGCTCAAGTAAGCCCCACTTACCTTTGCGGCGGTGACGGCATCGAATGAGCCGTAGAGTACGCCGAGGATGGCCAGACATAACGCACCCAGAATAGACAGACCGGCAATCGGCAGCCGATTGCGGAGCATAAGGAAACACGACCATACGAATGACAGGATGACGAGCCAGCACAGGACTCCAGCGTAAAGCACAAAGAGGCTGCCCAGCTTCCGGCCGATTGCTATCGGGAAGAACGCAAAGAGGGCTAGCGCAATTGCTGCCAAGGCGACCGTTAGCCACGCTTCACCGACACAGGCGTTCAGTTTCCGCCAATAACTCTTCGTAGCCGCCGCCCCAGACGCTTTGGGCAACCGGGCAAGGAGCAGCGAAACCAGCGTGCCGGCGATGATTGGGCCGTAGTCCCTGATGACTGTGTCTCTCAGAGTCACGCTGCCCAGGACAAGCACCAGCAGGAGTTGGGCGAGAGCTGGTGCGCGCCGCCACACTTTGTGCACAAATCCACCATCCACGTTCCCAACGCTTTTGCCGCGCGCGTGCATGAAAAACGGAATCGAAATCAATAACAAACAGTAAGCCGAGAGAAATAAGAGTGACCATCCCGGACGACATTCATCAGCGGCATTGAACCCTTGCAATCCCTTGACGCATTCGCTATCCGCCAGCTTAAACAAGTACAGCGGCGCAGCGAGCACAACTAGGCCGACTGCCGTAATCAGCAAGGTCAGAAAAAACGGGGTGCCTGTATCAATCGACATCGGCGCGGCGGATGATTCTCGAAGATGCGCAGACCGACGCAACATCTGCACAGAATGAAGCAAGGCCGTCAGCGCCATGGGCGTCAGTACCATGGCAATGTATGCCCACTGCCCGCCCGTAACCACTGTTTCAATGACCTCGTGCCCTTGGTCCGGCAAGAGTGCGAGAAGTGGCAACAAAAGCACAAGGAATGGAGGTAGATATCGCACAATCTCATGGCCTGTTTTCATGAGGCACCTGCCGATGACGGAAATGAGGTCGCCGGACGACGCTGCAGTCTGTCCGGCCGATTCAGTCTTGCTCGTTGTCATTGTTTGATTAGCTTCTGAAATGAAACCTTCGCCCGGGGGCCACCCGTTGAGACAGGTTCGGTGGACGCGAGCCAGAAGGCAATGGCCTTGCATTGGCGCGATACCGTCCAGCATTGTTTGCGCTGGCTCTGGCTCACCTGTCTTCTGCCGCGTGCATGAACCAGGATTGGTATCAGCGTCTTCGTTGCAGCACCCCACTCAGCAAACCCGAGCAGCCCGCGTATCTGCCCCGCGTCTGCTCGTCTTCGAACATCGATGGCGTTAGACCCGCAGAATAAGGCTTACTCTTCGCCGTCCATGGTTTCCCGTGTCTTTCCTGTTCTCGCTATGGGTCTGCGCCCAGCCGACAACGCTCATTTACGGCAACTCTCCGCGCGGACTTTAGGGTTGTACGCGACCCACGTCCAGCGGGACGAAATCGTCAAGATACGCGACGAAGCTCGACGACAAGTTTGCTGGCACTTTTTCGGTGAGCTGATGACGGTGATGGCGCCGACTACGTCGGTGGCTGCGGGTGTTTCGGTGGACGGCGTGAGCACATGGAAGGGTCGTCGCAGTAAGCCCTTCACTGTCCAGCGCGCGGTGCCCATCTAGACAACGGTCGCATTGTTGCGAAGTGCGACGCGAATACATGAAGCGACATGCCGTTCGAGCGGTTGCCAACTCAAAGTGATTGTTATTTACCTCGCGCCCTGGTCAGCCAGATGCAGAGTGCACATTCAATCCCGATGCCGTCAGCCCACGGCACTGGAGATGGCAGTCAGGTTTTCATCACGTGACAACAGGGAACCGAGAATAGACTCGCTCTCTCTTTATCCGTCTGGCTGACCAGGTGTAGCAATTGTCGTCCGCAATCCGACCGTGGTGCGCCGCGTCGCCATTTTCTGCGGTCACGCATTGTTGTCGCTTAACCAAGATGCAGGCCGGTTTGGTCGTTCGTGTCTGCCCGTTCATGCCGAACCAAAAACCAGCCCCCGGAGATGCTCGCCAGCCTTAGGCCACGCTGACCTGAATATCTCTATTACTGAGTCTACAAATACTAGGGGACGCAGCGGTACACAATATTTTCGTGAGCTGCGGGTCGTTTTTCGCATGACCTTTCCAAAAGCGATGTGCAGTACAGGCTAGAGCGATGTGAAGTACAAGCACGTGCGATGTACGGTACAAGCGAAATCGATGCGAAGTACAAGTTGGGCAGACTTCGCACGGAGAAAAATATCTGGTTTGCTTTGCTTTGATAATTCGGAAAGTGGTCCAGCGCCGCCCGTATTGCGCAATTTCGGGGTTGTCGTTTGCGCATATACACATGCATCTCCAACTCGCATGTGTTCATCATGAGCAGCCTAGTGACGTGGATTCACGCTACCAGCATCGCCGGACTCGCCGCGCCAATCATCTGCATCCTTCCTGGCGCGTTCCCTCCCGATTACGCAAGGCCGGATTTCATTGACTTCGCGGGACCGTCGACATCGACGGAACCCGTCGGCCATCCCGTGGAGCGGCGCCATGGCTAGGTCGCAGACGTCGAGGAACGCCCGGAGCGACGTCGCTGAGCTCCGCGAGCTTGCAAACCTCACATCCAAAGCGGCACTCACCGCCGCCCCCGACCGGCAAATGACCGTACTCGATGCAGCCGAGCGACTCGACCGTTTCGCTGACGGCATTGAACGTCGGGCGAAGAAAGCGCTCACGGAACCTGCCGTCGCCACGTTGCCGTCGAACGCCACCGCGGAAGAGGTCCAATACGCGAGGCGCCGGCAGGCCACCCGTCGAGGCTCGGAGGTGTATCTGCCATGCTGGTCAGCGATGGCACGTGCATTACCAAACGCATTTCTCCGGTCCGCCCTATTTTCTGCTGGGCGTAGTGTGCAGGCCGATAACGCGAACGTGCTTTCTGGCGCTCCAACCCTGCTTGTCGCTGGGAAGGAAATTGCCTCGCTCAGAAACATGACTCTGATTTTCAGCGGGTACGAGCTCTGTCAGTTCGACAGGATGGTCTATGCGACCTGTTTGGATTACTACCGGGATGCGCCGCTTTCCCCGGAAGAGAGTCCTCGGCATGTCCGAACCAACTTCTATGAGTTCGCACACCGCATGGGAAGCGAATACAGCGTTAAGGCACACAGGGCCATTCGGGCAAGTCTGCTTCGCCTGAGTTTTGCCCAGATGCGCGTGCGCTACAACCGCATGAACATCGAGGTGCCGAAGCTTTTGTCGGTGACTTTCGAGGACGGCAAAGTTGGCGAGGATTTCAGGGGCAGTGACGCGCTGATGCTGCGGGTAACAGCGTCCGTGGCAGAACTGTTCGGTCCCGGTGCCTGGACAGCTGTCGAAAACGAAACGGTAGGGTATGACGGATTGAGAGGCTGGCTTGCAAATTTCTACGCGGGACACGCTTGTCCGAAGTGGTTGCCGGTTAAGCGGCTTTATGACTTCTCGGGCTACGAGTCCCACATGCGCAATTTCAGGGCCAGTCTTGTTCGTGCTCTGGAAAAGCTCAAGGACCCCCAGACGCCCGCACGCAGCCGAGTGGCGCGTTACGACTTTTCCAAAGACGGCACAGAGATTCGCGTCGTCCGTGCAGAATGGGGTGCTTGCTGCATCGATTGACCGCGCACATGACCATTCCTTCGTCTACCGTCGTGACTGCATACGAACGCAGTAGCGAAGCTGGATTTCCCCCTGATGGTGGCTGCATTGCGGGCCGACCTAGGTGGGGTTAGGCGGTCCTGCTCGGGCTTCGCCCAATGCAGTGAGCGCTTGCAGCGGCGTAGACGAGTCTCCAGCGTCGCAGCATATCCATGGCTACTACGACAAACCGGCGATTGAGGTTATGACAAGAGCGCCAATCGCCTGTCTGGCCTCGAATCCGGCTGCAATGCCCCTCTGCCTGGGCAGACCATCATATTCCCAACGGGTCGTTTTCCTCGGTCTGGGAATCCTGATACGCTATTCGCGCGGCATCTCGCGCCGCCCAGTACGCTTCTAGTGAAAAGTCGTCTACATCGCGCTGGCCCAGATATAGAAAGCTTGCGTTGCGCCCCTTTGCTAACGTTCCGGCGGGGCCCAGACTCCGGGTAGCGCTGCAGCTGACACGTCGAGGTCAATGTTGAGCGGGTAGTGCCTGAGGAGACCTATCGCGACCGACTGGACGAGACCGCCGATGGTTATCTCGTCGGCAGACGCGAGCATCTCCAACATCTCTCGCGCATCAACAACGGCTTTCGTTCGTTCATATGGGGTCGTCATCATCAGCTCCTTCAAGCAGGCGTTCGGTGATGTCGGTGTACGACGTGACCTCGTACAATTCGCACCACCTCATCCAGACGTATTCGACATTCAACGACCAGCCTTTCCTGCCGACCAGCTCATAAATACGTCCCGTCTGAGTCCTACCCTGCAAGGTGGCCGGGTCGAACGTTACTATCGGGGAGCTGACGCGCGCCGACGAGTCAAACATATCTACGCCAACGAAATGCCGGGTCCCATCCTCCGTCTCGAATATGCGCCATCGAGATAACGGAATCTTCGGCACTTCGGAAGCGGGACGTGGTTTCCAGATAGGCATCGCGGTCTCCTAGTGGTGGAAAGTCATACCCTTCGGTTCCATCGTATGGACCCGGCGGCACTACATGAGAGCCCAACTATGTCCCGACCGGCGCATACATCGCAGGTCGGGACACGCAGGTGGCTAGACTTATCGCTGGCCCTCTCATGGCGTCAACGATGCGGGCACAAACAGGTCGTGCCCTGCTCTCGCACCGATAACTGCCAGTCGCCCGAGGTCTGCGATGCGGACCAGGCCGCCCCGCATCGCGCCATCAGGGAGCTGTTTCGCACCGACCAGTTCGACGCCGGGTAACAAGCGCGACAGCGCCGAGGACTTTGTACCCATGGCACGCGCCAGGTCTGCCAGCGGAACGTAGGCTTGCCGGAACTCCAGCAACTGTTGCGGCAACACGACACGGCAAGGCTGGCCACGGCGCTGAATCCGTTCCGACGCCAGCATCCCTTCGTCCACCCAGTTCTGGATGGACTCCCATTTCCATCCGGTCGCTTTGGACAGTTGCTGAATCGACATGCCGGCCTCGAGCAGCGGTGTGCCGAAATACTGCGACACGTCTGTCCTCAGGAAAGACATCTCGCCCAGTGTCCGACCACGCGCGACGGCTTTCACCTTGCCGCTTGCGATGGCCTGCATCAGCGACTCGATAGCCCTTCGGTCGCCCATACGCCGGCTGGTCAGCTCCGCCCATGTGAGCGTCGTATCATCGGCCACTGCAGCGGGTTGAGCCCACCGTTCCACACGCTCATATAAATCGGGGATGGATTGGCGCTCGGCCGGACCGCCCTTCATCAGGTCTTCGCGCCAGCGGACGTCTGACCGGATAACGCCGGCTGCTTTCATGCGTTCGAGCACGGCGGGTGGAACGCCCGCAAGTTCGCAGGCATCGATGTCGGAAATCCATTCGGCACGTTGCCGCTGGATGCGCTCAACCTCACCGCACGGAATTTCGAACACCTGGCCACGCGTGCCAGTGCGCCGTGCGCGGTGCTTGCACTCGCCAGCGACAATGGAGTCATGCAGACGTGAAACGCTGATGCCGATGGCCTTGGCGGCATCCGGCGCGCGCGTGTATCCGGTCGCATCCTCGGCCATTTCTTTGGCCGAATCCAGGCCCAGGACACAATCGGACTTCCGGGCAGCGACGTCGATGATGATTTGGAGCAGAGGCTCGAGCGTCGTGCCCTGGCAGAGCTTGCGCAGACTGATGTACCAGTCGCCGAGCAACGTGTTCAGCGTGCGGGCATCCTTGCGACCGGCGGCAATGCGCTGCTCGACGTGATTTCGGAAACCCGTTGGCCAGTCGGCCAGCAAGGTTTCGAGCGGCGCGAGAAATTCGACCGTTTCGGTAACGGATTTCGGCAATGCCGCGCCGCGCGGCAATCCGGGGCGCGTCGGGTCCGCATATTGGCAGAGCGTGCGGACGACCTTCACCAGCACATTGGTGTCCACGCCGTGCAGAGGCGGTTTCATGCTGCCAGACTGGTGCCCGTTACTCGAAATCAGCATCGACAGCCACTGCTGCGCGCGGGTCGCCGGCACACGCGGCAGGCTACTCAGGTCATGACCGCATGCGCACAAACCAATGTAGAGCCGCTCCGGCGAGAGGTGCTTCCCGCATGCGTTGCACTGGTCGACCAGCAGGATTTGATGTTGCGGACATGCCGTGACATAGGTGTGTTCCCAGTGGTGCCTCAGGTAAGGCGATTCAGCCAGACACGCAGGACACACGGAGTCAGATTGCGCACGGTGCAGACGTCCCCAACCCCGGCAGAGCTCCTCTTTCTGTCGGGTGAATTCGGTCCACGCTGGTTCCAAGCCGAGGTTACGGACCACGTCGTCCGTGCGCGTCAGCAACGCACGGCGGTTGCGCTCGACACCGGCCGCACTCGCGAGGTCACGCCAGCTGAAAAGCGCATTGTCTGCGGCAAGGCGTCGGTAGTAGCCCATTCCGGACTCGTCGTCCCTGGGCGCATAGGTGAGAATGAGGCTCATTGGTTATCTCCCGATTTTTTGCGAACTGGTACCGACGCCGCGTTACTCTGCAGGACATACACATATGCCTGTTTCAGTGCCGCAGGTTCCACGCCCGCGTCGTCGATGCCAGAGTCCCGAAATGCCAGTCTGTTCGGTGACCCGGCATGGTTAACAGATTTAGTCGCTTTCTGGCAGTCTGCGTATTTAATGGCCCGCGGAGCTTCGCTTTTCATCGCACGGGCCAATTCACGCATGAAATCAGCGAGCACTCCAATCAGGCCGCCAGTGAGCAAATAGCATTGCTGCGTCAGCACACGGGTGGGTACGTCAATCGGATAACCCGCAGCCGAGAATAAGCGCGCATAGGTCACAACGCACGAGACGTAGGCTGTCATCTCGTCAGCATCGCTTGCGTCGTACGGCCAGAAATTGAGCGAAGGACAGGCGCGGCTGCGCAACTGTTCATTCGCCAAAAAGAGCCGCTCGAGTCGCGGAATGCCGAAGAGAATCAGCGTCATGCCGAGTGTGTCCGAAAGGGTCTTGAGCCAGTCGCTAGCTGCGCGCAGAGGCACCCGTGACCCTTCGTCAACGAGGTGCGAAATCTCATCGAAAATCACGACGCGTGTGCCGGCCAGGCGAAGCTGCTCCACCATCAGGTCGAACATCGCACCCGCGGTCATGTTGCGGGGAACCTGGATGCCCAACGCACCCAGCACACTTTTGGGAAGCAGTTTGGCCGTTGCGGAGGCGGGCACCGCAACAACCAGTACGGGCACATGGCGCCGTCCATCGATGCGGTTGGCGGGATAGTCACGCGACAGGCTCGCGATGAGCGAGGATTTGCCCGCGCGACTAGGACCTGGAACGCGAACGATTTTGGGCGCAAACCCAGCGAGGGCGTCATCGATGCGCTGTTTAAGCGCAGTGAGGTGCTCCAAGAACATGCGGTGAGGCAGTTCGCACTCCTCGATGTCCTTGCGCAAAAGTTGGGCTGGCGTCACAGCAGTTTTTCTCCAGTGTTTCTGTTTACGATGTCCATTAGAGGCGCGTCGTCGTATGAGACGACGCCAGCCTGAAGGTCTTCCGCGGGCAACGACAGATTGGTCGAAGGTGCAGGCCCAAACGGCGCTGTCGCTGAAAGCGGCCGGTCGATAGACCGCTGGACGGCCGAGTTGTCTTTTGCACGGCGCACCGTTTCCTTGTTTTCCTCGCGCTTGCCGCGGGTCTTGCGCTTACGGGCTTTCCCGCTTCCGGTGACGGCCTCGTCCATGTCCCGCTCGAACTGGACCTTTTCTTCCGGGACCGTCCAGTTAGCCATGCCTGAATCGAACTTCTTTTTGGCTTCAGCGAAGGTCCACGCCGGCGTGTCCGGACGAACGTGGTGGTGCGTTAGTGTGACAAGCGGAAGGTCATCGCCCTCGTACACATACACCTGACGGAAATCGTCGGGGTTATAGACCACACGAAGGTCCGCATGGTCACCGTACTTGGCCAGCAGATACGACATGGCTTCGCCGGTGTACCTGAAACCACGTTCAATCGAGATGCCGGTTTTGGCGCTCAAGGTGCACATCTTGTGTTCGAAGAGCGCGGCTATCCATTCATGACGCGGTGGCGGCAGGGAGATGGGTTGTCCCAACTCCTCAAGCTGGTGAGTCAGGCGCTCGCTCGGTGTCTTTCCCTTAACCGAATCGACCAGAAGTTCGTCCCAACGCAGCCGGTCCAGCGGGGTGTTGACCCAGACCCGATAGAGCCACCCGACAATCCACTTCTCGAGTGCTTCGACGCTCATCAACTCGTCGCCGTGCGCCACGGGGTCGCGCTTGCCATCCTTCCCTTCGAAGCGCGTGCAGCCGGGGAGACGCTGCAGTGCTTCTTTGAGCGACTTGTTCAGGCGCTCGATGAACGGTTTTCCTTGAGCTTCCTTTGCTTTGCAGTGCTTGACATCCATTCCTAACCGCTCAAGGCGGATGATTCGTCCGCCTTTCGTCTCCGGGCCGTTGTCGAAAATGACCTGCATAGGCGTGCCATAAACGTTCAGCGCGTGAGCGATGCCGAGCTTTCCGAATCGAGCTGCCTTGGCGGGCGTCAGATACATCTCGAGGCACGACAGTGAATCCATCTCGCACGGCGAACCGATAACGAGATGCCATCCAACCGGGTATCCGGTGCAGACATCAATCGCCAGCACCAGATAGACTTGCCGGGCGATGTCACGGCCATTGCGTACAACGAATGGCAGATGCACAGCGTCCTGTTCAATTCGGGCGAATGGAAACGCCGCGCGGATACGCTTCTTCACGAATGATTTGCCGGCGACCCTATCGAGCGGGTTCATCCGGTCGTATTCTGAGTCGGCGGTCAGGTCAGCAATCCTGGCGCACACGAACTTGCGACTGATATCGTGCGTGGCAACATGCAGACCACGCCGACGAGCCTCACGGTCGATATATCTCGTCAGGTCGAGGACAGTCCACCTGGATTCCGGAACCAGAAATTCGTTCTCGATTACCTCTTTGACGAATTCGATAAGGTCTTTTGAATACCTGGCCGTCGAATTGCCTTTATTTTTGTCACCCTTTAGAACGGGGAGGCCGAGCAGCTGGTTCGTGTGAGCCCGGTACAGGGTTGCGCGCGACGGAAATGGGCAGACAAGTGGCTTGTCCTCGTTTTCCGTGAGATAGGCTTCACGCGCCAGAGTTGTCGCTGCGTTGAACGACAGACCCCGTTGTTCCCGGATTGCATCGATGCGCCGCAGTGCATCGTTCAGCAAACGGACCTTGCCGTGTAGTTTCGGGTCGTCGTGCTGGGCGGCAATGCTGACGCGCGGCATCCCCTTTCGATGCAGGACCAGACTGCCTTCCGAAATCCGGGCGCGGATGTCGTCGTACTCGACATACTGGTCCGCAAGTTTCTCGGCATCGAAGAGCTGGATGGTGCCAGCATGCAGGCGACTGTCCCGGACCTCGAAGTAGCTTTCCGGTTTGCCTGGGGGCGCCAGCTTGTCTCCAGTGCGCAGGTCGGACATCATGGCCGCAGCTCCTCAATCAGACAGAGGTGGCTCAGGTCGCCATATGCCGCCGACAGTTCCAGTGTGGCGCAGATATGGTGATGCGCGAGGTCGGCCTGCAGCACGCCCCGGGCGAGCAACGGTGGAATCAGGCCCGTCGGAATCTCGAGGTCAGCGCACAGCGCGCGTTGCAGCACCGGGCCCGATTCGCAATAGCTTTCGACCCGGTCGATGATGTCGGGCGTCAGGTATTCCCGCGCACGCACCATCGCCGGTTTCAACAGTTGTGCGTTGACGACGACCGGGTGCCGCTCATCCGCAGGCACGACTACCGTGGATAGCGGATAGCAGTACGCCTCCATGATTGCCCGAGCCCGCTCGACCTTGGCCCAGTAACGACCATCGCCCTCGAAGCCCTGGAGCTTGACCTCGTATGCGCGCTGCAGGCCGTCGGCCTGAACGGTGGCGAAGTCTGGCGTGTACTCTG
This sequence comes from Paraburkholderia sp. SECH4, assembly GCF_030511745.1. Lineage (NCBI taxonomy): Bacteria > Pseudomonadati > Pseudomonadota > Betaproteobacteria > Burkholderiales > Burkholderiaceae > Paraburkholderia > Paraburkholderia sp. SECH4. The sequence goes on from NZ_JALOCP010000066.1 coordinate 24,799, forward strand.
CCTCCCCGGCGCGACCGCCGCGTGCCTTGCGCGCTTCGGACAGCTCCTCGCGCGTGAACACGAGCCGTTCGCCGACCAGGTCGACGGTGAACGGTTGCTGCCTGAAAGAGCGTACGCGCGGGTCAACGCACAGCATGTGCGCGACCAGCCGCTCCGCGTCGGATTCAACGGTGATGTGGCCGTCGGCCTTTTCGGCATAGGTGCCGATGCGGGCCTTGCCATACGTCCGGGCTGTGAGCCGGACGCCGGCGTTCGCAGCACTCCGGCGACTACGGACGCCATAGGACGGTGCGCTTCTCATTTCGCGCCTCCGTCCGGATTCTGCAACCGGCTGCGCGTCTGGCTGGTCGTCTGCGGCGCAGTTGCGGCCCGTCGGGCCGGCAAACAGGCTTGTAAAGTTATTGTGAGCATTCTGTCCTCGCAAAAAAATGGCTTGCTAAGGACGTGTAGAGAGTCTGCTTTGAAATCGGTCGTATACGACCGAAAATACCCGTGAGAGAATCGCGGTACCGGAAAAGCAGAAGCTCGAAAAAGGTCGAGGGGGAACGATGGAAGGCCTGCCGCACAAGCGTGGTCGGCTGCCGGCTGAGCCGTACGGGCAGTGGGAAGAAGGTAAGCGCGCGATTTCGCACACCTAGCTTCCGTTGTTGATACGGCTCACGATTGC
>NZ_JALOCP010000067.1:0-23114 GCF_030511745.1 Paraburkholderia sp. SECH4
CAAAGAGAAGTAGGTGCCGCCCCGCACAGGGGCAACGCTAATAGACCACTAACAATTCAAGGAAAGGCCAAAGCCCTAAGAACACTGACAATGCCGCCGCAAAAGGCAAAAAAACATCTAAAGCCTCTGCCCAACAGCAAGCAAAAAAATCCGCCGCCACTGCTTAGCCTGCCGCTCGCCCAGCATGGGCAAAACCCAAACCTGATGCTTAGCGTCTTTGACCATCAAAGCGACCTGCCACTGAGCATCATGGCTCTGCACCTCAGCCCCAAGCAGATCAGCAAAAATATAAGCCCCCAGCTCGCCGCCAAGGCGAACCTCACAGAACCGCTTACCAGCAGCAAGCCGTACCGAACCCCAGGTTCCTGTAAGTTCGTGAGTCCAATCACCATCGCGAACATTAGAAGCGACCTCCTTCCGACGCCGCCACCAATAAACAACCGCAGCAACCAAAAGCAAACCAACAAAAACAGCAACCCCAACAGCAACAGCCAAACCAAAAGCCGCCTGCAAGGCATAAAACGCCCGCACAGCGCCATACACCAGCGCGATCAGCGCAATGAGTGCAACAATAATCGGCATCGCAAGCTCACCCGGCAAAAAAACTCAGGCTAGCACGAGCAACGCGAAACCTCATGGCAAAAAATCATTGCGAAAAACGCGCCGCCGCGCAAAGCCCAATCGTTATGGCTGCTTATGCGTCGCCGCCCAATCCTTCACCGCCTTCAGCGTATTCTCGACGTGCTTCTCCGGTGACAGACTCGTGTACTCATAAATAATCTTGCCGTCCGGCGCAATCACATACGACACACGATTGGCCATCGAGCTATGCATCGGCAAGCCAGCATCATAAGCGCCGATCACCTTCGAATCGGCATCGGCCGCCACCGGGAATTTGCTGCGGCATTCGCTCACCGAAAACTTCGTCAAGGTGTCGATGTTGTCGTGCGATACGCCAATCACCGTCGCGCCATATTTCTTGTACTCGTCGACAGCTTCGGCAAACTCGTGGGCTTCGATAGTGCAGCCCTGCGTGAAAGCCGCCGGATAGAAATACACCACCACCGGCCCTTTCTTCAATTCGTCGGCAAGCGAATACGCGTAGGTCTTGCCGCCCAGTGAAGCCTGGGCGGTAAACGGCGGCGCGGCATCACCCGGCTTGAGCGTGGCTGAAGCCGTCAGCGAATGCATCGCGAATCCCACCGACAAGACAGCCGCCAGCGTCATCGGAATGAGTTTTCTCTTCATCTGCAGTCCCCTCGAAACGTTAATGCACGCAGTCAGTGCAATAAGCCGAAGGTTACGGCGTTCAGCCGAACCTCGGCAACCTCAATACGCTATTGAAACACGTACAGACAAGGTACGTCAGAACCTGCTCGACGGATGCATCAGGCCGCTTCTTCGATATGTGCGCCGAACCACGCCGCAGCGGACAGGTTCAGCTGCGCCAGCACCTCGGGCGTAAGCGCCGCGAAGCCGGGCGGCGCATCGGGTCCGGCTGCGATCAATGCGGCATCGGCGCCCTCGCCGGCCGCTTCGGCAATCCGCAACAAGGTGCCGAGCGCGCCGCCGCGCGTGACGATCGCTTCACGAATCTGCGGGGCAAGGCCGAGCTTCTCGAGGACAGCCGCCGGCGTGCTGCCGAGCACCACATGGACCAGAGAAAAAATTCCGGTCATGAAAGCGGCGTCGGCAAAATCGTCATCGGACGGACGCAGCCAGCCTGCCGCCAACTCCATGAAGCGCGAGCGCGTGCCGGCCAGTTGCACAAGCGGATCGGCGCGCCACGGCAGATCGCCGCTGTCCGCGTACAGCAGTAGTTGCGCCCAGCGCGCAATCTGCCGCGTGCCGGTGGCGATGATGGCCTCACGCAGCGAGGCAATATTGCGCCCCAGCCCGAACGCGCTCGAATTGACGAGGCGCAGCAGTTGCACCACCACGCTCGGATTCAGCTTGAGTTCCGCTTCGAGTTCGACAATCCCGGCATCGCGCGACAACAGCGCCAGCAAACGCAGCAAACCGGGGCGCGGCGAGCGGTTGCGCGGCGCGGCCAGCACCTGCGGCCGCGCGAAGAAGTATCCCTGGAACAGGTCGAAGCCGAGATCGCGACCAAGCATAAAGTCTTCGCGCGTCTCGACCTTCTCCGCGATCAGTGTCTTGCCATGGCTGCGGACCGTCGACGCCAGTTTGGCAAGCACTGACCGCTCGGTCTGCAGGAAGTCGATCTTGACGATATCGGCGTGCGGCAGCGCGGCGAGCAGCTCATCCGACAGTTCGCTGACGTCGTCGAGCGCCACCTGGAAGCCGGCGCGGCGCAATTCGGTCAGCCGGCGGGCCAGATGCGCATCGAACTTGACGGTTTCGAGAATCTCGAGCACGAAGCGCTCGGGCGGCATCAGATGGACGATGTCGTTAAAGAGCAGCGCGCGGTCGATATTGACGAAGCCGCGGTGCTGGCCCAGCACGGCCGCCACGCCGATCCCGCCGATCGCACGAGCCACGACCTGCGCCGTCGCCTGGGCGTCGTCGCTGACCTCGGCATAGTTATGCGCGCCGGATCGAAACAATAATTCGTAAGCATTGAGCGCGCCGTCGCGATCGAGAATCGGCTGGCGCCCCAGATAAACGTACTGTGCCCCGGACGCCGGGTCGGCGTCTTCGGCACCTTGTTCAAGCACCTCGATGTGCCGGGGGGTGGCCCTGACAAAGTGACGTTCAGACATGGATCATCGGTGCAAGTGTTCGGAAAGCTACGCAGCGACGTCATCGCCGGCACTGCACAGCAGGTTTGACGTATTAACGGAAACGAAGCCGGTCCACTTTAACTGAATCGCCCTCGCGACGCCGCCGGGCCACGCCGCCGCTTCCTTACCATTTGTTTTTTGCAGCAGGCGCTAAAGATTTTCCGCCGCGGGTCGTTATCTTGTTCTGATGGGGCGGCCTGATACCTCTCAACCGCCCGAATACGGCGGGCAGTAAGCCGCCCCGCCTGCAGACGAACACAGGTTGCCAGCGACAAACATGGAAGCGAACAGGATCACCGCGCCCCGCCGGGGCTCCTTGCGCACGGTCATCGACCGGTTTCGTGCGTTCGGCCGGCATGCACACGGCAAACCGCAAGCCGGCGTCAGCCGCGCTGCGCAACTGGAACAGGTGGTCGGCGCCGTCGATCTTCTGGCGCACATCGATGAGGGCCTGCGCTTCCTCTATGTTTCCGACGCGAGCCTGCGCTTCATCGGTTATCACCGTGAGTATCTCGAGACCATCACGCTGCACGATCTCGTGGCGCCTGCCGACGTGCCGCGCCTCGATGCGCTGCTGACGCGCGCTACCTCCACAGGCAACGTCGAAAAGGCCACACTCGGCCTCATCAAGTCACTGACCTACCCGATCACAGTCGAATTGCGCGTGGTACGCAGCATGCATGACGGCGTCGAAGGCTATGCGATCGCCGGCTTCGACGTGTCCGCGTGGCGCGCCACCGAGGAACGCCTGACCCAGGCGCTGCATCTGGACCGCCTGACCAACCTGGCCAATCAACCGGCGCTGATCCCCGCGCTGCTCGACGCGCAGCAACAAGCCGACGCCCACGGCACGCCGGCCGCGCTGCTGCTGCTCGACCTCGACGACTATCAACGCGTGAACCGCGCGCTCGGCTACGATGCCGGCGACGAGATGTTGCGCGACACGGCGCGGCGTCTATTGAACATGACGAGCCCGAACGAGACTGTGGCGCGTGTCGCCAGCGACGAATTCGCGATCCTCGTGAAGCCTGCCGCGAGCCGCACCGACGCCGCAGCAGCAGCCGAAGCGCTGGCGCGCCGCCTGCTGACCGCGATCCAGCAGCCGTATGTCTTCAACGGCCAGCAGGTGCACCTGTCGGCAAGCATCGGCATTGCGCTCTACCCCGACGTGCGCCACGCCAACGACGACGCCGCCCACGACACGCACCTGCTGCGCTGGGCCGACCACGCCTTGCTGCAGGCGAAGGCGGCCGGCGGCAACACGCTCGCCTTCTACGTACCGGACGACAACCCCGCCGACGCCGAGCGCCTGAAGCTGGAGGCCGATCTCTACGACGGCGTGCGCAATGGCGAGTTTTCGCTGCACTTCCAGCCGATCACGAGCAGCCGCACGCACGGCGTGGTCGGCGTCGAAGCGTTGATCCGCTGGTCGCATCCCGTGCACGGCCTCGTGCCCCCTTCGATGTTCATTCCGCTCGCGGAATCGATCGGCCTGATCAACTTCCTCGGCAACTGGGTGTTGAAGGTCGCCTGCATGCAGTTGATCCAGTGGGACGCGCGGGGCATCTCGTTGCAATACGTCGCCGTCAACGTGTCGCCGCAGCAGTTCCGCGACCCGCGTTTCAAGGACAGCGTGCGCGAAGCGATCGAGTTGACGGGCATCGATCCGCGCCGCCTCGTGTTCGAGATCACCGAAAGCCTGCTGATGCACGACCCGGCGCATGCCAAGGGTTTGCTCGAAGAACTGACGGCGATGGGTATCCGCTTTGCCGTCGACGATTTCGGCACCGGCTATTCGAGTCTGGCTTACCTGCAACGATTCCCTCTCGCCAAGCTCAAGATCGACAGGAGTTTTGTCGAGAATCTGCTAACCTCCCGGAACGATCAGGCAATCGTTAGCGCGGTCGTCGGGCTCGCACAAACGCTCGATCTCGAACTGGTTGCAGAGGGCGTCGAAACGGAAGCACAACGCAGCCTGCTCACCGAGATGGGATGCGACCACATACAGGGATGGCTCGTCTGCAAGGCGTTGCCCTCTGACGAACTCGCGCAGCGTTTCGAAGCGCGCACGCTTCACCTGCACACCACATAGCGATGCAGGCAAACCTCGTGCGCAGCGGAAGATGCCGGCCTCGCGCCGGTGCAGCACTCATTGGAACATGTATGGCTTTGGCGGGATTCACATGGTAAAGGCGGCGGTGCTCGACCGGCTCTGGACTCGAATGAGCGAGCGCGGCGATTTCCCCATGCTGTCGCAGTCGTTGCGCACCACCATGGCGGCGATGAACAACGACGACCTCGACTTCACCGGCCTCGTGCAGGTCGTGTTGTCGGACTTCGCGTTGACGCAAAAAGTGCTGCGGCTGGCCAACTCGGCCATGTACATGGCCTTTGGCGGCAACATCACCACCGTCTCGCGCGCGCTGATGGTGCTCGGCATGGACGCGGTCGGCCATCTGGTGGTCGGCCTGAAAATCGTCGATCACTTTCATCACAGCGCGCCGCGCCGTATCGACGCGAAACTCGAATTGAACCGCACGCTGCTGTCGGGCTGCGTCGCGCGCAAGCTGACCGAGCGCGGCGATCTGCGCGCCGGTGAAGAAGCCGTGGTCTGCACGCTGATGCGGCAGATCGGCAAGCTGCTGGTGGTGTTCTATCTCGACGCGGAGTGGGATCAGATCCGCCGGCATATCGACGACGACACACTCGAAGCCGATGCCTGCGTGCTGGTGCTCGGCGTCACGTTCGACGAAATCGGCGCCGAAGCCGCGGTGCGCTGGCGCCTGCCGGACATGATCCGCTCCGGCATGGGCGAGTTCGATCCGCTGGACGTCGAGCAGCCACGCCAGGTGCAGTGGCTGCGCGCCATCACCAACTATTCGACGGCGGTCGCCGACGTGCTGACCCAGCAGAACATGCCGGACTGGGAGCGCGAAGAACGCATCGCCGAACTGGCGCAGGAATACAGCCACGCACTGAATACCGATCCGGACGTGCTACATGGAATGAGCATCGCGCTCGCCCGTGAAGAAGGCGGCGACGGCGTGATGCGCGAGATCGTCGAGCTGCGTGCCAATGCGGACGCGATCGCGCGCGAGGCGCTCAATCCGGAAGCACGCATCGCGGCGGGGGTGGGCGATCTGCGCGGCCTGCCCGACGGCAGCGCGCTCGCGCCGGCCCTCGCGCTGGCTGCGGAAACCGTGCTGGCGGCGCTCGGCTTTGCGCGCACGGTGGTGTTCGTCAAGCACAGCAACGGCACCTTCAAGGCGCGCCTCGGACTCGGTCCGAAGATCGACGCGGCGCTGCCGAAGCTGTCGTTCAACACCGCGTTCGAGCCCGATGTGTTTCACCTCGCAATCGCGAACTCGGTCGGCATTTTCATCGAGAACGCACGTGATCCGAAGATGGTCGCGCGATTACCGGAGTGGTTCCGCCGTTCGTTCGACGACGCCCGCGCGTTCGTGCTGTTACCGGTAGTCGACGACACCGATCAGACGGTGGCGCTGCTATATGGCGACTGGTCTCATACGCAGGAGCCACGCCGAATATCCCAGAAGGAAATGAGCGCGTTGAATGAGTTAGCCAAGGAGTTAGGTCGTTTTTTTGGCCTGGGGCAGATGCAGGAAATGGAGACGATGTGAAGACGTGGCGTGATCGTTGATCACGGTGCTTCACTCTCACCGGTTTTGTGTTTGCCCTAAATCACGAATCTCAGATGTGCAAAGGCCGGCGTGCGCAGCATGCCGGCCTTTGCTTCAAACCTCAAACCCGCCCCTCAATCCTCAATCCGCTCCAACCCCTCCGCACTCCGATCCGCCACCCCGGCCCACGCCCCAGCCGCCAACGCGAGCAGCGCGATCTCTTCCACCGTCAACGGCTGCAAGCGCGCGCACAAGGCATCGAGCTCATCCCACGCCCCGCGCTCAAGCGCTTCGACTGCGGTCAGCAACAACCCCAGCACGCCCTGCCGATGCAAAATGCCCGCCTGAATCGGCCGCGATAGCGTCAGCACATTCAGTGTGCTTTCGAGCGAGCCACCAAACACCGCATCGACAAACGAAAACACGCCAGTCAGAAACGCTGCATCGGCTTCGTCACGCCCCGCTTCGGGCAAGCGCTCGATCGCCAGCTCCATGAAGCGCGCCCGGGTCGCCGCGAGTTGCAGCAGCGGATCGTCCTCGAGCGCAACCTTGCGGCCATCCGCGTACAACAGCAATTGCGTCCAGCGCGCGATCCGATTCGTGCCGGTCGCATTGATCGCTTCGCGCAGCGTCGTGACCTTGTGGCCGACGGCGAGGCCGCTCGAATTCGCGAGCTTCATCAGGTGCATGACCAACACCGGATTCAGCTTGAGTTCGGCTTCGAGTTGCGCGACGGTCGGGTCGCCCGATAGCAGTTGCAGCAGATTCAGCAACGCATGCCGCGGCGCGCTGACACGCCGCGTCGTCGAGGTCTGCGCACGCGCAAAGAAGTAGCCCTGGAAACGGTCGAAACCGAGACCATGCGCCTCTTCGAAATCGGCCTGTGCATCGAGACCCAGCGCGATCAGCAGCTTGCCCGCGGACTTGAGCACGCTCGTCAATTTGGGCAACAGCGCTTTCGACGCCCGTGGGAAATCGATCTTGACGACTTCCGCGTAGGGCAGCAGCTTCGCAAACGTTTCATCGGGCTGCGTCACTTCATCGAGTACGAAGCGATAGCGCCGCCCGTGCAATTGAACGATGCGCGCAATCAGCGCATCGTCGACCACAATCGACGGCGACAATTCGAACATGAAGCGGTCAGTGGGCAGGTGCAGGATCGAATCGTCGAACAGCATCTCGCGGCTTACATCGACGTAAGCGGGATGCCCGGTGAGCGCACCGCGCAGATTGCCCTGCATCAACCCGCGAATCACGGCTCGCGCCACGAGCTGCGCGGGATCGGGCGCGCGGCCCGACGAGGCATCCGCAGCCGAATCGACGGCCGGTGCGGCACCCGCGTCAGATTCGGTGCCCATAGGCAATTCCGGCGCGCGCACCTTGATCTCATAGCCGCACAGCATGCCGTCCCGATTCAGAATCGGCTGGCGCGCGAAGCTGGCATTCAGTTGCGCATCGTCCGCAACCCCCGTCTGGCTCGGTTTCTCGATTGCGATGGTTGTCATTCTGGTCCCCCGCTAAGCGCCGCCCTGGCGCTTCCTGCTGTATTTTGGTTTTTGCTGCACCAATCGCGCACATCCAAGCCCTGAGGCCCTTTGCGCGTGCGGTGTGCCCGCCGATTTTAGCGCAGGCCGATGCGCGCGGACATGTCAACGCCGCAATATCTCGAAATAATTGGCAACCTGTCTCGCTGAAGAGAAGGAAAGAATCGACGATACTCTTGTGCAGTGCAGAAGCGCTCCACCACCGGCCTTTAACCACCAAGGAAAATCATGGACGTCAAAAGCGTGCTGTCAAATGCCTTCGCGATGCCGATCACGAACCCGGCGTTTCCGATGGGTCCGTATCGTTTCGTCGACCGGGAATTCCTGATCATCACTTACCGCACCGATCCGGACAAACTGCGCGCCGTGGTGCCCGAGCCGCTGCAGATCGGCGAGCCGCTCGTCCATTACGAATTTATTCGCATGCCGGATTCGACCGGCTTCGGCGACTACACGGAAAGCGGTCAGGTGATCCCGGTGTCGTACAACGGCGTGGCAGGTGGTTACACGCTGGCGATGTATCTGGACGACCATCCGCCGATCGCCGGCGGCCGCGAGTTGTGGGGCTTTCCGAAGAAGCTCGCCTCGCCGGTGCTGGAAGTCCATACCGACACGCTCGTCGGCACGCTCGATTACGGCCCCGTGCGCATCGCCACCGGCACGATGGGCTACAAGCATCGGCAACTGGATCTCGCGCAGCAACAGAAGCGTCTGGAGACGCCGAACTTCCTGCTGAAAGTCATTCCGCACGTGGACGGCACGCCGCGCATTTGCGAACTGGTGCGCTACTACCTGCAAGACATCACCCTTAAAGGTGCATGGACGGGTCCCGCCTCGCTCGAACTGGCACACCATGCCCTGGCGCCGGTCGCGGAATTGCCGGTGCTCGAAATCGTCGAGGCACGGCATCTGCTTGCCGATCTGACGCTAGGACTCGGTGAAGTGGTGTTCGACTATCTCGATCAGCCTGAAGCGAACGTGCGCTGACCGAGTGTCGCGGTGCGGCGTGCGCGACATGCATGAAGCGCATGAAACACACAGCACCATGCACCAGACGCGCATCAGACAGGCGGCGCATCAACCGCCGCCTCAAAAAACAACCGGCCGCATCAAGCGGCCGGTTGTCTCAAGCAAAACCATTCAAGCAAAGCCATTCAGGCAAAACACCCAACGCCTTACTTCAACACGACCTTCACGTCGAAGTACTTCGCGGCGAAGCGGTCGATCGTGCCGTCGGCCTTCAGTTCCTTCAGCGCCTGATTCACGGCGTCCTTCAACGCCTTGTCGCCCTTGCGGATGCCGAAGCCCACGCCCGCGCCGAGCAGCTTCTCGTCACTGACGGCCGGGCCGGCGAAGTCGAAGCCTGCGCCTTGCGGCTTCTTCAAAAAGCCCTTCGAAGCCGCTTCCGCGTCCTGGAATGCAGCGTCCAGACGGCCCGATGCGAGGTCGGCGTAGATCTGGTCCTGGGTCTGATACGGCACGACGTCGACGCCAGCCGGCGCCCAGCGCGCCTTCGCATACGTTTCCTGAATCGTGCCTTGCAGCACGCCGACGTGCTTACCCTTGAGCGAGGCCGCCGTAGGCAGCAGACCGCTGCCCTTCTTCGCGATCATCTGATTCGGGATCGTGTAGATCGGATCGGTGAAGTCGATGGCCTGGCGGCGCTGTTCCGTGATCGTCATGTCCGAGTTGATCGCGTTGAACTTGCGCGCTTCCAACGCCGGAATCAGGCCGTCGAACGAGTTCTCGACCCACACGCATTTCGCCTTCAGCTTTGCACACACGGCATTGCCGATGTCGATATCGAAACCTTGCAGCTCGCCCGAGGGCGACTTCGATTCGAACGGCGCATACGACGCCTCGACGCCGAACCGCACTTCCTTGATATCCGCCGCCGATGCGGACCCTGCCGCTACCGTTGCCGTCGCGAACAGCGCGCGCGCAGCCATGTTTCGCCAATTCATCTTCATTACGGGTGTTCCTCTACGGTATTGAATAAGACGGAGCCGAATCCGGGCGAGCATGATTGCCGCGCCAAAAATGCGATTCAAACTCGTGCGGCCAGTGTGGTGCAGCGCAACAGCCGCGAGGGCGGGATTGTACAGGCTTCGAATCGCGGTCCTGCAGGCGGCCCTGTAAGCGGCCCTGTGGGCGCCCCTTTGCCCGGCTCGTTTGGCGAACCGGATAACGCGCGCTTAAAGGTGCAACTTCGTGTCGCGCTCAGGCAAGCCGGCACGCACTCCGATGCACGTCAGACCGCACCGTCGCCGGCCGCGAAATCGCTGCCGAGCCGCTCCGACAGATGCGTGTAGACCGCCGCGACATGCGGCAGATGACGCGACTCCGGATGCGCCAGCACCCAGACCTGCGATTCGGCTTCGTCGAGCGGCGGGGTCAGTTGCACGAGATCGTCGCGCTCACGCGCGAGGAAGGTGGGAAAGATGCCGACGCCGAAGCCGCGCACCACCAGCTCGAACACCGCCATCACGCTATTGGTCTTGTAGCGTGGCTCGACCGTCGGGCAATGGCGCTTGCGCCACAGAACCGAAGGATGATCGCCGAGCGAACTGTCCGGTGCTGCCCAATCGCAGCGCGACAGCGCTTCGGCATCGCTCGCCCGGATAGCGCTCCCCTTCGCGGCAAACACGGCGATGCGCAGCGGGCCCACATGTTTGCCGACCAGATGATCCGGCGCTCGGCGCGTGGCGCGCACGGCGATATCGGCGTCGCGTTTGGTCAGGCTCGCGAGGCTGTTGGTGGCGGTCAATTCGAACGACAACGCCGGATGCAGCGCCGCGAAATCATGCAGCGCGGGCAGCAGGAGGCCGTAGAGCACGGTATCGGTGGTCGTCACGTGAACCGCGCCGCTGACGCGGTCACTGCTCGCCTGCACGGTCGAGCGCGCTGCCGCCAGCTCGCTTTCGATGCGCTCGGCGTGGCGCGCCAGTTGCGCACCGAGCGGCGTCGCGCGATAACCGCTGCGCGAACGCTCGAACAGACGTTGCCCGAGCCCGCGTTCAATCCGCTGCACGGAGCGAAAAATCGTCGAAGCGTCGATACCCAGGCGCTGCGCGGCCTCGGCCAGCGTGCCGGCGCGCACCAGCGCAAGAATGGTCTGGGTATCCGCCGAAGTCAGTTCGTATTGCGTTTTTGCACGCATGGTTTGGCAAGCCGCCTGTTTATTCTGAATGCGATCCGGGCTACTTTTACCACATCGACTTGTCGGCCGACGAGCCTTGCCACCGGCACCTGCCGGGACTTCACTCTCGTTTATAGCGGTGACACCATGAAACTCTATTACTCACCGGGCGCCTGCTCGCTGGCCGTTCACATTGCCCTGCGCGAAGCCGGACTCGACTTCGAAACCGTCAAGGTCAACTTGCAAACGCACAAGCTCGCCAATGGCGACGACTACTACGCGATCTCGCCGCGCGGTTATGTGCCACTCGTCGAATTCGACGACGGCTCGCGCCATACCGAGGGCGCCGCGCTGTTGCAATACATCGCCGATCTTGCGCCGGCGCGCGCCCTGTTACCGGCCACCGGGACGCCGCAGCGGCTCGAAGCGGTCGCATGGCTCACCTATATCAGCACGGAATTGCACAAGACCTTTAGCCCGTGGCTATGGCATCAGGAGACAGCCGAATCGACGAAGCTCGAATGCCGCACGAAACTCGCTACACGCTTCAGCGAACTCGAGGGTGTACTCACGTCGCGCGACTATCTCACGGGACAGTACTCGGTCGCCGATGCGTACGCATTCACGGTGTTGAGCTGGGCGCGGATGCTGTCGGTGGATCTAGGCCCGTATCCGCACCTCAGCGCGTATCTGGCCCGCGTGGCCGCGCGGCCGAAGGTACGTGAGGCGATGGTGGTAGAAGGATTGGTCAGCGAGACCGCGACGCAAGCCGCGTAAGCGGTCTGGTATGAGACGTTGCGCGCAAAGGCGCGCAACGTTCTGCTCTGCAATGACGCGTCTAAACGAGACTGGACAATGTGTCCTGCGTCGTCTCGACCACCAGCAAACCCGCGCGCAAGCCAGGCTTGACTGTTGCGTTCGGAAACACAAGGCGTTCCTCATCGTGACGCACGGTGTAGTGATAATCGCCATCGCGTGCGAGCACGGTGTCTTTCACGAAGGGCGTGAAATTCGGCACATCCGTGGCCACCAGCAATTCGAATGCGTCGCTCTGCTTGGTAAGCTGGTCGATCACGGTGAACACGCGCGGCATTGCCGCGGGCACGTTGCCGTTCTTTGTACCGGCCAGCAGATGACGCAGCGCTTCATCCGCGCCGGCGAAACGCGCCAGATCGTTCTGACCGAACGGGCGCACCTTGCCGAGTTCGAGCGTGCACGCTTCGGCGCCACATGCCTGCGCGGTGAAGTGCGAGTACGTGTTGCCCTTGGTCGTATGAAGCAGGACGGCGCTGATGCGCGCTTCGCCGAGCCATTCGAACATGGCGCGCGAAAACGGCTTGCCGGTGTGCGGCAACAAGGCGAATTGCTCGAAAGCCGAGGGGCGGATCGCCGTATGCATGTCGACGTGCCAACGGCCCCCCGGCTCCTGCGACGCCGCGGCAAAGAACTGCGTGGCCGCACGCTCCAACGCCGCCGCGCGCGGCGCTTCGTGGCTGTGCGGCACCTGCTCGTGACGGCCGCTGAAGAGGCGGTTCAGATCGTCGTCGCGATACCGGCACGCGTCGCGCATGGCGTCGACGTTGCCGAGAATCACCAACAAACGGCACGTCAGCGCGGCATCGCCTTGTGCGATATCGCGAACGAGGTACGACAGCAGTTCAATTGGCGCGGTTTCATCGCCATGCACGCCGGCAGAGACGAGCACGCTGCGGGTGCCGTCATCCCGCACCGCGGGCTCCATGAGCAGCACGCCGTCGTCGAGCCATGACCAGCGCACGGCGTTGTCGTTGTTGCCGCACACACCCTGCGCTTCCTGCGCGCCAGGCCGCGTCCCCGCCAACGTGTAGGCAAGGAAATCGTCGAGCATCGAAACCGGCATGCCGTGCTCAGCGCTGGAAGTCATATAGCGAACCGAGGCCGAGAATCTGCGTCAGTTCGTCGAGCGCAGTGCGCGACTCGGCGAGCAATTGCGGATCGGTCAAATCGGACGGTGCGAGACGATCGCGATAGTGCTTTTCGATCCAGGTGTCGAGGCGACCGAACAGCTTGTCGTTGATCCACACGCCAGGCGTCACTGCAGCGCGCTCGGTATCGTTCAGCACCACGCGCAGACGCAAACATGCCGGGCCGCCGCCGTTCTTCATGCTTTCGCGCAGATCGAACACGAGCACGTCGTCGATCGGACCGGTGTGCGAGGTCAATTCGTCAAGGTATGCACCCACGCGCGCGTTTTCGCGGCATTCCTGCGGCACCACCAGCACCTGCTTGCCGTCCGGGCGCGTCAGCAACTGGCTGTTGAACAGGTACGACGTGACCGCGTCGGACACGCTCACTTGCGCATCGGGCACTTCGATCACGTTGAACTCGGCCTTCAGCCCAGTGAGCTTCGTGCGCAGTTCGTCGTACACCGCGTTCTGTTCGACGAACGCGAGTTGATGGCAGAACAGCGTATTACGGTTGCCGACAGCGATCACGTCGTTATGGAACACACCCGCATCGATCACGTCGGGGTTCTGCTGTGCGTACACCGTGGCCGCTTCTGCCAGACCGTGACGATGCGCGACCGCGCGGCTCGCCTCGAAGGTCTGACGTGCGGGAAAACGCTTCGGCTCCGGTCCGCGGCGATATTCGCTGCGTCCGTACACGAAGAATTCGACGCCACGTGTGCCGTATTCCGAGCAAAAACGCGTGTGATTCGCCGCGCCTTCGTCGCCGAGTGCCGGCGTGCCGGGCAGCGCTTCATGCACCGCGAAACGATCCGCGTCGCTGAAAATCGCGCGCAAGGTGCGGCGCGTCGATTCGTGCTCGATCGCACGATGCAGCTTGCTGCACAGATTGGCCGGCGTGAAGTGCACGCGACCGTCGTGCGTGTCGGCCGACGGACTCACCGTCGCCGCATTCGCGGTCCACATCGCCGAAGCCGAACTCGCCGCCGCCAGCAACTCGGGGGCGTCTTTGGCGACGCGTGCGATCACCGTCGCGTCATCGCCCGAAAAGCCGAGTTCGCGCAAGAGACGCATCGAAGGACGCTCCTGCGGCGGCAACACGCCTTGATGAAAGCCGAGGTCGGCCAATTGCTTCATCTTGCGCAGGCCCTGCTTGGCAGCGGCCTTCGGATTTGCGACCGACTTCTCGTTGTTCTGCGACGCAACGTTGCCGAACGAGAGCCCGGCGTAATTGTGGGTCGGGCCGACGAGACCGTCGAAATTGGCTTCAGTGGCTTGCATCGTCGATCCTTAGAATTGAAGGCCCGGCGAAACGCTCGCGGGCATTTGCAGTTGCGCGCTTTCGACGGACGCCATCGGATACGCGCAGTAGTCGGCAGCATAGAACGCGCTCGGGCGGTGATTGCCGGAACGTCCCGGACCACCGAACGGCGCGCCCGACGATGCACCATTAGTCGGCCGGTTCCAGTTGACGATGCCCGCGCGAATGGTGCGCTGGAAATGCGTCCACAGGGCTTCGTCGTCGGCGAGCAGACCGGCGGAGAGGCCGAACTCGGTATCGTTGGCTTTGTCGAGCGCCTCGTCGAACGTGCCGTAGCGGATGATCTGCGCCAGCGGTCCGAAATGCTCTTCGTCCGGCAGGTCCTTCACGGCGGTCACGTCGAGAATCGCGGGCGTGACGAAGCCGAGTTTCGGATCGCGCTGCTCCATCTTCAGCAGTGCTTTCGCGCCGTCGGCCAGCAGACGCTCTTGCGCCGCAACCAGACGCGAAGCCGCTCGCGCGGAAATGACAGCGCCCATGAACGGCTGCGGATCGGTGTTGTATTCGCCGACGCTGATGCGCGAAGTCACTTCGGTCAGGCGCTCTATAAAGCGGTCACCGAACGCATCATTTGGTACGAAGATACGGCGCGCGCACGTACAACGCTGCCCCGCCGACAGAAACGCCGACTGAATCGTGTGATGCACAGCGGCATCGACATCCGCCACCGGTCCAATCACGAGCGGATTGTTGCCGCCCATCTCCAGTGCGAGGACGATCTCCGGACGGCCGCCGAATTGCTTGTGCAGCAATGTTCCGGTATCCGAACTACCCGTGAAGAACAAGCCGTCGATCTGTCGATGATTGGCAAGTGCAATGCCCGTCTCTTTCTCGCCTTGCACAAGGTTCAGCACGCCGGCGGGCAAGCCCGCATCGCGCCAGATCTGCACCGTGAGGGCCGCCACGCCCGGCGCGAGTTCGGACGGCTTGAACACAACCGCGTTACCCGCGATCAGCGCCGGCACGATATGCCCGTTCGGCAAATGCCCCGGGAAGTTATACGGCCCGAACACCGCCACCACACCATGCGGACGATGCCGAAGCACGGCAGTGCCGTCGGCCATCGGTGAACGCTTTTCGCCGGTGCGCTCGTTGTACGACTGAATCGAAATCTCGACCTTCGCCGCCATCGAAGCGGCTTCAGTGCGGGCTTCCCACAGCGGTTTGCCGGTCTCGCGGCCGATCGCTTCGGCCAGTGCTTCCTTGCGTTCCGTCACGAGCGCGGCGAAGCGGCGCACCACGCCGCAACGCTCGTCAAGGCTCAAGGCCGACCACGCCGCAAACGCACGGCGCGCGCTGCGCACTGCACGATCGACGTCATCCGCCGAGGCGCTGTTGCCTTCCCACACCGTCGCGCCCGTACCCGGGTTGCGCGACGCGAATGCGGGTCCTGTGCCGGCGGCCCATTCGCCGTCGATGAAAAGCTCGCTCATGATCATCCTTGTTTGTGTTTCAGCGGCAGCACCCGAACCGGGTCGCCTGCCTTGACGTCGAGTGCGGCCGCCTCGGCGGCGCTCATGCGGAACACGCCGTCTTGCGGCACGCCCGCAGCCACGCCCACGCGAAAATCGCCCAGCGACGTATTCGATACCATCGAACGCGGTGCATCCTGCGGCGCGCCCGCCGGCACGTCGGCGATCTCGACCTGCACCACCACGCTTTCGCGCACCGTGCGCAAGTCGGCGATATGGCATTCGAGCACTGGGCCCGCATCGAAGATATCGACGTGATTCTCGTAGCGCAGCCCTTCCGATTCGAGCATGCGGCGCGCCGGAATCGTGTCGTTGTGCGTGAGGCCGACGCATTCCTGCGCTTCTTCCGGCAGCAGTTCGACATACACCGGATAACGCGGCATCAGTTCGGCGAGAAACGCCTTGCGGCCGTGCGAGCTCAGATAGTCCGCCGCATTGAAATCGATCTGGTAGAAATGCGAGCCGACCGCACGCCAGAATGGCGAAGTGCCTTCCGCATCGAAATGGCCGCGCAATTCCGCGCACAAACGCTGCGGAAAGCGCTCGCGAAACTGCGCGAGAAACATGAAGCGCGAACGCGACAGCAAACCGCCGACGCCGCTCGTGCGGTAACGCGGGCTCAGGAACAGCGAGCACACTTCGGCGTAACCCGTCAGGTCATGCGAAATGTTCAGCGCGCGCATGCGCGTCCAGATGCCGAGGTCCTGGCTCGCGTGCACCACCGTGCTCACGCGATAGTTGTAGAACGGTTGCTGCAGGCCGACTGACGTTTCGATGCCGCATACGCCGGCCACGTCGCCGGTGTCGGTGTCTTCCATCACGAAGAAGTAACCGGCTTCGTGCGGCTCGGCCTTGTCTTCCATCGTGCGGCGGGCACGCTCAACGCGCGCCGCCAATGCATCGCGATCCGGCTTGAAGGTGGTGAGACCGGGACCGGTCTCCTGCGCGAGCCGCATGAGCGCGTCCACATCGCCTCGTTGCACAACACGAACGACGATCATCGTGCGTCTCCCGTCAATTCTTCCTGATGCGGCTGATGCAGCGGCACGCAGCGTACCGCGTCGCCCTCCTGCACGCCAAGTGCGGCGCGCGCCGCATGCGACAACGATGCGCCGGTCGTCTTTTCGCCCGACAACGTATCGAGCACACAGCGGAACTCACCGTCCACACCGTTGTGCGCGATCAGATAGGTCGAGCCCTCGGCAGCCGCGCCGGCTTCGCGCACCACACGTGTTTCATTACGCGTCACGCAGGCGCTGCGATCCACCTGCGCGGTCAACACCGGGCCCGCGTCGAAAATGTCGATAAAGCGGTCCGTCTCGAAGCCTTCTTCGAGGTGAATGTCATACGCGAGCAGTGCCTTCGAATCCGGTTCGCCGAGCACGCGCTGCGCCGCTTCCGGCAGCAAGGGCACATAGATCGGATAGGTCGGCATCACTTCGGCGATAAAGGTGCGGCTGCGTCCGCCCGATTCGATTTCGATGTCGGCGAAATTGCGGCCGAAGAACTTGCGCCCCACCGCTTCCCAGAACGGCGACACACCTGAGTCGTCGGTCACGCCGAGCAGCAGCGAGAACACTTCAGGCGTGAAGCGCTTGCGATTGGCGGCGATATACATCATCCGCGCCCGCGACATCAGATGCGCGGCCGCATCGCCACGCAGCGACGGGTCGATGTAAAAGCCCGCCAGCCGGCTCTTGCCGGTCAATTCATGCGACATGGTCAGCGCGTGAATCTTGCGATTCACGTGCAACTCACGCGACGCATGAATCAGCGCGTCATTGCGAAACGCGTAGAACGGGTCAGAGTAACCGGCTGCGGCGACGATGCTCGCCGTGCCCATCAGCTTGCCGCTTTCCGCATCCTCGAGCACGAACAGATAGAACTCCTCGCCCGGAAAATCGACATCCGCGCGAAACGAGTCTTCCGACAACGCGACGCGCGCTTCGAGCGCGCCCCGGTCGTGCGGCAGCGAATGCAGCACCGGTTGCGCGGTGCGCGCCATATGTTCGAGCGCATCGAGATCGGCGAGGCGGCCGGGGCGTACGAAGAGCATCATCGTTCCTGTTGAATGTGACGCATGATTCAGTGCTTTAGCGCGGTGCCGTGGTTCACTTCGACGCGGCTTCAGTCTTTGCGCCGACGATCTCTTCGATCGCCTTCGCCAGACGCGCGAAGCCTTCATACATATCGTCGAGCGGCATGATCAGCGACGGCACGAAACGCAGCACGTCCGGACCCGCCATCAGCATAATCACGCCGTGCTCACCCGCAGCCGTGACGAAATCTTTAGCGCGGCCCTTGAACGCATCGGTCAATTCAGCACCGATCAACAGACCCTTGCCACGCACTTCCTTGAACAAACCGAAGCGTTCGTTGAGCTTCGCGAGTTGGCCCTTCAATGCTTCGCTGCGGGTACGCACGCCTTCGAGCACCTTCGGATCGCTGATCAGCTCGACCACCTTCTCCGCGATCGCCGCGCCCAGCGGATTGCCGCCGTAGGTCGTGCCATGCACGCCGACCTTGAAGTGCGCGGCCAGTTCGGTGGTGGTCAGCATCGCGCCGATCGGGAAACCGTTGCCGAGCGCCTTCGCGGTGGTCAGGATGTCCGGCGTCACGCCAGTGTCCTGATAGGCGTAGAAATGGCCGCTGCGGCCCACACCCGTTTGTACCTCGTCAAAAATCAGCAGTGCGCCGTGCTCATCGCAGGCTTCGCGCAGCGCCTTCAGGAATGCCGGATCGGCCGGGATCACACCGCCCTCGCCCTGGATCGGCTCGACGATCACCGCGCAAGTCTTCGCGCCGATTGCTTTCTTCGCCGCTTCGATATCGTTGTAAGGCAGATGGATGATGCCGGCCGGCACCGGGCCGAAGCCTTCCGAATACTTCGGCTGGCCACCGACGCTCACCGTGAAGAACGTACGGCCATGGAACGACTGCGTGAACGAGATGATTTCGACCTTATCGGCGCCATGACGCTCGAACGCGACGCGGCGCGCCAGCTTCAAGGCCGCTTCGTTCGCTTCCGCGCCCGAGTTGGCGAAGAATGCGCGGTCGGCGAAAGTCAGGTCTTCGAGACGTTTGGCAAGACGCAGTACCGGCTCGTTGGTGTAGCCGTTACCGATGTGCCACAGCTTGCTGCCCTGCTCGTGCAGGACTTTCAGCAGTTCAGGATGCGCATGACCGAGCGCGGTGACGGCAATACCGCCGGCGAAGTCGATATAGTCGCGGCCTTGCGTATCCCAGACGCGTGAGCCGAGACCGCGATCCGGCACGAAGGCGGCGGGCGAAAACACCGGCACCATCACTTCGTCGAAGGTCTGGCGTGTCACAGTCAGGTCGTTCATGGCGAATCCTCGTTACAGGTGAGAGGTAATACACGTAGTGTAGGAAACCGCACGCGATACGTCTTGCGCATACGCGACGCTTTCTATGAGCTTCCGGGCGGATATGTCGCGTGCAGCTTGCAGACTGCGCGCTTTCCGGCCGCTTATTCCGCCTGGTCGGGCCGTTCGATCAACGCGGCCGGTCGCGGCTCACTGGCCGCGGCGCCGGTCGCACCGGTCTGCTTGTCGATCCAGTTACGACGATCCTCGCGTGGTGTGACACCAAAGCGTTCGCGATAAGCATTCGAAAAGTGCGCCGCCGACGAAAACCCGCAAGCAAGGCTGATCTGCACCACCGATTTGCTGGTGCGCTGCAATTGCGTGCGCGCTTTCGAAAGCCGCAGCCCCAGATAGTATTTGGACGGCATCGAGCCGAGGTACTGACGAAACAGGCGCTCCAACTGACGCCGCGAGACACCGACGAGACCGGCGATTTCGTCGGTGGTCAGCGGGTCTTCGATATTCGCTTCCATCAGCATGAGCGCATCGTTCAGACGCGGATGACGCTCGCCCGGCGCGGTCACGAACGGAATGCGCTGACGCTCCTCACCCGCGCGCAACACGCCGACGCCCAGCGTGTCCGCAATCCGGTCCGCCAATTCGGGCCCGTGATCGCGGCCGATCATCGCCAGCATGAAGTCGACGGTCGCCTGACCGCCCGCGCAGGTGGCGCGATCACGGTCGATTTCGAAAATTTGTTGAGTGACGATCGAGCGCTCGAACTGCTCGGAGAACTGCTGATAGGTTTCCCAGTTGACGCTCACGCGATAGCCGGACAACTGCCCCGCCATCGCCAGCCACCAGACGCCGTGATGAATGCCGGTGACGAGCGGCGTGCGCTGCCCGACGCGCGACAGACTTGCCAGAAACAGCCGGTAGTCCGCGAATTGCTGGAACCGTTCGCTGACGATGATCAGCCAGTCGCACGAAATGGCATCGCCGAAGGCGGCATCGGCCGGCCATTGCGCGCCGCCCGACAAGGGCACCGCGCGGCCGTCCCACGAACACACCTGCACGCGGTACAGCGCCCGGCCGTCGATTTCGTTGGCGAGATTGAGCGCGTCGACAATCGGCCCCACGCCCGACATCGACACCGGCGGCAAGGCGACGATGGCGACCTGCGTGGTGCGAGCCGGGTTGGACGTGCGAGCCATCACTTGTCAGTAAAACGCGGGATGCGCGAGCCGCGCGTTACTTCAGGCTGCCGGACAGGAACTGCTTGAGCCGTTCGCTGCGCGGCGTGGTCAGCACTTCAGCGGGCAAGCCCTCTTCTTCCGTGCGGCCCTGGTGCAGGAACATCACATGGTTCGACACGTTGCGCGCGAAACCCATTTCGTGCGTCACGACGATCATCGTGCGGCCTTCTTCGGCGAGCTTCTGCATCACCTTCAGCACTTCGCCGACCAGTTCGGGATCGAGCGCGGAAGTGGGTTCGTCGAACAGCATGACATCGGGGTTCATCGCCAGCGCACGCGCAATGGCGACCCGTTGCTGCTGACCGCCCGACAAATGCGACGGATACTGCTTTTCCAGACGCGGCGCGAGACCGACCTTCTCGAGATATTCGCGCGCCCGTTCTTCGGCTTCGCGACGTGACATGCCGAGCACATGAATCGGTGCTTCGACGATGTTCTCGATCACGTTCATGTGCGCCCACAAGTTGAAGTGCTGGAACACCATCGCCAGTTTCGTGCGGATGCGTTGCAGCTGCTTGTGATCGGCCACTTCCAGATTGCCGGCGCGGTCGGCTTTGGTCTTGACCATTTCGCCGTCGACGACGATCTGCCCCGCGTTCGGCCGCTCGAGAAAATTGATGCAGCGCAGGAAGGTGCTCTTGCCCGATCCGCTCGCGCCGATGATGCTGATCACGTCACCCTTGTTGGCGTTCAGCGACACGCCTTTGAGCACTTCATTGTCGCCGTAGCGCTTGTGGATGTCCTGGACGGCGAGCTTGCAAGCTTCGGTTTGAGTCGTGTGGAGCAAGATGCTCTCCCTTTGAAAATACGGATCAATCTACGTGACGGCGCGAACCCGCCGCGCCGCTCAATCGAAACATGCCTACTCAGTGCGTGCGCACCGCCAGGTAACCCAGCCAGTGACGCTCCGCGCGGCGGAACAAGGCCACCAGCCCAAACGACACCACCAGGTAAATCAGCGCCGCGAGGCCGAACGCATCGAACGACTGATACGTGGCGGAATTCGCATCACGCGCCACCTTCAGGATGTCCGGCACCGTGGCCGTAAACGCGACCGTGGTGGCGTGCAGCATCAGGATCACTTCGTTACTGTACAACGGCAGCGCCCGGCGCAGCGCGGACGGTATCACAATGCGGCGGTACATCGTGAACCAGCTCATCCCGTAAGCACGGGCCGCTTCCACTTCGCCGTGCGAAGTCGAACGGATCGCGCCGGCGAAAATCTCGGTGGTGTACGCGCAGGTGTTCAGGGCAAAAGCGAGAATCGCGCAGTGAAAGCCGCTGCGGAAAAACGCGTCGAGCAGTTGATGCGAGCGCACGAATTCAAGGCTGTACATGCCGGTGTAGATCAGCAGCAGTTGCACGTACAACGGCGTGCCGCGAAACACGTAAGTGTAGAGACGCACCGGCGTCGACAACCAGCGCTTCTTCGATACGCGCGCCACCGCGAGCGGAATCGCCATGAAAAAGCCGATCCCGATCGACGCCACCAGCAGCCACAGCGTGACCGCCAGACCGGACATACGTTGACCGTCCCAGTACAGGAACGCGCGCCAGAATTGATTGAGAATGTCGATCATGGTCTTAGAGCTCCGCGTGGCGCACGCCGATGGAATAGCGCTTTTCCAGCCAGATCAGCACGAGATTCGACGCGGTGGTGATCGCCAGATAGATCAGCGCGGCGACCAGAATGAAGAAAAACATGTTGAAGGTGCTCTTGCCGGCGTCCTGGGCGGCTTTGACGACATCGGCGAGACCGATGATCGACACCAGCGCCGTGGCCTTGACCAGCACTTGCCAGTTATTGCCGATGCCTGGCAGCGCGAAACGCATCATCTGCGGAAACAGGATGCGCCTGAACACCCGCGCGCCGCTCATGCCGTACGCACTGCCCGCTTCGAGCTGGCCACGCGGCACGGCGAGAAACGCGCCGCGGAAGGTTTCGGTGAAGTACGCGCCGTAGATGAAGCCGAGCGTCAGCACGCCGGCCACGAACGGATCGATATCGAACTGCGGCAGATTGAGCGCATCGGTGAGATTGTTGACCGCGATCTGGATGCTGTAGAACAGCAGCAGCATCAGCACGAGGTCGGGCACCGAGCGGATCAGCGTCGTATAGCCGGTTGCGATCGCCCTGAGCGGGCGGTTGAAGGAGAGTTTCGCCGCCGCGCCCGCGAGGCCGAGCAGCACGGAGGCTGCCAGCGACAGGACGGACAGCTCGATCGTCTGGATCGTGCCGGCCAGCAACACCGGACCAAAGCCGTAAAGGAACACGCGTGTCTCCATCCAGGTTTTATTGAGGATGTCATGGATGGGGGCGGGTCATGCCTGCCCGACTCATCCGGCATGACGCGGAGTCTCGCAAGCGGAAATTAATTTCTCAAAGGGAGACGGAGGGGGTGCTGCGGTGCAGCAATCGGCCGTTTGCCACGGCTTGGTGCTGGCAGGGCTTGGTTTTGCGGGGGATATGGGTTTGTAAGGTGCGTGACACGCGGTGAGCGCTGCCGCGATTTAGCAAGTTTTGGGTCGCTTTTTCGATATAGATTGGGGCCTGCGGCGCGTCTTGTTTGTCTGTGTTCTTAGCGCTTTGGCCTTTCCTTGTTCTGGCTTTGGTGCCTTTCCTTGTTCTGGCTTTGGTGCCTTTCCTTGCATTGTTAGTGGTCTATTAGTGTTGCCCCTGTGCGGGGCGGCACCTACTTCTCTTTGCCGGCTGCAAAGAGAAGTA
>NZ_JALOCP010000068.1:0-20281 GCF_030511745.1 Paraburkholderia sp. SECH4
CTTTTCTTTGCAGCCGGCAAAGAAAAGTAGGTGCCGCCCCGCACAGGGGCAACGCCAATAGACCACTAACAAATCAAGGAAAACCACAGCCCCTAGACAAACAACCCCTAAAGCTCCCGCCCAGCACAGCCGTAAACAAGTAATCCCGCCACATATTTAGCCGCCGACCATGGAAAACCAGACAGAAGCCCAAGCCGAAGCTCAAGCCGCGGCCCCAACACCGTCGTTGACTCTGGAAGCCGTACCAGTAGGCACCCCTCTCGACTGGCCAATCGCAGA
The DNA here is from genome assembly GCF_030511745.1 of Paraburkholderia sp. SECH4. Lineage (NCBI taxonomy): Bacteria > Pseudomonadati > Pseudomonadota > Betaproteobacteria > Burkholderiales > Burkholderiaceae > Paraburkholderia > Paraburkholderia sp. SECH4. The sequence goes on from NZ_JALOCP010000068.1 coordinate 280, forward strand.
CTCCGACGGCACGCTCCTCTTCGCCGACGGCACCATCCTGGCGACCACGGACGAGCGCAAATTCCGCTTCGACAACTTCCACCCGCACCGCGGCGACCTGCTGGCAAAGGCCCCACAACCGGAGTCCCAAACCGACCACCCCGCCGACACCGCCGGCAACCTCACACTAAAAGACATGCACCTGACGATAGGTGCATTAATCGGCGTACGGTCGCAGCTCGGCAGCGGTGCCCCGATGCATCCATGCCGCATCATCGGTTTCGCGCCCAACCATGCGCTCTTCGTCACGCCGCCACTGCAAGACGGCCGCATCCTCCCGCTGCGCCTCGGTGAAAACATCGAGATCGTCGCCATAGCAAGCCATGCCGTGTTTCGTTTCGTCTGCACAGTCGAGGCCGTGTGCTGCGCCCCATTCGACTACGTAGTGCTATCGAAGCCCGGTGTGATCCGCCGCCTGCGCGAACGCAAGTCGATCCGCGTCCACGCGCACCTCGCGGTGCGCTTCGGCATCGGCGAAACCGGCGACTCATACGACGGTCTGGGCCTCGCCAAAAGCATCAGCGCACTCGGCATGTCGCTGGCCACTTCGTGGACGCTGGGTGCAGTCGGCGAACGACTGCGCATCGCCTTCTGCCTCAAATCGGCGGAGATGCAAACGGAGATCGAAACCACCGCAGTCATCCGCAACGTGCAGAAAGGCAGTGCGCCGGGCGAGCCGTCGACCCACGGCCTCGAACTCGATCAACTCGACGCCGCGCAGCAGATGGCGATGAAAGTCTTCGTATTCGACCGCCAGGACGACGTGCAGTACTGGTCCAACGGTTTGAAATAAGCGCGCGAAAACGTGCCGGCCGTCGCGCGTGTCGCTCAGACTCAGGCGATCAGTTCGTCCGGCGTAAACAGCGCCGCGCCCCATGCATCGGCAAGTGCCTGGCAACGGCCCAACCGTATCGCCGCTCGCTCGAAGTCGACGAATACCACCTCATCCGCGTGTCGCGGCCGCGTCGGTTGATCGCCACTGCGCCCATCGGTCAGAATCCACAGCCAGCGCTGCTGCGCGGGCTTGCGTCGGACGCTGCGCTCCAGCACCTGCGCGGCATGACGTACGCCGGACGCTAACGGCGTCCCACCGCCCCCGCCCACCGGTCTTAGCCACCGCTCGTTCCACCAGCGCGGCACAGCCGGACCGAAGCGCAGATCGGCACCAGCCCCGCCAAAACACACCAGCGCCGCCTCGGCGCGAGCGGCACTGGCGCGATCGAACAACGCGATCAGCAGACCCTTGGCGAGCGCGAGGCGTTGGCCGCCAAGCATGGAACCGGAGCAATCGAGCACAAAGCAATGCAGCACCCCGCCCCGCGGCGCCTCTCGCGCGAAACGCAGATGCTCGGTGCGCAACGTGTCCTGACGCATTGCGATGAGCGTCGGCAGCCATGCAATGCGCTTGCCCGGCGCACCTTGCAAGCGGCTACGCGGACCTGCGCCGGCACCTTGCCGCCATCGAAAACCGCTGCGCGAGTCAGCGGCGGCACCCTTCCGATGGCTCAGCGTTTTTTTGCGTTGAGCGGAATGACGCCTTTCACCTGCGCGACGCCTGCGGGCTGCGGTGACAAGTAACCCCAATCGCTATCGCCGGCAGCGGCGGCGCTTGACGTTGAATCTAGTGAAGATGGCGAGGACGCAGCATCCGCATCGTCGACAACCTGCCGCGGCGCTTCACTCTCACGTGCGTCGCCACCTGCACGCGTCTCGCGATCGTGGCGCCGATGCATCAGCACCGACTCAGCGACCCGTTCGACATGCTCCGTCGTCACCGCAGCCGCCTGCTCCAGCGCCGCCAATGCCCGCGCCGCGCGCAACATCACGAGATCGGCACGCAACCCATCGACCGCCGCGTCGATGCACAGCGCACTCACATGCGCATGCACGGCGTCGTCGAAGTCAAGTTGCGGCAGCACTTCACGTGCCGCATGAATCCGCTGAACATACGTTTCCTGTTGCTGCGTATAGCCGGCACGAAAACCCTGCGGATCGAGATCGAACGCCAGACGTGCCTTGACGATCTGCTGACGCACCTGTGGCTCAAAACAGTTCTGCAACCCGACCATCAAACCAAATCGATCGATCAGTTGCGGCCGCAACTCGCCTTCTTCCGGATTCATCGTGCCGATCAGCACGAAGCTCGCATCGTGACTATGCGAGACGCCATCGCGTTCGATGGTATTCACTCCACTGGCAGCCGCATCGAGTAACGCATCGACGAGCGCATCGGGCAGCAGATTCACCTCGTCGACATACAGTACGCCGCGATGCGCTTTCGCGAGTAAGCCAGGCGAAAAACGCACCGAGCCATCGCGCAGCACGGTTTCGATATCGAGCGTGCCGATCAGGCGGTCTTCACTCGCGCCCAGCGGCAAATTCACCAATTGCCCTTCGGGTAACAGCTCCGCGAGCGCGCGCGCCGCGGTCGACTTCGCCGTGCCGCGGGGCCCGCTCACCAGCACGCCACCCAGACCAGGATCGATCGCAGCGAGCAGGAGCGCCTGCTGCAATGGCGTCTGGCCAATCAGCGCGGCAAAGGGGAAAGCGAGCCGTTGGGTCGCAGCATTCATGTTTGCATTCCTTCGATCTGCTGCTCGCTCGCGAGCAGATGCTGTTCGACTTGCGCGCGATAGTCGCCGGGCGCCTGCCACAAGCCGCGCTGCATCGCTTCGAGCAGACGCTCGCAGATCGAATGCATGGCGTGCGGATTGTGCCGTTGCAAGAACTCGCGCGTGTCGGCGTCGTTCAGATAAGCGTCGGTGACGAGCGCATATTGATGATCGGCGATCACGCGCGCGGTTGCGTCGTAGCCGTAGAGATAGTCGACCGTCGCCGCGATTTCGGCGGCACCCTTGTAGCCATGGCGTTTCACGCCATCGAGCCATTTCGGATTGACCACGCGCGAGCGGACCACCCGCGCGATCTCTTCATGCAGCGTGCGCACGCGTGGCGCGGCCGGATTGCTGTGATCCGCGTGATAGATCTGTGGTTGAGTGCCAGTCAGGTGCCGCACAGCCGCGACCATGCCACCCTGGAACTGGTAGTAATCGTTCGAATCGAGCAGGTCGTGCTCGCGGTTGTCCTGGTTCTGCAGCACGACGTCCATTGCGGCGAGACGTGTGCCGAATGCCTGGCGCGCTTCTTCGCCGGCGCTTTTCTGAGTGTAGGCGTAACCGCCCCAGGCCTGATAGGCGTTCGCGAGATCGGCGTCGGTTTGCCATTGCTGCGAGTCGATCATGTCCTGCAGACCCGCGCCATAAGCGCCAGGCCGCGCGCTGAACACGCGCCAGCCGGCACGCTTGCGCGCCTCGGCGGCGTCCATGCCGCGCGCAATCAGCACGTCGCGTTCGCGCAGCACACGCGCGCGGATCGGGTTCAGTTCTTCGGGCTCGTCGAGTTCGGCCACGGCCTGCACGGCGGCGTCGAACAGATGCATCACGTTCGCGAAGGCATCGCGGAAAAAGCCGGATACGCGCAACGTGACGTCGATACGCGGCCGGTCGAAGGCCTCGATCGGCATGATTTCGAAATCGGTCACGCGATGACTGCCTGGAGCCCACTTCGGCCGCACGCCGAGTAAAGCGAGTGCCTGGGCGATATCGTCGCCACCGGTGCGCATGGTCGCGGTGCCCCATACCGAGAGGCCGATCGCGCGCGGATAGTCGCCCTTCTCCTGCAAATGCCGTTCAATCAACTGCTGCGCGGATTTCAAACCGAGCGACCATGCCGCTTGCGTCGGCACTGCGCGCGTATCGACCGAATAGAAATTGCGGCCGGTAGGCAGCACGTCGGGCCGTCCGCGCGACGGCGAACCGCTCGGCCCCGGCGGCACGAAACGCCCCTCAAGGCCGCGCTTCAGGTTCAGCATTTCCTGCGGACCGCAGGCGTCGAGCCGCGGCAATACGTCGTTGCGCAGACGTTCGATCACGCGTTCGGCTTGCGGCAAAGTTCCGCTTGCGGGCGCCGCATCGGACGTTTCATGGCCGCACACTTCACGCAACATCTCAGCCGCCAGCAGTTCCAGACGCTCGCGTGTATCGCCACAATGCCGCCAGGGCGCATCGCTCACCCGCTGCAATACCTCAGGACGTGGACCGTCCCACGCCGCAGCCCAGTCCACCGACAACGGATCGAACAGATGATCCATCAGCAGATCGCGCGCCAACGCGTCGATCAAACCAGCCTTGCCGCCCTGGCCATCGCCGACCGGAAAGCGCCCCAGCGCCAGCAACGTATCGCGCCGCTGCACACCCTCAGGCGACTGCCCGAACGTATGCAAGCCGTCGCGAATCTGCGCCTCCTTCAACTCGCACAGCCACGCATCGACGCGCGTCAGCAGCGCATCTTCATCGTCCTGGCCGTTCGGCTCCGCAAGACTCAACTCGTCATGCAGCTTATGCTCGACGATGGTCGCGAGAATGGTGCGCCTCAACAGCTTCGAGCGGCGCGGGTCGACCATCAGTGCTTCATAGTATTCGTCGACCTGGCGCTCGAGGTCCTGCAACGGCCCGTAACTTTCGGCGCGCGTGAGCGGCGGCATCAGGTGATCGATGATGACGGCCTGCGCGCGACGCTTCGCCTGACTGCCCTCGCCCGGATCGTTGACGATGAACGGATACAGATGCGGCATCGGGCCGAGAATCAGATCGGGCCAGCAGGCATCGCTCAACGCGACGCTCTTGCCGGGCAGCCATTCGAGATTGCCGTGCTTGCCGACATGCACGACCGCGTCGATGCCGAACTGATGACGCAGCCAGAAATAGAACGCCAGATACGCATGCGGCGGCACGAGTTCAGCGTCGTGATAGCTCGCGTAATCGCCCTGCTCGCGCGAACGCGACGGCTGAATCCCAACGAACACCTGCCCGCAACGCCAGCCCGCGATCATGAAACGGCCGCGCCGCAGTGTCGGATCCTGCTCGGGTGAGCCCCAACGCGCGTTCAGCGCATTGCGAGCTTCGGCGGGCAACGCATTGAAGTACACAAGATAGTCGTCGAGCGCGAGGCTTTGCAACGCAGGCCGCAAGTCACGCACGACCGGATCGTTGGTCACGCCTTCGGTCAGCTTCTTCAACAGCGCGTCACCGTCGGCGAGCAGCTCGGCCACGCGATATCCCTCATCGCGCAACATGGACAGAATGCCGACCACCGAGGCCGGGGTGTCGAGCCCTACGCCATTGCCGATGCGCCCTTCGCTCATCGGATAGTTGGCGAGGATCAGCGCAAGTTTCTTGTCCGCGTTATCGAGCGTGCGCAGACGGCACCAGCGGCGGCTCAATTCGGCCAGAAAGCCGACGCGTTCGAGGTCCGGTTGGTAGCGGACCACGTCGACTTCGGTATGCGGACAACGATAGGCGAGGCCCTTGAAGCTGATCGCCCGCGTGATGATGCGGCCGTCCACTTCCGGCAGCGCAATATGCATGGCGATATCGCGCGAGTTGAGGCCCTGATTGTCCTTGACCCAATCCTCGCGATTGCCGCCGCTCAGGATCACCTGCATCACCGGCGCGTCGCCGGCGAGCGCAAGCGGCTCGGGGTCATCGATAGCGGACGCGGCGAATGCGGTTGTATTCAGCACCAGCGCGACATCATGTTGCGCGCACAACTGCTGTACGACGTCGCGGCTCATCGCGTCTTTAAGCGAGGTAATCGCGATCGGCAGCGGATTCAGGCCTTGCGCTTCGAGCGCATCGATCAGGGCGTCGAACACGGCCGTGTTGGCCGCTTGCAGATGCGCCTTGTAGAACAGAATCGCAGCGACCGGCGCGCCCTCCCGCCAGCGCGCCTGCCAGTCGGCAATGGTCGGCGTGTCGCGTTCGGGATGGTAGAGCGTCGCGGCAGGCAACGCGCGCGGCAGCGCAGGCTCGCGCCCCCAGCCAAGCGCGCGGTACGCGAGAAAGCGCAGGAACGCCTCGGCATTCTGCGGGCCGCCTTCACGCAGATAGCGCCATAGCTGATGACACAGATCGGCGTCGGCGGTGCTGCGCGCGAGGAGATTCGGGTCTTCCTGCAGATCGCCGGAGAACATCGCGAGCGTCTGCTGCTTGCGCTCGGCGAGCGCGACCACCTGTTCGATGCCGTACGGCCAGTACGCCTCGCCGCCGAGATGATCGACCACCACGACACGCGCATGCTGCAACACGTCTTCGACATAGAAATCGACCGAAGCCGGTTGCCGCAAATACGTGACGTTCGCAAGCCGCACGCTCGGAAAACCCGCGCCCAGACGAGGAAACACGCTCGCGAGCAACGACAGCGTGGTATCCGCGGAGCTGAGCACCACGATATCGGCGGGCCGTTGATCGATCCGGATCACGCCCTGTGTATCGTCGACAAAACCGCCCGGCGTAGTGCGCAGCAGATGCATGACAGGTTACGCCTGTTGCGGCTGGGCGCTGTTCGCGACGGCGCCCAACGCAGCGTCGAATGCCTGTTGCAGCGCGGCCTGGTCGAGGTCTTCGCCGATCAGCACGAAGCGGCTTTGTTGCTCTGCGCCCGTTTCACCCGCTTGCCAGCGCCGGTCGAAATAACTATCGAAACGACGGCCCACGCCCTGGATCACCAAGCGCATCGCCGCACCCGGCAACGCCGCGAACCCTTTCACGCGGTAAATCGTGTTGGTTTCGACGAGGCCCTGCAACGCGGCGATCACGGCTTCGCGCGACGAAACATTCGCGTGCACCACCACCGAATCGAACTCGTCGTGATGGTGATCGGCGTCTTCGGCCGAACCGTGATGGTCGTGGCGCAGATGAATCGTTTCTTCCGACGCCGCTTCAAGGCCCAGCAGCGTATGCAGGTCGAGTTGACCCATCTGCGCGCGCACGATCTTCACTTGCGGCGGAATTTCTTCGCGGATGGTGGCCTCGACAGAAGCCTGCTGCGCGTCGTCGAGCAGATCCGTTTTGTTCAGAATCACCAGATCGGCCGCCGACAATTGGTCTTCGAACAATTCGTGCAACGGCGATTCGTGATCGAGATTCGGATCGGCCTTGCGTTGCGCATCCACGGCGACCGGGTTGTCGGCGAACTGGCCGCTCGCCGCGGCCGGGCCGTCAACCACGGTAACGACCGCGTCGACGGTAAAGCTATTCTTGATCTGCGGCCAGTTGAACGCCTGGACCAGCGGCTTCGGCAATGCGAGGCCGGACGTCTCGATCAATACATGATCGATCTGCTCGCGGCGCTCCACCAGCTTTTCCATCACCGGGAAAAACTCTTCCTGCACGGTGCAGCACAGGCAGCCGTTCGCGAGTTCATACAGTTGCCCTTCGGTTTCGACGCCGTTTTCATCGCAGCCGATGCCGCAACCCTTGAGGATTTCCCCGTCGATGCCGAGTTCGCCGAACTCGTTGACGATCACCGCGATGCGCTTGCCGCCCGCATGCTGAAGAATGTGCCGCAGCAGCGTGGTCTTGCCGCTGCCGAGAAAGCCCGTGACGATGGTGACGGGGATCTTGCGCATTTGAGTTTGCATCGTGAGGTCCATCCGTAGGAGCTGCTCGTGCACGCCGGCGCATTGTGTACAGGTTGGGCAAACGGGGCACATGCCCCAAACCACGACATTAACCAGACACGGGGACGAACAACGGCGTTGCCGAGGCAACCGAAAAACAGAAAACGAGAATGAGGTCATGAACGCGCCACCGCATCCCCGCGATGGTCGTTCTTCGTAGTCTGGCCGGTATCCGGGCTGGCGAAAGCGCCGCTTCCCCTTCCCGGACGAGTGGTTTCTCGCCCAGTGGTTATATGCCGACGCGGCCTTGCGCGTGGACATCGAAGCCGGCTCCGCGGCGCTCTTGAACGCACCGCTTTTCGCTTACCGTTGCGGGGGCAGCACAGGTTGACCCGGTCCATTGCAGGTGGGCACCCTGTTTCCCGTTTAACTGCATGCGCACGAGCGCGCACGCGAGCACCAAAGTGCGTGCGAGTGTAGGCCGAGCGCCCCGTGCCGTCAAGGAACCGCGGGCTGCGGCAAGGCCTTTCCACAGTGCCGGCGCGGCCCGCCGTGTGCTATCGTATGCGCGCGTTTGGTGCCCGCATATGCGTTCGCATGTGCAGTTAAACGGGAAACAGGCCGCGCTCGCTGCGCTCAACCTGTGCTGTCCCCGCAACGGTAAGCGACCTGCGGTGCTTTCGCATCGCGCATGCGTTTTTGATGCCACTGTCCGACGAATCCGGACGGGAAGGCAAAACGCATGAGGCCGCCAGCCCGGATACCGGCCAGACGCGGAGGCAGCGAACGTCACGCTGCCGGCCGCCGGAATCCGCGAGGGACGGATGTGAAGGCGCTGAAGCACGACGTCGCGCGGCCGTTGGCGTTTCCCTGTGAGAAACGCGGCGAGCAGCGTTATTCGTCGCGCGTAATCCGTAGCACCGCATGACCTCAATTTCCGTCGCCTCCGGCCTCATCGAGCCTCATCCGTTTCCGTTTATCACGACATGGCGCACGCCATGCACGCCGCAATGAGCCGCGCCTGGCTGATCGGCGCCGGCCCCGGCGATGTCGAACTGATGACGCTCAAGGCAACGCGCGCGTTGGCGCAAGCCGATGTGGTCCTGGTCGACGATCTGGTGAACCCCGACGTGCTGCAGTTCGCGCGCGCCGACGCGCTGGTCGTGTACGTCGGCAAACGTGGCGGGCATCCGTCGACGCCGCAGGCCGGCATCGTCGCGCAAATGCTCGAACATCTGCAGGCGGGACGCAGCGTCGCCCGTTTGAAAGGCGGCGATCCGTTCGTGTTCGGCCGTGGCGGCGAAGAACAGCAAGCGCTACATGCCGCGGGCATCCGCGTGGACGTGATCAACGGCATCACCGCCGGGATTGCGGCGCCCGCGGCAATCGGCATTCCTGTGACGCATCGCGATCACGCGCAAGGTGTGGTGTTCGTCACCGGACACGGCGCCGGCAGCGGCGAGCCGGACTGGGCCGCGCTCGTCGCCACGCGGATGACGCTGGTGATTTACATGGGCATGCGGCGGCTGAACGAAATCGTCGACGCGTTGCTCGCGGCCGGGATGAGCGCCGATACGCCGTGCGCGGCGATCGAATCGGCTACGCGCCCCGAGCAACGGCATGCGCTCGCGCGGCTCGGCGAGTTCGCGGATACGGTCTCGCGCGCCGGGCTCGGCTCGCCGGCGATCGTGGTGATCGGCGGTGTGGCGTCGCTGGCGTTGGCGCGGCATGCGGTGAATGTTGGCAGCGAACCCCGCGGACACGCAATGAAAACGCTAACGGTCGGTATCGGTTGTCGTTTGCACAGCTCCGCCGAGGAAATCGAAACGGCTGTACGTGCCACGCTCGGCTCGCATCCATTCGACGAAATCAGCACGATCGCCTCGGTCGACGTCAAAGCCCAGGAAGCCGGCTTACTCGAATTCTGCGCACGTCATGCGCTGCCGCTGAAGCTGTTCAGCCGCGAGCAAATTGCGGCGATCTCCGTGGACGATCCGTCGGCGGCCGCACGCGAGCATCTCGGCATAGACGGCGTCTGTGAGCCGTGCGCCTTGCTCGCTGCGGCGGCCGAATCTGGTGCAGCCAGCGTACCTGGTGCGGCCCATGCATCGGTTGGATCAATTACCCCAGTTGCCTCGTCTGCAGCCGACACCCCCAACGCACGGCTACTCGTGCGCAAAACCGTACACGCCGGCGTCACAGTCGCGATAGCATCGACCACCGCCCGCCCCGCCCGCGAACACACAAACACCGACGCTCAAGAACAGGACCTCCCATGAAGACCGATCCCGAATCCCATCAGCGCATGACCGAACGCCGGCGCGAGGGCCATGAGAAAAAGCAGGCCAGCGCCACCGTCGAAAAAGGTCTGCTTATCGTCAATACCGGCACCGGCAAAGGCAAAACCACCGCAGCGTTCGGCATGGCCGTGCGCGTGCTCGGGCACGGCATGCGCCTCGGCGTCGTGCAATTCATCAAGGGCGCGCTGCATACGTCGGAGCGCGACTTCCTCGGCGCAATCGCCAATTGCGACTTCGTCACGATGGGCGACGGCTACACCTGGAACACGCAGAATCGCGACGCCGACATCGCCACCGCGCGCAAAGGGTGGAACGAAGCACGTCGCATGATCGAAAGCGGCGACTATCAGATGGTGATCCTCGACGAACTGAACACCGTGCTGAAATACGAATACCTGCCGCTCGACGAAGTACTGTCGGTACTGAACGCGCGCGCGGCGATGCTGCACGTGGTGGTGACCGGCCGTCACGCGCCGGACGCGCTGATCGAAGCCGCCGACCTCGTCACCGAAATGCGCATCGTCAAGCACCCGTATCGCGAGCAAGGCGTGAAAGCGCAGCGTGGCGTGGAGTTCTGAGCGATGTCCGCGTGCCCCGCCCTGTTCATTAGCGCGCCCGCGTCGGGCCAAGGCAAGACCACGATTACCGCGGGTCTGGCTCGCTACCATCGGCGACAGGGGCGACGCGTGCGCGTATTCAAGACCGGCCCCGACTTTCTCGACCCGATGATCCTGGCGCGTGCCAGCGGGGCGCCAGTCCTGTCGCTCGATCTGTGGATGGTGGGTGAGTCGGCCTGTCGCAATCTGCTCGCGCAGGCGGCCGCCGAAGCGGATCTGATTCTGATCGAAGGCGTGATGGGTCTGTTCGACGGCACGCCGAGCAGCGCAGATCTGGCAACCACATTCGGCGTGCCGGTACTCGCGGTGATTTCGGCGAAAGCCATGGCGCAGACCTTCGGCGCGGTCGCTTTCGGCCTTGCGCAATTCAGGCCGGAGGTACCGTTTTACGGCGTGCTCGCCAATCGCGTCGGTTCGCCAAGGCACGCGCAAATGCTTGAAGAGACTTTGCCGCCGGACCTGCGCTGGTGCGGGCACATCAGCGGCAACGACGAGATCGAGCTGCCCGACCGCCATCTCGGCTTGCATCAGGCGGCGGAGATCGACGATCTTGACACACGTCTGGATCGCGCCGCCGATGCGCTCGCGCAAACCGCGCTGGCCAAATTGCCGCCGCCGGTCGAATTCGGCACGCCTATAGAAGAAGCACCGCCGCGTCTTCTGGAAGGCAAGCGCATCGCCATTGCGCGCGATGCCGCATTCTCGTTCATCTATCCGGCCAACGTCACGCTGTTGGCGACACTCGGCGCGCACATCGATTATTTCTCACCGCTCGCCGATGAAGCGCTGCCGGAGCATGCCGACGCCCTGTACCTGCCAGGCGGCTATCCCGAACTGCATGCGGAATTGCTCGCCCGCAATCTGCGCAGTGCCGCAACGATTCTCGCGCATGCTGCAGCAGGCAAACCGGTCGTCGCCGAATGCGGCGGTATGCTCTACCTGCTTGAACAGTTGACCGACACGGGCGGCACCACAACGCCGATGCTCGGCCTGCTGCCCGGCCATGCAACAATGCAAACGCGCTTCACCGCGCTCGGCATGCAACAGATCGACAGCCTGCACGGTTCAATGACCGGCCACACATTTCACTACTCAAAGCTGACGACGCCGCTCACGCCGCTGCGTTCAGCCACCCGGCCAAATAACGATGCCCCCGGCGAGGCCGTATTCCGCGCCGGCTCGATCGTGGCAACCTATATGCATGCTTATTGGCCCTCCAACCCGGCCTTCACGGCCGCCCTGTTCCATGGCGAAGCCTTTTAACGATTCCGAACGCGAAGCCGTCTACCGCGCGATTTACGAGCGGCGCGACATGCGCCATTTCGTGCGCGACCCGGTTGACCCTGCCGTGCTGCAACGCCTGCTCGATGCGGCGCATCATGCGCCGAGCGTCGGCTTCATGCAGCCATGGCGCATCGCGCGCATTACCGACCCGGCTTTGCGCACGGCGCTGCACGCGAGCGTCGAAAGCGAACGCCTCGCCACCGCCGACGCACTCGGCAAGCGTCGCGAAGAGTTCATGAAGCTGAAAGTGGAAGGCATGCTGGAATGCGGCGAACTGCTGGTGATGGCGCTGATGGACGGCCGCGAGCGTCACATCTTCGGACGCCGCACCTTGCCGGAAATGGACCTGGCTTCCGTGGCGTGCGCGATCCAGAACATGTGGCTGGCCGCACGGGCGGAAGGTCTGGGAATGGGCTGGGTGTCGCTATTCGACGTCGACACGGTGCGTACGCTGCTGCATATGCCCGAGGGCGCACGGCCGGTGGCGATCCTGTGTCTCGGCCACGTCGATCAGTTCTATAGCGAGCCGATGCTGGAAACCGAACGCTGGGCGAGCCGCATGCCGCTCGCCGATTGCGTGTTCGAAAATCGCTGGCCGGCAGACGACAAAGCGCCGGAATAACGGGGGCGCAGACCTCTGACTGCTACGGCTGAACAGGCTTGACCGAAACCACATCCGGCACGCCGCCCGCCTGATCGGTTCGCAGTTTCACGCGCCAGTCGGGCGGCGCATCGAACGGAAATTTTGCCAGCGCGCTTTTCACCAGCACCGGCATCGCATGCAGCGGGTCGGCATCGCGATCGCTGCTGGCCGCGCTCACCTTGTAGACTTCCTGTCCGCTCGACTGCTCGAAAAACCGCAGCGTCAGCGCGTGCTGATAAGCGCGTCCGCCGAATAGCGAAAACGGCGGTTCGGGCGAGCGTTCGCACACGCCTGGCGCGCAGTCCTTCGCGCCCACGCCGATTGCGGCCGGCCGCGTGTCATACGCAATCGACAGCAAATAGCGCGCGGACTTGCCCGCCGAATCGGTGAAGCCGTTCTTCGCCAGCTCATCGCGCAGCATCGTTTCAAATTGCGGATGATCCGCGCTGACATCCTGCGACGGCATGCGCGCAATCGTATAGGTGCGCTCGCCCTGCAGCACGGCCGAGGGATTCGCCGTGTGCACATCGGCGTTCAAACCGGCGCATCCAGTCAGACTCGCCGCGGCCAGCGCAGCACAGATCAATATCGCTTTCACCGGCTTCTCGCTTCGATAAGATGAGTGTTCATAGTCATGAGCGTGGCATTGTGGGCACGTCGGCTTGCGCTTCGTCGAGTGCCGGCAGGGAAATCGTAAACGCGGTCCCCTTGCCCGGCGCGCTGACCACCTCGACATCGCCGCCATGGCGCGTCACGACGGTCTTGACGAATGCCATGCCCAATCCGGCACCGCCCACTTCCGGCCGCTCCGTCTCGTGAAAGCGCCGGAAGCGCTCGAACAGGCCCGCCTGCTGCTCCTCGGGAATCCCATAGCCTTCGTCGCGAATCGTGCACGATACACGTTTTGCCGCAGCGGGCGCGGCCATCTGCGTCAGGCCGCGTGGTGCGCTGAGACAGCCGACGCTCTTCAGGCTGCACGTGATCCGCGTATCCGGCGGACTGTACTTGACTGCATTGTTCAGGATGTTGACGAGTGCACGCGTCATCAGCGAGCGGTCGGCGCAGATCCAGTGGCCGTCGTCGGCATCGGTCCCGCCGGCCGTATCGGTTTGCAGCGTGATGCGCTTGGCGTGGGCCTGCGGCCAGACTTCGTCGCTGGCGTCGATCAACAGCTCGGTCATGCTCACCGGTTCGAGCACATAGGTTTGCGATTCGGCGCGCGCGAGTTGCACGAAATCGTCGGCGAGCGTCAGCGCACGTTGCGCATAACGCTCGATGCGTTCCAGCAGGCCACGCGCGAGCACCGGCTCGCTGCGCGCCCGCTCGATCTCCACCAGCGCCAGAATCGAAGCCTGCGGCGAGCGCATATCGTGCGACAGCAGCCGCAACGCGTCTTCCCGTTGGCGCTCGGCCGCGTGCAAGGCCGATACGTCGACCAGGCCCGCTATCCAGCCCGTCGTCTCACCTTGCTCGTTCGTGCAATTCGCGTAGCGCAACAGATGGTCGCGCTCGTGGGCGTCGCGCACCTCGACGCCTTGCGCCATCAGCTCGGCGAACTCGCCGCGCGCGGGATCGAGCAGCGCCGGCCACTGAGCATGCGCGAGGAGATTGTTCTCGGCGTCCGACGCTGCGCCACTATCGATGGTCTTGACCAGCGTCAGGCCGCCCAACACGGCCCGCATCGGCCGGCCCTCCGGCAGCGGTGCGTCAAGACGCGCGAAATGCGCCTTGGCGGCATGGTTCGCAATCAGCACGATGCCTTCCACGTCGCTCACCAGGATCGGCTCGGGCATGCTGTCGAGGCTGTCCCACACGAAGCGTTTCATGTCCTGCACGCGCTGCGCCGCCTGCGCCATCAGCGCCATATGCTGCTCCAGCACGTCACCGCCGAACTCGCGGCGGCGCTGTGGTGTTTCCGGCAGGAGGTGCGGCTCGTCGGCGAGGCGTTGCAACTCTTCGCGCAGATAAGCCATCGTCATTTCGAGGCGCCGCCAGTTCCAGATCGGATACACCACGATCAAACCGGCGATCGCCGGCACCGGCGACATCCACAGCCGCGCGCCGTATAGCAGCGCCGCGCTGCCGACGGTGGCAAGCGCGCCCAACGCGACGGTCAGCAGCAACGAACGTCGCGGCGACAGCACCAGAAAGCCGGCGAGCAGCGCGGCGAGCGGCGCCAGCGACACCGCGAACAGCACCCAGGGCTCGGCGGGCTCGAGCTCGCGACCGGTCAGCAGCGTATCGAGCACGTTCGCGTGGATATAGACACCGGGCAGCGGCCCCAGCTCACCGGACACCGGTGTGGCAAAGCGGTCGTACAAGCCGGACGCGGTCACGCCGATCAGCACGATGCGTCCGTGCAGCTTGTCCGCGGGGACATTGCCGGCGAGCACATCCGCAAAACTCAGCTTCGCGTAGTTCTGCGCGTTCGGACCGAAAGGGATCAGGAAGCGGCCCTCGCCTTCATTATGGTCATCGGATTGGGCCGCCGCCTCGCCGGACGACGGCCGGTGCGGCCGCTCGTTCAGTTGCAGCGCGCCATGCTCGACGGCCTGGGCGACCGGCACCATCAGTTGCGGCCAGCGCGAATTCGCGTCGCCCTCGAACCGCGCGACGCTGCGCACGATGCCGTCGCTATCGACTTCAAGGTCGATATGCCCAAGCCCGGCTGCGGCATGCACGAGCGGCGCCACCGGCTCGACCGCGACGCGCTGGCCGGCGCCGTCCGGCGGGGTCAGCAGCATCGGCAGATAGGTGGGGCTCAGGGCGACCGCGCGGGCGAGTTCGGTGTCTTCCGGATTGGCTTCGGTAAACAGCACGTCGTAGATCACCGCGGCGGGCTTCGCCTTCGCAATCTGTTCGAGCAGCCTGGCGTGGGTGCTGCGCGGCCATGGCCAGCGGCCAAGCTGCGCAATGCTGGCGTTGTCGATTTCGAGCACCACGATATCGCGCAGCAACGGTTGCGCGCGCAGACTCAGAAACCGGTCGTAGACCAGATGATCGACGCCGGCGGTCAGCCGGCCGAGCGAACTGAGCAGAATCACCACAATGCCCAGGCAGCCGATCGCCACCCATTCGAGCAGGAAGCGGCGGCCGGCACGCCGTCCGAGGCGGGCGCGCGGGTCGAGGCTCAGGCGCGTGTGTGTGGTCGGCAAAGCGTGGCGTGGTTGAGAACTAAGGAACGGGTCGATTGTCGACCCGGCCCCGTGAATCTACCAGCGTCAGCGTGCAAGCGTAAACGAGCGGACCGCGCTGCTCTTCTCGTAGAAGCGGCCGTTTTCGAACTGCTCGGCGACGATCGTCCAGTAGTAGACGCCGCCCGGCAGGTCGCTCACCACAATCTGGCCGCCCGTCAGATCGGTCCTATCGACGAGCGGATGGCGCAGGTCGGCGGTCGTGGCCAGCACAAAGCGAAAGCGCGTCTCGACCGTGGAACGGCTGACGAACCAGCGGAATTCGTAGTCGCGGCTGCCGGCGCGCGGGCCTGCCGACGCATCCAGACCCAGTTGGCGCCGCTCGAAACCGTAAACCTGCGGCAGGCCTTCGAGTCCGTTCGCGTCGATCGCGGCGATACGGACGAAATACGTACCGTCGGCCAGATCGCCGAAGTCCGCATGCGGCGCACTCACGCGCAGATCGCGAATCAGGTCGAGCTGATCGGCATCGCGCGCAATCTGTACGCGATAGGCCACGGCGCGCTCGGCGGGGACGAGGTCGAAAGCGACCGTTTTGCCGTCCTGCACTTTTGCCGGATCGGTAAGCGACGGCGCGGCCAGCAATTCCACCGGACCGCCGATCGCGCCGCCGGCCCGCGTGATACTGCCAAAGCGCGCCTTGACGAGTTGAGCCGACGCCTGCAGCGGCACGCCGGGTGGCGGCGCGGAGATCCGGCCATCGACGGCGGCCGGGTCGACGCCGACCGCGCCGTCCAGCACTTCCACTGCCGTGGTTTGTGCGTCGCCGTCGTAGGCGACCTTGAAGCGCGTACCGCGCACGCCCGCCACAACCGATGGCGAGCGGATCTGGAAGCGGTCGTCCTTTTTGGTGGCATGCGTGACCTGGCTCTCGACTTCGCCATGCTTCAGATCGAGTACGCGATCGCCCGCGCCGGTCAGCACGGTGCGCCGCAGCGTGCCGATATCGAGCACACCATTCTGCGACACCGTGATGTAGGAGCCGTCCGACAACTCCAGCGTGACAAAGCCGTTATGGCCGGTGCGAATGCGGTCGCCTTCGCCGAGCGTCGTGCCCGCCGTGAGCGGTGTAAAAGGATTCTTGCCGAAGGCGTGCTCCGCCGGACCGCTCGTCGCGATCACGCGCGCCGACTCGGGGTCCTGTCTGAGCCTGTCGGCCGGCAGACGCAGCGTGATTCCGGCCGGCAAGCGGCGTGGCGCGGGCACATGATTCAGGCGGCTCAACATGGCCCAATCGCCGGAGTCGCGCAGATAGCGGCCGGCGATTTCGTACAACGTGTCGCCGTCGTGGGTCACGTAGGACACATAGACTGGCGCCGCCGTTTTGCTACGTGGCTTCGGCGCGCGCGACGATTGCGCATCCGCCGACACCGGTACGAAGCACGTCATTGCAATCAGGCCGGCGGCCAGCATCGCGCCGGCGCGCCAGCCCGGCGAACCTGCGCGGCCGGGCGCTACCGCATCGAAAGCAACCGTCACGCATCCCCCGCTTCGGGGCGTTCTTCGGCGGCCACGGACGGCGAGCCGGATTCGATCCGCTCGAGCCGGTACCCATAGCCGTAGATCGGCGTCAGACGATAGCCATATTCCGGGCGCAAGCCGAGCTTGCTGCGCAGCATCGACACGTGCGTGTCCATCGTGCGCGACGGAATGTCCGTCGCCTGCTTCCAGATCACGTCGAGAATGTGCGCGCGCGACAACGGCCGGCTCAGATGCTGGAACAGCAGCAGCGCGAGTTCGAACTCCTTCTGCGTCACGGCGACGGTCGCGCCGCGCACCACCACGTGCTTCGCGCTCAGATCGAATTCGAATTCGCCGAAAACTTCTTTCGCCGCAGACGGCTTCAGGTGGTACGCCCGGCGCAGCAACGAGCCGACACGCGCCAGCAGGACCGCCGCGGAGACCGGCTTGACGACGTAATCGTCCGCGCCGGTGTTGAGGATCGAAGTAATATCGGTTTCGCGACCGCGGCTCGTCATGAACAGGACCGGCAAGCGTTCGGAGAGGCTTTCGCGCACCCAGCGCAGCACCTCTTCGCCCGACATGTCGGGCACGTTCCAGTCGAGCACGAGCAGGTCGAAGGTCTGGCGCCGCAATTGCCGCACCAGTTCACGGCCCGCGCCGTAAGCATGACAAACGTGGCCGGCCGCCGACAGCGTTTGGCAAACAAGGTCGGCTTGAGCCGAATCGTCATCCAGGACTGCAATTCTCATAAAACCCCGCAACGCGACATCGTCCTTCGTAACTGTTGGCCGGTGAGCCGGCAGATGGCCGGGATGGCGGTGCGAACACCGACGATCCAGCTTCCTGTTTTCATCTTCGGCCGCACTGTTTTTCGATTAACGGTCCTTTGCCTCGCGCCCTGTTCAGTTCTGCCGCCCCACTGTCTCGAAATTAGCGCGCATTTTTGGCTTTAACGCGCTGATTACCGAGGGGGCAGATCATCATAATCGAAAACGGCCGTTCTTTTTCCCGGATGCACTTATGCAGCTATCCGGCCCGGCTCGGCCACTGCGGGCCGTTCTATGGGATTTTCCCCAACGTCTCTCAGGTTCTGCCTGTTATTGAAATCGACCTCAATGGGTCGTTATTCGAGTCGGCTGGTCTCGCTCGCAGAATGGTTGGCCCCGTCTGCCTTTTGTCCTATCGGGCTGTGCCCCCCGGCGCTCAGGAAACAGCGATTTGACAATTTGCGAGTCAGTATAGGAACAGTCTCAAAATAAATCGTTTAAGAATTGTCAAACCGGTTTAAGGATGCGATTGCAGATATACATCAAAACACACAGACACCACAAAAACAACTTTAAAAACAAACGCTTGAGACAGCAATCGGATCAATCAACGTAGTGGCGACGTGCGCTGTCGCGTTGCAAAACTTCGCGGCCAGCGTAACATTTAGCGTAGGTTTTTTTCCAACCGAAGTAGTCCGGAAACCGACATCAGACCCAAGATGAAGTTCGACGCCAGACGAGCCAAGCTCCTCCAGCCGCAACAACATATAGCGTTCGACGACTTCCCCGGCTTACGACTTGAAGCTACGGCGACGCGACGCACTTGGACGTACCGATACCGATCGCCTCTCGACGGTCACATGCGACAAATCAAGCTCGGGGATTGGCCAGCAATGCCTCTCGCCGCCGCAGTCGTTAAGTGGGAGACAAAACGAGGCATCCGTGATACTGGCGAAGAGGCTCTGTCGCATTAACGCAGGCGAGGTAAAATTCGAGGCGGACGAAAACGCTCTGGCCACACGATGAAGAAGACAATGACGCCACGAACGACGCTTGCTCCAGACATCGCTAAGGTTCTGAAGCGGCTGCACTATCCGCTTGAAGTGATCCTGCTGTGTGTGCGATGGTACGTTGCCTACTCGCTGAGTTTTCGCAATCTCGAGGAAATGATGGCCGAGCGCGACATTTGTGATCATTCGACGGTGCATCGCTGGGTCATCAAGGTGGTGCCACTGTTCGAAAAGACATTTCGTAAGCACAAGCGGCCGGTCGGCAAGAGCTGGCATGTTGACGAAACCTATATCAAGGTCAAGGGCTCGTGGAAGTATCTTTACCGGGCAGTGGATAAGGCGGGCAATACCATCGATTTTCTGTTCAGAGCCAAGCGGGACAAGGCTGCTGCGCGGCGCTTCTTCGAAAAGGCAATTGGTCAGAACGGCTCGCCCGAGACCGTAACCATCGACAAAAGCGGTGCCAATCTGGCCGCGCTTAGCGCGGTGAACGTCGAGCGCGAGATGCCCATCAAGGTTCGTCAGATCAAGTATTTGAACAACATCGTGGAGCAGGACCATCGGGCCATCAAACGCAGAACCCGACCGATGCTCGGGCTCAAGGATTTCAACTGCGCGCGCGTCATTCTGAGTGGCATCGAATTGATGCACATGATCAAGAAAGGACAGATGAAATGTTCGGGCAGAATTTCGCTGTCTGCCGCCCAGCAATTTTACTCGTTGGTTTCATAAGCCATCCTCCGCATATCACCTTTGCTTGACCCGCTTTCCTTACCGCGACAGAACCGCCCAATGTGCAGAACGCGCTTCAGGAAGCGGATGCCCTCGGACGTGAAATTCAAATCGATCAACGAGGCTATGACTCTGTCACTAACACAGAAGGTCATTTGCTGAAAATCACGGGTGCGATCTACGATTTGCAGGCGCCGTCGACTTCGACCGTCGTCCAGATCGGGGCCTGGAACAACTTCCTCATCGAGGCCAACGGAGCGCGGATCCGTGTCACGCTCAACGGCCAGCTCGTCAATGACTACCAGAGCCCGCGCGAGCAGACAGGCTACATAGCCCTTCAGGCGCACGATTTTCTTTCGCGAACGCAGTTTCGAAATTTGCAGCTAAAGAAACTGCCGTCGGAACAGTCAGCGGAAACAGAACACCTGCATCCCTGACGTAAGCGCTCGATTTGTACCGTCTGTTCGTGGCGGCGGGAGGGGTGCAATCTGAT
>NZ_JALOCP010000069.1:0-19312 GCF_030511745.1 Paraburkholderia sp. SECH4
GGAGCCGCTGAATCAGCGAATAGCGCCCAAAGTGGTTATCAAGTGAACAGTATTGGGTTTAGGACGAAGCGGATAAACGGGGACAAACGGCCGCCGCGCGTGCGCGCCCGGAAAAATCCCCCCGGATCGCGCACACTGAGCCCGCTCAGCCCCCCTCAGTCTGCTCGCTGCCGCCCGCCAGACGGGCTTTCAGCGCCGTTTCGAGCCCGCGGAGCGCGTCCGGCGCGGCGTCGGTGACGGCCCACCAGGTCATCCCCTGCGCGTTCCAGTGCGCAAGCGAGTAACCCTCGCGGGTCTGCGCCATCGAAAGTCCAGCGGCGGCTTCTCGTCCAGCATCGGCGGAGCGCGCTTCCGGAAACACGTAGACGTCGATGATGTGCTTCTGATAGCGGTACACCAGCACCGCCACCCGCTGATGCGCGATGTAATCCAGGCGGCCGCCTTCAAGCGGAAAACCGTTCGCCGCGAGGTCCTCGACCGGCGGCGAATAGTCGATCCGGCCGTTGAACCACGGCTTCACCGTGTGCCGATCAGTCGAAATGACGTCGATGTCGTGGCCGGACATTTGCGCCCGCACATGGCTTTCGACCAGTTCATCGGAAAACCCGCCGCCTTGCGTCGGACGATGCTGGTTCATTGTCACGCCCACCGCCACCGCACCTAGCGCGACCACCAGCGCGACGAGCCAGCCCTGCCCGATCGTTGCGCCTGAGCCTGAGCCTGAGCCTGAGCCTACGCCGCCGCCCGGCCGCCCCATCGCACCTTGCGGACGCAGCCAGCCATTCAGCCAGTTACCCAGCCAGTTTCGCTTCGGCCTCGGCTGTGCAGCGGCCCGCGGAGCTTCTACGGGCTCGTCGACGACGGTGCCGCCCGCCGGGAGGGCAGCAAGAATCCGCGCCCGCAGGGCATCCGGTGCCCGGTAATAAGGCTGTGCGCGCAGCGAAGCGCTCAACGTATGCAGATTTTCGCTTTCGCGCCGACAGGCGTCGCAGCTCTCGATATGCTGCTGGACGCGCTGAGCATCCGGCGCGGGCAATTCATGGTCGGCGTTCGCATCGAGGAGCGGCCGCGCTTCGTTACAGTCCATCTGGCGTCTCCTGAGTTAAGCCGGCAGCGCTCGCGCCGGGGTTGTTGGATGGACGGCCGTTGGAAGCCGCCCGGAGTGGCGTGACAGAAGCCGTGGGTGCCGCGCAGGCACCCGGCGCCGTGGCTCGCGGCGGACTTCCACCGCCCTGCTTCGCCATCAGCAGCGCGGCCAGCTTGCGCCTGCCCCGTGCGAGCCGCGACATCACCGTGCCGATCGGCACATCGGCGACCATCGCGATCTCGCGATAACCCATTTCTTCGAGCTCCCGCAGGATCAGCACCTCCCGATACTCGACCGGCAACTGCGCCAGCGCCTCGTGCACGAGCTTCGTGTCTTCATCGCGGATCAGGAGCGTCTGCGGATCGGCGCCGCCCGCGCTCCAGCCTTCGAAGGTCGCCTCGTCCATGGTGTCGTCGAACTCGACCACCTCGTGCGACGACGCGCGCCGCCGCCATTCCGTGTACCAGGTGCGGCGCACGATCGCCAGCAGCCACGGCCGCGCGGAGTCGCCACGGAACGTGTCGAAGAAACGAAACGCGCGCATGAATGCTTCCTGCACGACGTCGTCGGCATCGTTGGCGTTGCCGCACAGCCAGCGTGCAAGGTTGTACGCGGCGTCGAGATGCGGGAGCGCCAGTTCCTGAAAACGGCGGTTCCTCGCTACATCGGCGTCGTGCGCGCGGGCGGCATTTGAATCGGGTTGACCCACCTCGGCCCTCCGGGGCATTGCGGCTAAGCTGTTGACTCGTCATCCAACATGACCGGCTGCATACCGAGTTTATTCCCGCCTTCGCGTGAAATCCGCGAAAAATTACCTTACCCCCGCACTCAGTAGGTCGGACGACTCCAGTAATCCTCGCTGGCATACACCTCTTTCAGATAGTCGATGAAGTAGCGCACCTTGGCCGGCACGTAACGCTGCTGCGGATAGACCGCCAGAATGTCGTAGTCGGGCAGCGCGAATTCATCCAGCACCGTTTCCAGCTCGCCGCGCGCCAGTTGCTGCTGGATTTCCCACGTGGAGCGCCAGCCGAGACCGAGCCCTTCGGACACCCAGCGATGCAGCAGTTCGCCGTCGTTACAGTCGAGCGTGCCGCCTACCCGCACCGTCGCCAGCTTGCCATTGCGGCGGAAGTACCAGCCGCGGTTCTGCCCGCCTTGCAGGTTGAACGCGAGGCAATTGTGCTGCGGCAGATCTTCGAGCGTTTTCGGCTTGCCGTATTTGCGGAAATATTCCGGTGTGCCGCACACCACGCGCCGGTTCGACGCCAGCTTCACCGCGACGAAATTCGGATCGACCGCGCCGCCGATCCGGATCGACAGGTCGTACCCCTCGCGCACCAGGTCCACGACCCGGTCGGTCAGGTTGAAAGACACCTGCAATTCCGGCTTGTCGGCGAGAAAAGCCGGCGCAAGCGGCGCGACGTGCTTGCGCCCGAAGGCGGCCGGCGCCGACACGATCAGATGGCCGTTCACCGCGCGCCGTCCGGCGCTCAGTTCGTTTTCCGCCTGGTCCCATTCGGTCAGCAAGCCGCGGCAGCGCTCGAGAAACGCCGCGCCGTCTTCGCTCACCACGAGGCGCCGCGTCGAGCGGTACATCAGCTTCACGCCGAGGCGCTTTTCCAGCGCGTCAATACGGCGCCCGAGAATCACCGGCGACACCCCCTCTTCCAGCGCGGCCGCCGCGAGACTGCCCGCGTCGGCGACCCGCACGAAAGTTTCGATTTGTTTGAAGCGGTCCATTTTTTGTCTCCTGTGTCGACCGGAGTTAGCGCTTTAGCTGTCGACCGGAGTTAGCGCTTTAGCGCGCTACTCGGGTCCCATGCAGAGCACTTACTCCGGTCCCATGCAAGCGGGTTGCAACCGCCTTGCGCGCCGCCCCTGCCCCGAGGCTAACGCATTCCATACTTTTTGTTTCGAAATAAGCGACCTCGACTGATCTTATCAAACCTTTAGGTGAAGCCTACAGTTCGATCAACACCTTGTGGTTTGCACATCCGTGAGCGAATTCGTTACCCCACTTATTCGCCAACCCCAGACATTCAGGAGACATTCATGGCCAAAATGAGAGCCGTCGACGCAGCCGTGCTGGTGCTCGAAAAAGAAGGCATCAACACCGCATTCGGCGTTCCGGGCGCTGCAATCAACCCGTTCTACTCGGCCATGCGCAAGGCAGGCAGCATCAGCCACGTGCTGGCGCGTCACGTCGAAGGTGCGTCGCACATGGCCGAAGGCTATACGCGCGCCCAGCCGGGCAATATCGGCGTGTGTATCGGCACCTCGGGCCCTGCCGGCACCGACATGATCACCGGTTTGTACTCGGCTCAGGCTGACTCGATTCCTATTCTGGCTATCACGGGCCAGGCGCCGCGTGCGCGTCTGTACAAGGAAGACTTCCAGGCCGTCGATATCGAATCGATCGCCAAGCCGGTCACCAAGTGGGCCGTCACCGTGCGCGAACCGGCGCTGGTGCCGCGCGTGTTCCAACAGGCCTTCCACCTGATGCGCTCGGGCCGTCCGGGTCCGGTGCTGGTCGACTTGCCGATCGACGTGCAACTCGCGGAAATCGAATTCGACATCGACACGTACGAGCCGCTGCCGGTCTACAAGCCGAAAGCGACCCGCAAACAAATCGAAGCCGCGTTGAAGCTTTTGAATGACGCTGAAAAGCCGTTGATCGTCTCGGGTGGCGGCGTGCTGAACGCAGCCGCTGAAGACCTGCTGGTCGAATTCGCCGAAACCGTCGGCGTGCCGGTGATCCCGACGTTGATGTCGTGGGGCGCGATTCCCGACGACCATCCGCTGATGGCCGGCATGGTCGGCTTGCAAACGTCGCACCGCTACGGCAACGCGACGATGCTCGCCTCCGACTTCGTGCTCGGCATCGGCAACCGCTGGGCGAACCGTCACACGGGCAGCGTCGAGGTTTACACCAAGGGCCGTAAGTTCGTGCATGTGGACATCGAGCCGACGCAGATCGGCCGCGTGTTCGGCCCGGATCTCGGCATCGTGTCGGACGCGAAAGCCGCGCTCGAACTGTTCGTTGAAATAGCGAAGGAATGGAAGGCCGCCGGCAAGCTGAAGGACCGCAGCGCATGGGTCGTCGATTGCCAGCAACGCAAGAAGACGATGCTGCGCAAGACGCACTTCGACAACGTGCCGATGAAGCCGCAGCGCGTGTACGAAGAAATGAACCAGGTGTTCGGCCGCGATACGTGCTACGTGAGCACGATCGGTTTGTCGCAGATCGCCGGCGCGCAATTCCTGCACGTCTACAAGGCGCGCAACTGGATCAACTGCGGCCAGGCAGGCCCGCTCGGCTGGACGATTCCGGCAGCGCTCGGCGTGCGTGCAGCAGACCCGCAACGTCCGATCGTCGCACTCTCGGGCGACTACGACTTCCAGTTCATGATCGAAGAACTGGCAGCCGGTGCGCAATTCAAGCTGCCGTACGTGCACGTGGTGGTAAACAACTCGTACCTTGGCCTGATCCGCCAGGCACAGCGCGCGTTCGATATGGACTTCTGCGTGCAGCTCGGCTTCGAGAACATCAACTCGCCGGAGACGAACGGCTACGGCGTGGACCACGTTGCGGTTGCCGAAGGCCTGGGTTGCAAGGCGATCCGCGTGTTCAAACCGGAAGAACTTAAGCCGGCCCTGCTGAAAGCGCAATCGATGCTCTCCGAGTTCAACGTGCCGGTGATCGTCGAAGTGATCCTCGAACGTGTGACCAACATTTCGATGGGCACCGAAATCGACGCGATCAACGAGTTCGAAGAACTGGCCGAGAAGCGCGAAGACGCGCCGACGGCAATCAGCATGCTCGACTGAGCTTTCCGACTTTGCAGTAGATGAGCGCGATTCAGCCGCGTAGCAATTCAACGCAACTGAATCGCCTCGTGAAGTTATTCCACTGACCGACCAGCGAGACAAAAAGCACCATGCCGAAATTTGCAGCGAATCTCACCATGCTGTTCAACGAAGTCCCGTTCCTCGACCGCTTTACGGCAGCAGCGGACGCGGGCTTCAGCGCCGTCGAATTCCTGTTTCCGTATCCGTATCAGATCGCTGAATTGAGCGAACGTCTGCAGCAGAACCGTTTGAAACTCGTGTTGCACAATCTGCCCGCGGGCAACTGGGAGGCGGGTGAGCGCGGCATCGCGTGCCTGCCGGATCGCGTGGGCGAGTTTCAGGAAGGTGTCGGCCGCGCGATCGAATACGCGAAAGCCCTGAAGGTGCCGCAACTGAACTGCCTCGTCGGCATTCCGACTGCGGGCGTCGATGCGGACAAGGCACGCTCGACGATCGTCGACAATCTGCGCTTCGCCGCCGGCGAACTGAAAAAAGCCGGCATCAAGCTGCTGGTCGAGCCGTGCAATTCGTACGACATCCCCGGCTTCGCGCTGAACCGTTCGGGCGAAGGCCTCGACGTGATTCGCGCGGTGGGGTCGGACAATCTGTTCCTGCAATACGACATCTATCACATGCAACGGATGGAAGGCGAACTCGCGGCAACGATCAAAAAGAATCTGCCGCAGATCGCGCACATCCAGCTCGCCGACAACCCCGGCCGTAACGAACCGGGCACCGGCGAAATCAACTACCCGTTCCTGTTCGACCTGCTCGACTCGCTCGGCTACGAAGGCTACGTCGGTTGCGAATACAAACCGCGCACGACCACCG
This sequence comes from Paraburkholderia sp. SECH4, assembly GCF_030511745.1. Classification (NCBI taxonomy): domain Bacteria; kingdom Pseudomonadati; phylum Pseudomonadota; class Betaproteobacteria; order Burkholderiales; family Burkholderiaceae; genus Paraburkholderia; species Paraburkholderia sp. SECH4. The sequence continues at coordinate 5,771 of NZ_JALOCP010000069.1, forward strand.
CCGCCGGCCTCGGCTGGGTGCAGAGCGTGGCCGGGCAAACCCGCGGCGCAGCCCACGCCGCTGCCTGATCGAATCATTGATCGGCTTAGGCATATCACCCCAAACAACACTGGAGATTTAGACACATGGCAAAGATCGGTTTCATCGGCCTCGGCATCATGGGCGCGCACATGGCGCGCAACCTCATCAAGGGCGGTCATTCGCTGTTCGTGAATGGCGCTTATCCGGTGCCGGAAGATCTGAGCAAGACGACCACCGTGGTCGCCAATTCGACCGCAGTCGCACAAGCCGCCGACATCGTCATCATCATGGTGCCGGACACGCCTGACGTCGCCAACGTGCTGTTCGCGGACGACGGCGTCGCTGCCGGCCTCACGCAGGGCAAGCTGGTGATCGACATGAGCTCGATCTCGCCGCTCGACACGCAAGCCTTTGCGAAGAAGATCAACGCCCTCGGCGTCGACTACCTGGATGCACCGGTCTCGGGCGGCGAAGTCGGCGCGCGCGAAGCGTCGCTGACGATCATGGTCGGCGGTCCGGAAAAAGCGTTCGCGCTGGCCAAGCCGCTGTTCGAACTGATGGGCAAGAACATCTCGCTGATCGGCGACAACGGCGCGGGTCAAACCTGCAAGGTCGCGAACCAGATCATCGTCGCGCTGAACATCGAAGCGGTTGCTGAAGCGCTGCTGTTCGCGTCGCGCTCGGGCGCCGATCCGGAACGTGTGCGCAAGGCATTGATGGGCGGCTTCGCTTCGTCGCGCATTCTCGAAGTGCATGGCGAGCGTATGACCAAGCGTAAGTTCGATCCGGGTTTCCGCATCGAATTGCACCAGAAGGATCTGAACCTCGCACTCGACGGCGCACGCAAGCTGGGTATCGCCCTGCCGCATACGGCAAGCGCGCAGCAACTGTTCAGCGTATGCGCAGCGAATGGCGGCAAGGCATGGGATCACTCAGCAATGGTGCGCGCGCTCGAAATCATGGCGAACTACGAAGTCGCGCAAGCGCCGGGTAGCGAAGCCAAGGCAGCTTAAGCAACAACAAGGTTGCAGTGACGGTTGCGATTTCAACGTGACCGTCGTGGCGACCGCAGGTGGGGCGCCCGGTTCGTCGTGCGGCATGCATGGCGGAACGGGCAAATCGTGCCGCTCTGGGCTGAGAGCGGCAAGTGGGGTCCGCAGCGGCACCCGGCGGCGCCGGGGAAGCCTTGGTCGGTCAGACGTCGTCGTCGGGTGTCCGGCTGTCGGATTTCAAATTTATGCGTTTTCCGCCAATCTCTCGCAGCGGCTGCATCATGCACGCCGCCTGCCCGCACCTCTCCTTGCAGGTGTGCTCGCAAGTCTGCTTGCATTTGCTTGCAACTCCGCGCCCGCAGCACGACCTTTTTTGACACATCCCTCCACGCTTTTCTCCTACACTCGTTGAGTCTGGTTGCTGGCGTATCAGCGTTCACGTGTGGCTTGCCGATCATTGCAGCGCATGTGCTCTGTTTCATTCGCCCGATTCGCAACCAGAGTTCAACCCGTGAGCGGAATGTGCTTGCGCCGGTAACCCCTCTGCAAAGGATTCAGCATGAGTATCTTTGGTGACATCGTAAACAAGCTCTTCGGCAAAGCGAAGCCCGACCAGCCTGCGCCTGCGGTTGAGCCGACACCGGATCCGGCAGCGGCACAAGCTGCCGCACCGGACGCTGCACCGGCACCGCCGCCGCTGACTGACGTCGACGTCGCTGTCGTCATGGACCAGTTCGTGAGTGAGAGCGGGCAAACGTTGAACTGGCGCACGTCGATCGTCGACACGCTGAAAGCGCTCGGCGTCGACAGCAGCCTCGAGCATCGCAAGCAACTCGCACAGGAACTGAAGTACAGCGGCGACACGAACGATTCGGCGAGCATGAACATCTGGCTGCACAAACAGGTGATGCAAGCGCTGGCGGCGAACGGCGGGAAGCTGCCTCCGGATCTGGCGGGCTAACTGCTTGCCGGCGTCGCCTGTTTCCGGCGACAGCCATAAACCTTGAGCTGAAACGACAACGCGGCGCTCGGGTCGATGACCTGGCGCCGCGTTGTCATTCAAGCTTCATGTGCGGGACACGGTTCTGACTTTGAACCGGGATGCCCGTGCTCAATCAATCAGTACGTATCGAAAGTCTTCTGCAACGCAACCGGCCCTGTGCCGCCCGCGGCCAATGCCAGCATCAGCAGCACGCGCGCCTTGTACGGATTCAGCGAACCTGCGCTGACGAAACCGAGTGCGTCGTCGGCGGCCGCGCCGTTGCGCATCACATGCCCTGAACCCACGCGCGACGCACGCACCACCACGACGCCTTGCGAAGCGGCATCGGCCAGCGCCTGCTGCACCGAAGCGTGAATCGAGCCGTTACCCGTGCCCGCCACGACGATACCGCGCACACCAGCAGCAACCAACGCATCCACGGCAATGCGCGAGACGCCCGCATAACTCGCGACGATCTCCACGTGCGGCCACTTCGCGCCGATCACGAATTCGGTCGCGAGCGTATGCGGACGGACCACGCCGCGCTGGAATTCGACGCGACCGTCCTGCACCCAGCCGAGCGCGCCAATATCCGGAGACTGGAAGGCATCGACCGCATACGTGCTCGTCTTGATCACGTCGCGTGCGCTGTGAATCTTGTTGTTGAACGCCACCAGCACGCCCTGCCCGCGCGAACCGGCATTCGCCGCGACCGTCACGGCGTTCAGCAGATTCAGCGGACCATCGGCGGACAGCGCCGACGCCGGGCGCATGGCGGCGGTCAGCACGACCGGCTTATCCGACTTGATCGTCAGATGCAGCAGATAGGCGGTTTCTTCGAGCGTATCGGTGCCATGTGTAACCACCACGCCGTCGACGTCATCGTCGGCGAGCAGCGTGTTGATGCGTTGCGCGAGCGTGGTCCACAGCGACATTTCCATGTCTTTACTGTCGACGCTGGCAATCTGCTCGGGCGCGATGCGCGCCACCGTGGACAAGGCCGGCACCTCGGCCAGCAATTGCTCGACGCCGACCACACCGGCCTGATAGCCCGATGTGTTGGTCGCGTCCGCGGCCGCGCCGGCGATCGTGCCGCCGGTCGCCAGCACGGCGATGCGTGGCAGCAGCGGCGTGGCGCCTTCGTCTGAAGGCGTGGTGGAGGAAGAAGTCAAAGTGTTCATGGCGGCGATTGTAAGCGATGCGCCGCGCGCTGCCATGCATGAAAAAACGGATACCCGTTCGTTTCGGAGCTGGATGAGGCCGGCGCTCCGTGCGCCACCAGTTTGCGCAGCGTCTACATCAAGGCCGGCCGCAGCTCGCTTGAAGATCGCACTTTTGGCGCCGCAATGAATTCACGCGGCGCCTTGCGTGCCCTGCGCCGAACCGCGACGATCCGGCGCAACCCTCAAACCGCTTCGCGCAACTGTGCGGCGATTTCCGCTTCATTCAACTGCGGCGCGAACATTTCGATCAGCCGGTACGCATACGCGCGCAGGAACGCACCCTTGCGCAAGCCGACCCGTGTCGTGCTCGCTTCGAACAGATGCTGCGTGTCCAGCGCGACCAGTTCCGTGTCGCGCTTCGGATCGTAGGCCATCGCGGCAACCACGCCAATGCCCATGCCGAGTTCGACGTACGTCTTGATCACGTCGGCATCGATGGCAGTCAACACGACATCAGGCAACGCACCCGCTTTCGCGAACGCCTGGTCGATGTGCGAGCGGCCCGTGAAGTCCTGGTCGTACGTGACGATCGGGAATTCGGCAATCTCGTCGAGCGTCAGATTCTCGCGGCCAACCAGCGGATGCCCCTTCGGCACCACCACGATGTGATGCCACGAATAGCACGGGAACGTGACGATATCGGGAAAGCGGTCGAGCGCTTCCGTCGAAATGCCGATGTCCGCTTCGCCGTTGATGATCATCTGCGCAATCTGTTGCGGGCTGCCCTGGCGCAACGCCAGATGCACCTTCGGGAACACCTCGGTGAATTGCCGAATCACCTTCGGCAGCGCGTAACGCGCCTGCGTGTGAGTCGTCGCCACGACGAGGTGGCCGCTGTCCTGATCGGCATACTGACGCGCGACGCGGCGCAGATTCTCCGCATCGAGCAACATCCGCTCGATCAACTGATGCACCGCCTTGCCCGGCTCGGTGAGGCCCGTCAGACGCTTGCCGCGCCGGATGAAAATATCGACGCCGAGCTCGTCCTCCAGATCCTTGATCTGTTTCGATACGCCCGACTGCGACGTGTACAACACGTTCGCCACCTCAGTCAGATTCATGTTCTGACGCACGGCCTCGCGCACAAAGCGCAATTGCTGAAAGTTCATCTGTATGTCTCCGGTTGAGCCAGAGTTGAGTTATTAGAGTTTGATTGAAACGCCGAGTGGTGTTGCGCTGCCTGTGTTGCTGCTCGTGGCGCCGCCTATTGCGCCGGAAATACGCGCAACGCGCGCGGCACAGCCGTCACGCCGTCGCCGATCGACAGTTGCAGATCGCGCCACGATTCGCGATCGAGTTCAGCCTCGAGCACATTGCCTTCGCGGCCCGCCAGTTCCACACGCACCGAGCCGCCGAGCGTGACCACGCGCCGCACGTCGACCACAATGCCTTCGCGATGGCCGGATGCTTGCGGATACAACTGCAGATCGTGCGGACGTACATAGGCGAACGCCGGCCCCTTGAAGTCAGCCTTGATCGCGACCGGCAACGCCGCGCCGTCGACCACGAAGCCGCTCGCATCCACGTTGCCATGCAGACGGTTCGCCGCGCCGAGAAACTCGTAGACGAACGAGGTTTGCGGATGGTCGTACACGTCCTGCGGACTGCCCACCTGCTCCACATGCCCACGATTCAACACGACAATACGGTCTGCCACTTCAAGCGCTTCTTCCTGATCGTGCGTGACAAAGATCGTCGAGATATGCAGATCGTCATGCAAACGACGCAGCCAGCTACGCAGTTCCTTGCGCACCTTCGCATCAAGCGCGCCAAACGGTTCGTCGAGCAGCAGGACCTTCGGTTCGACAGCGAGCGCACGCGCCAACGCAATCCGCTGGCGCTGACCACCCGACAATTCCGACGGGTAACGTTGCGCGAGCCAGTCGAGTTGCACGAGCTTCAGCAGTTCATGCACCTTCTCGCGAATCACCGCTTCCGAAGGCCGCTCCTTGCGCGGTTTCACACGCAAGCCGAACGCCACGTTCTCGAACACCGTCATATGACGGAACAGCGCGTAATGCTGGAACACGAAGCCGACTTCACGCTCGCGCGCGCCGACCGTCGCCACGTCCTGGCCTTGCAGCACGACCTGGCCGGCATCCGCGTATTCGAGGCCCGCAATCACACGCAGCAAGGTGGTCTTGCCACAACCCGACGGCCCGAGCAGCGCAACCAGCTCGCCCGGCGGAAAATCGAGCGAAACGTTGTCGAGCGCGACGAAATCGCCGAAGCGCTTTTGCAGGTTACGAACGGTGATACCCATTACAGCTCTCCTTGCTTGAGCGCGTGTTGATGCGATGCATGCGTTGCATTGACGGAATGTGAGGCGGATGGCGGCGTGACCGGCCCTGCATACGCCGGCACATCACGCGCGGCCGACAGTTCCGCCGACATATGGCGCTCGGCGAGCAGCTTCAGGCCGAGCGTTACGAGTGCGAGCAAGGCCAGCACCGACGCCACGGCGAACGCCGCCGAGAAGTTGTATTCGTTATAGAGAATTTCGACGTGCAGCGGCATCGTGTCGGTCTGGCCGCGAATGTGGCCGGACACCACCGACACCGCGCCGAACTCACCCATCGCCCGCGCGTTACACAGGATCACGCCGTACAGCAGGCCCCATTTCACGTTCGGCAGCGTGACGCGCCGAAAGATCTGCCAGCCCGATGCGCCGAGTACATGCGCGGCCTCTTCTTCGTCGTTGCCTTGCGCCTGCATCAGCGGAATCAATTCACGCGCGACGAACGGGAATGTGACGAAGATCGTCGCCAGCACGATGCCCGGCACCGCGAAGATGATCTGCACGTTATGGTCCTGCAGCCACGGGCCGAACCAGCCCTGCGCGCCGAACATCAGCACGTAGATCAAACCGGAGATCACCGGCGAGACCGAGAACGGCAGATCGATCAACGTGGTCAGCAATGCCTTGCCACGGAACTCGAACTTGGCGATACACCATGACGCCGCGAGGCCGAACACAAGATTCAGCGGCACAGCGATCGCAGCCGTGATCACGGTGAGCTTGATGGCCGACAACGCATCCGGATCGGCCAGCGATTCCAGATAGAAGCCGATGCCCTTGCTCAAGGCCTGATAGAACACGGCGACGAGCGGCACGACGAGAAACAACGCGAGAAACAGCAACGCGATGCCCGTCAGAATCCAGCGCACGACGGGTGGTTCGGTAACCGGATCGGGCCGGCGTGCAATATTGAGCGGCGCGCGCGGCGCCACGGCAACAGTCGTAGCATCCGCGCTATTCAAGGAGTTGCGGCTCATTGCACACCTCCGCCGACACCGACACCGACACCGATCGCCGCCACACTCGCTGCGGCAGGCGCCGGGCCTGCGCCGCCACGTCCCGTCCGGCGCTGCAGATACCACTGCAGCGTATTGATCAACAACAGCATCAGGAACGACACCACCAGCATTACGACCGCAATCGCGGTGGCGCCGGCGTAATCGTATTGTTCGAGCTTGGTAATGATCAGCAGCGACGTGATTTCCGATTTCATCGGCACGTTACCGGCGATGAAAATCACCGAGCCGTATTCGCCGAGCGCCCGCGCGAACGCCAGCGCGAAACCCGTGAGCAAGGCCGGGAACACCGCAGGCAGCACCACGCGCCGAAACGTCAGCCAACGCGACGCGCCGAGGCACGCAGCCGCCTCTTCCTGTTCGCGCTCGAACTCTTCGAGCACCGGCTGCACGGTTCGTACGACGAACGGCAAACCGATAAAGGTCAGCGCGATCAGCACGCCGGCCGGCGTGAAAGCGATCTTGATGCCGAGCGGTTCGAGAAACTGTCCGATCCAGCCGTTGCCCGCATACACCGCCGCAAGCGATATACCGGCCACAGAGGTCGGCAAAGCAAACGGCAGATCGACCACCGCGTCGACGATACGCTTGAAGGGAAAGGTATAACGCACCAGCACCCACGCAACCAGAAAGCCAAACACCGCGTTGATCAGCGCGCCACCGAGCGCAGAGAAAAACGTCAGGCGATACGACGCGAGCACGCGCGGCGAGCTGACCGCGCGCACGAACTGAGGCCAGTCAAGCGTCGCGGTCTTGAGAAAGGTCGCCGCAAGCGGAATCAGCACCACGAGGCTCAGATAAGCCACCGTGATGCCGAGTGTCAGGCCAAAACCGGGCAAGGCGCTCGGTTTTCGGAAGGTCAACGTCGTCATGCTCAGTACTCTTTCAGGGTTGAGGCCGGCGGCTCTTTTTTCGGCCGCCTGGCTGGCCAAAAAGCGCGCCTCGCCGGCACGCTTTCTGGCGAAGTGTGACTACGCGTTCAACTGCGGCGTCTAACTGCGCATCTCGTCTGGCTGACTACCCGTTACTGCGGCGAGTAGATCGAATCGAACACGCCGCCGTCGGCAAAGTGGGTCTTCTGCGCGTTCGCCCAGCCGCCGAACGAATCGTCCACCGTGTACAACTTCAGCTTCGGAAATTTCGAGGTCAGCTCGGCCGGCACCTTGTTCGAACGCGGACGGTAGAAGTTCTTCGCCGCGATTTCCTGACCTTCCTCGCTGTACAGAAAGTTCAGATACGCTTCCGCCACTTTGCGCGTGCCGTGCTTGTCGACCACCTTGTCCACCACCGCAACCGGCGGTTCAGCCAGAATGCTCACCGACGGCACCACGATTTCAAACTTGTCCGGACCGAACTCCTTCAGCGACAGGAACGCTTCGTTTTCCCACGCAATCAGCACGTCGCCGATACCGCGCTGCACGAAGCTGGTGGTCGCGCCACGCGCGCCCGAATCCAGCACGCCGGCATTCTTATAGAGCTTGCCGACGAACTCCTTCGCCTTCTGGTCGTTGCCACCCGGCTGATGTTCAGCATAGGCCCACGCGGCCAGGTAGTTCCAGCGCGCGCCACCCGAGGTCTTCGGATTCGGCGTGACGATCGACACACCCGGCTTGATCAGATCGTCCCAATCCTTGATGTGCTTCGGGTTGCCCTTGCGCACCAGAAACACGATCGTCGACGTGTACGGCGAGGCGTTGTCCGGCAAACGCTTTTGCCAGCCCTTGTCGAGCAAACCTTTGTTAGCCAGCGCGTCGATGTCATAGGCAAGCGCCAGCGTCACGACGTCCGCCTGCAAACCGTCCAGCACCGAGCGGGCTTGCGCACCCGAGCCGCCGTGCGACTGCTTGAAGGTGATCGTCTCGCCCGTTTTCGCCTTCCATTCCTTGCCGAATGCCTGGTTGACATCCTGGTACAGCTCGCGGGTCGGGTCGTACGACACGTTCAGCAGCGTCATGTCGGCTGCATGTGCCTGCACCGTGACGCCGACCGCGGCGATCGTACCGACTGCGCCGAATGCGAGCGCCGCGATAAGTTTTCTGGTCCTGCCTGCCAGCCCCGTGCCTTGATGGTTCATGCCAACTTTCTCCGCGTTGTGGTCCGCTGAAACAGCGTGTGGTGTTGTTCTACGTCGCGGTCACGTGCACATGAGCGCCAACTCGAAGGGCAGTCTATCGAAGAGCTTTCATCATTAAAAATAATGTTTCTTCATTCTTTAATACGCAAAAGTGGTAATGACGGCCGGATAAGGCGTTGCGACACGAAAACGGGTGTTGAAGCGTCCATTTACGACGCTGGAACGCCACCCCAGGACACGAACTTAAAGTAAAGCTTGAATTGCGCGGAATACTGTATAAAAATACAGGCACCTGTTCATACATACAGTGGCGCCATGACCAAACTCACCGCACGACAGCAGCAGGTTTTCGATCTGATCCGCCGGGCCATCGAACGCACCGGCTTTCCGCCCACCCGCGCGGAGATCGCCGCCGAGCTGGGTTTCAGCTCGGCCAACTCGGCAGAGGAGCATCTGCGCGCCCTCGCCCGCAAGGGCGTGATCGAACTGGCGGCCGGCGCATCGCGCGGCATTCGCCTGCTGGGCGGGTCGGAAGATTCGCCGTACCAGTTCACACTGCCGCACGCCAGCATCATGCAACTGTCGTTGCCGCTGATCGGCCGGGTTGCCGCGGGTAGCCCGATCCTCGCGCAGGAACATATCTCGCAGCACTATGCGTGCGACCCGGCGCTGTTCTCGAGCAAGCCGGACTACCTGCTGAAGGTGCGTGGGCTGTCCATGCGCGACGCGGGCATCTTCGACGGCGACCTGCTCGCGGTGCAGAAGAAAAGCGAAGCTAAAGATGGCCAGATCATCATCGCGCGGCTTGGCGACGATGTGACGGTCAAGCGCCTGAAGCGCCGGCCGAACGGCATCGAGCTGATCGCCGAGAACCCCGATTACGACAACATCTTCGTTGAAACCGGCAGCGCGGAGTTTGCGCTCGAGGGCATCGCCGTCGGGCTGATCCGCCCGGGCGAGTTCTAACTGCCCACGTGTTAGCCAACCCAAAGCTGCCCCAACGTTGAATCGCCTGGAGAGACTCATGGAACGCCTTGCCCGCCTGCTGCCTTTTCGCCAGTTTGGTCGTTTGCGTCATCTGCGCAAGCTGGTGCCGTGTTCGCTGATCGAGGCGTCCTCCGCCAGTACTCCAGCGCTGTTTGATGCACCCGTCGGCGTACCGGGCTTGCCGTCGTCGTTGCCGGCTTTTGCTCGCGTGTCGTTGAACTCGGGGCTGAATACGGCTGAACCCGCGCGCCGCGCGCCGGTGCGCGTGTATCACGGGCCGTCGCGGCTGATCATGGTCGGCACGGTAGACGCGGTGTGCCGCATGATCGATCGTTGCATCGCAGATGAAGCCAACGTGCACGGCGCGGTGTTCGAGTCATAAACCGCACTGCGCGTGCACTGCATCCCATTGCGGCTTTACTACGCGCGACACCCGGCGTACGGTCGTTCACCCGCCCGCGCCTTTTCGGATATCGCATCGCCTGGGATCGTTTTTGCGTGGCCGCGGTCCACGTTAGATCACACCTGATGGAGAGTCCCACTCGATGGCAGTTTCAACACGCACGAAACGCAATGCCGCCCGACCACTGATCGTCACCTTGATTGTGATTGTGGTGATTGCCGCGTTGGGGTTCAGTTACGCGTCGCCTTACATGGCGCTGAATAAGCTCAAACGCGCAGCGGATGCGCGTGATGCGCAAACCGTCAATGAATACGTCGACTTTCCCGCGTTGCGCGAGAGCCTGAAGCAGCAAGTCACCGGCTTGTTGACGCGTCGGCTCGACGTGCAAGGCAACGGCAATCCGTTCGCGGCGATTGGCGCGATGATCGGCGTGGCCTTGATCGGCCCGCTGGTCGACGCTTATGCAACACCCGACGGCGTCGCGGCATTGCTGAACGGCATGCCACCGCGCGGCAACCCGGGCGAGCGCCCTCCTGTTCCGGCTGGCACCGACAATCCGCCGGCCGCAACGGCTCCTGCACAGGAACCAGCGCACCCTGCTACAGGTAACAACGCGAACAGCACCACGCCACCCCAACCGCCGCAAACCACGGCGGGCTATCGCGGCCTTAACGAGTTCGTCGTCAGCTATCAGCATGGCGCTGGTGACGCGCGTTACTCGGCGATTTTGCGGCGCGAAGGTTTGTTCACATGGAAGCTGGCGGCGGTCAATCTGAACGAGTGATCGCCCGGCGCTCGCTATCGACTTGAGCGTATGAGCGAATCACGGTTTGGCCGAAGCGAACGCGGCGACCGTTCGGCCACGTGGCTCATTCAACTCATTCAATCCAGTCCACGCGCTTCGCCCCGCCGTGCATCAGGCCGCCGCCGCTTGCTGCTGCTCCTGCGCGGAAGAGCACGCCACCAGAATGCTGCATGAGACCCGATCGAGCAGCGGGGTATTGCCCGCGCCCATCCACCATCGTGATAGCCCGGTGCGGCAACGATGGCCGACCACCACGAGGTCGACATGCAATTCGTTAGCAAGATTGGCGATCTCGTCGATCGGATGGCCAAACGCAAAATGTCCTTGCGCGGTCACGCCGCGTTCGGTGAGCCAGTCCACCCCTTCCTGCAGGATGTCGCGGGCTGTTTTTTCGAAGCTGCCGCAGGCCACATCAGTCAGCAGGCCCGCGCTTTGCGCAATGCTCGAGCGCATGTCAACCACTGATAGTAGGTGCGTTTCCGCCTTCAGTTCCAACGCCAGGTCGGCGCCGCAACGTAACGCTTTGCGGCCTTCGCGCGAGCCGTCGTAGCACAGCAGGATTTTCTGGTAGCTCGCCATGATTTTTCTCCCATCCGCGAGGAACGCGGTCTGAATGAATCATGGTGCGCCGCAATTCAGGTTGCAAGGGATGGAAAACGCTAAGTGCGCCCTAAACCGGTGCGCGCTGGATTTGTGGCGGGTTTGGGCTGGGTTTGAGTCACCCATGAGCCTTTGCCGCAGCGCAAGAAACGCCGTCCGGCGCATCCAGTGACGATCAACACCTCACTACCGATGCCATAGAATGAGCGGCCTTACCGGCCATTTGCGTCTTTTCGCGGAGCCTCGATCGATCCATGTCTGAAGCCGCCATTGAATTCCACCAGGTTAAAAAAAGCTACGGCGAAAAGACGGTCGTCGACGGACTGTCGTTTCATGTCAACGCCGGCGAATGTTTCGGCCTGCTCGGCCCGAACGGCGCAGGCAAGACCACCACGTTGCGCATGCTGCTCGGCATCGCCGCACCGGATGCCGGCACGATCCGCCTGTGCGGCGAGCCGATTCCCGGCCGCGCGCGCGTGGCCCGGGCGCGTGTCGGCGTCGTGCCTCAGTTCGACAATCTCGATCCCGATTTCACGGTCCGCGAAAACCTGCAGGTGTTCGGCCGCTACTTCGGTCTGAGCGCCGCGCAATGCCGCGAGATGGTGCCGTCGCTGCTCGAATTCGCGCGTCTCGAGAGCAAGGCGGATGCACGTGTGAGCGAACTGTCGGGCGGCATGAAACGGCGCCTTACGCTGGCTCGCGCGCTCGTCAACGACCCCGACGTGCTGATCATGGACGAGCCGACCACCGGCCTCGATCCGCAAGCGCGCCACCTGATCTGGGAACGGCTGCGCTCGCTGCTCGCACGCGGCAAGACCATTCTGCTGACCACGCACTTCATGGAAGAGGCCGAACGGCTGTGCCACCGCCTCTGCGTAATCGAGGAAGGCCGCAAGATCGCCGAAGGCGCGCCGCGTGCATTGATTGCATCGGAGATCGGCTGTGATGTGATCGAAATCTTCGGACCCGATCCGGTTGCGTTGCGCGACGAACTGGCGCCGCTTGTCGAGCGCACCGAGATCAGTGGCGAGACGCTCTTCTGCTATGTGAACGACGCCCAGCCTGTGCATGCCCGGCTCAAGCAGCGCGCCGATCTGCGCTACCTGCATCGCCCGGCGAATCTCGAAGATGTGTTCCTGCGTCTGACCGGGCGCGAGATGCAGGACTGACGCGAATCGACATCGGCTCAGCTCGCAATCCTCTACAGCTATAACGACACGGCAAGAGACACGCAATGGACGCACGCACTTACGAACCGCACGGCGAGACACCGCCGAAGCAGGAAACCTTCGCCGCTTTCCCTGCCAACGCCGTCAACTGGATTGCGGTGTGGCGCCGCGACTATCTGGTCTGGCGGAAGCTCGCAATTGCTTCGATGTTTGGCAATCTTGCTGACCCGATGATCTACCTGTTCGGCCTGGGTTTCGGACTTGGGCTGATGGTCGGGCATGTCGACGGCGTGTCGTATATCGCGTTTCTCGCTGCCGGCACGGTGGCATCGAGCGTGATGATGTCGGCGAGTTTCGAGTCGATGTACTCGGGGTTTTCGCGCATGCACGTACAGCGCACGTGGGAGGCGATCATGCATACGCCGCTCACGCTCGGCGACATCGTGCTTGGCGAGGTGATCTGGGCGGGCAGCAAGTCGATGCTATCGGGCGCGGCGATCATGCTGGTCGCGGGGGGGCTCGGTTACGCGAGTTTTCCGTCGATGTTGCTGGCGTTGCCGGTGATCGTGTTAACAGGGCTCGCGTTCGCGAGTGTCGCGATGGTGGTGACGGCGCTTGCTCCGTCGTATGACTTTTTTATGTTTTATCAGACGTTGGTGTTGACGCCGATGTTGCTGTTGTCTGGGGTGTTCTTTCCTGTTTCACAGTTGCCTGCTGCGGCGCGGGTTGTGACTGAGCTTTTGCCTTTGGCGCATGCTGTCGATCTGATTCGGCCGGCTATGCTTGGGCGGCCTGTTGATGGTGCTGTTTTGCATGTTGCCGTGCTGGTGGCTTATGCGGTGGGTGGGTTTGTTGTTTCGGCGGTTTTGTTTCGGCGCAGGATGATGAAATAAAGATTTAGGCCTGCGGCCGGTTTTTTGCCTGCGCGGCGCTTTTTGTCTGTGTTCTTGGGGCGTTGGCCTTTCCTTGTT
>NZ_JALOCP010000006.1:0-309820 GCF_030511745.1 Paraburkholderia sp. SECH4
GCTTCTACTCAACTTTGCGCCGCCATCTAATGACGCTTTTACACCGCCGCTAACAGCTTTTGCCTGTATAACGGCAAAACTGTGGAAAGTGCCAGTGAAGTGCGCAAGCTGCAGCATGAAAGACTCAACGAAGTTTTGTCACGTGAGGAACTGCGCAGACGGCCGGCGCCTGTGCTGATGACCAACGCAACCATGCTTGAGTACATGCTGGTCCGTCAGGTCGATGCCCCGATTCTCGAACTATCACGAGAACAGCAGTCCCTGCGCTGGATAGTCTTGGATGAGGCACACACCTATGTCGGCTCCCAGGCGGCCGAACTCGCGCTGCTGTTGCGACGCGTGGTTCAGGCGTTCGGAAAGCGCCCCGAAGAAATCCGCTTTGTTGCGACTTCGGCCACCATTGCCGACAGCAATTCAAATGAACGACTTCAGCAGTATCTCGCGAGTCTGGCCGGGGTGCGCCCGGGACAGGTAGTCGTTGTGGGAGGTTCACGCAAGGTACCAGACGTCGTGTGCAACGGGACACCCGACCCGCGAAGCTATGAAGCGGCATGCTCAGTTGACGCCGGCCAGGAAATATCGGAGGCTCGCTTTTCCATACTCGCCCATCATCCGCTGGCCAGCACGCTTCGCCATGGCATTGTGAGCAAAGGGCGCCCTCTTGACCTGAACGAGCTCGTTGACATCGCCGGCAACAGAATGATGGGCGAAACTCTCTCTGAGCGGCAACAGGAGGTGCTGGCGTGGCTCGACCTAATGAGCGGGACACGGCGTGCGGCCAACGAGCCACCATTTATCAAGCTGCGCATTCATCTCTTCCAGCGCATGCTGCACGGCCTGTGGGCCTGCATCGATGCCCGTTGCAGCGCCAAACCGGTGGGGCTTGAAGCGTGGCCATTTGGCAATGTTTATGTCACGCAACGTTCTCGCTGTGAATGTCATGCGCCGGTGTACGAGCTCGCCTTCTGCGACGAGTGCAAGACCCCGCACCTGCTCGCGGAAGACCAGGCCGGGCAACTGCGGCAACGCAGTCCCTACGCAAGCGATGAATTCTCGCTCAGTTACGAAAGCCCGGCCGAAGACGAACCGAATACCGACCTGTCGTCCAGCTCTTCGAACCGACAGTCCGCTGAGAAATTTGTCATTGCGCCGGCAGAGACGCAACGAGAACCCTATTTCCCGGTGCAGGTTGACCTCTCGACGCTCAACGTAGGTGCTCTCCCGTCATCAGACACAAGAGAGCTCGTCGTTGCGCCGGAGTCTCTGGCCTCCTGCAGCCGGTGTGAAACAAGCTTCACCGGCTCGTCCGCGCCGCTTCGCAAGGCCTATCTCGGCGCACCGTTCTATGTGGCGAACGCGGTGCCCACGGTCCTCGAATTCTGCCCTGACCCAATGCCGGAAGATTCCGAGGGAAAATCACCGGAGGAACTTCCTGGGCGAGGCCGCAAGCTCATTACGTTCACCGATAGCCGACAGGGCACCGCCCGCATGGCGGTGCGGATGCAACAGGAAGCCGAACGCTCCCGGCTTCGCGGACTCGTCTTCGAAATACTGCGTAACGCCCAGGCAAAGCTCGATGCCAAACCCAAGGATATTCCTACGGTCGGCTACGAGGAGCTCATCGAACAGGCCAAGCGCCTTCAGGCTATGGGCATGAACGACATGGCCGGTCAACTGTTTCAGAAGTCGGAGGAGGCCAGGTCGGGGCTGTGCACAACCGGGACTAGCGAAATGTCCTGGTCCGACATGGTCACGGAACTTGCAACGTCAAGAGACATTTCGCTATCGATTCGGGACTACAACAAGTACGCGAATCCTGAACTCTTCGAGGGACAGGAAGGTGCCATCCCAATGGCCCGTCTGCTGCTTGCCCGCGAATACGCGCGGCGCCCTAAGAACCAGAACAGCACGGAAACGTTAGGCCTAGTCCGCGTGGGCTACCGGGGGCTCGACGGTATCACTTCGGCTCCAGTTTTGTGGCTTGACCGAAAGGCTGGTGCCCTCCCGGGCGAGACCGTCCCCTGTAATCTGACACTCCAGGACTGGCGGGATTTTCTCAAGGTAGCGCTCGACTTTCACGTTCGCGAAAATACGTTCATCCGACTCGACCCCACGATGCAGCGATGGATGGGAGCACGGTTCACCTCGAAAGTCCTCATGCCATCAAAGCGGGAAGCCGCGGAGAGCGCCACTTTCAAGAAGTGGCCGCAATTCAGGCAAGGCCGCGGGCATCGACTCGTTAAATTGCTCGAACAGGGGTGCAATCTTGACCGAAGCCGCCCCGATGACAAGGACATCATCAACCATCTTCTCGACCAGGCATGGAACGTTCTGGTGGGCGCGACGATACTCGAGCAGTTTGAGGGAGGCTACGCACTCAACCTCAACACATTGACCTTCTCGCTGCCCACTGTTGCGTGGGTGTGTCCGCTCACTCATCGCATGTTCGATACGGTATTTCGCGCGCTTACGCCCTATATGCCAGACCGTTTTCGTGAGGGAGATTACCGGTGCCGGAAGGTGGAGCTGCCCACCTTCTCGCTGCTGTCCCCAGGGGGCGATGCCGAGGCTGCACGGGTTCAGGTTCGCCGGCTCATGGCGGACAATCCACAAGTCCAGCAATTAAGGTCACAGAACCTCTGGACCGACCTTTGCGACCGGACTGCGGAGGGCGGATTCTATTACCGCACCGCCGAGCACTCGGCGCAGCAGTCCTCGACCCGGCTAGAAACTTACGAGGACATGTTCAAGCGCGGCAAAATCAACGTGCTGAACTGCTCGACCACAATGGAGATGGGGGTCGATATTGGCGGTGTCTCGGCCGTGGTGATGAACAATGTCCCTCCGCATCCAGCCAACTACTTGCAACGCGCCGGGCGCGCCGGACGCCGCAACGAAGCCCGTTCAATTGCGTACACCCTGTGCAAGGCCGACCCGCACAACCAGCGGGCATTCCGGGAACCAAAGTGGCCGTTCATCACGGCCATTCCTGCGCCCGGCATCACGCTCAGTTCGGAGCGAATCGTACAGCGACACGTAAACGCGGCCCTGCTCGGCCGGTTCCTGCGAACATTGGGCAATACCGGGACGGACCGGACGAAACTCACATTGAACTGGTTCTTTGGTGGCGACGCGTCCGCCTGCAGACGCTTCATCGACTGGATGCAAGGCAACCCCGAGGGTCTAGACCAAAGCATCGCTGATATCACGCGTGGTACCAGCCTGGCAGCCCGCTCGTTGACTTCTCTTATTGACAATGCCGTCGCGAGCCTTCTACCAATCCAGTTCCGATGGTGCTCCGAGCATCACAAGCTGGTTGAGCTCCTAGCCTGCGCCGTCGACGAACCATACCGGAAAGCACTCGGGTTCGAGCTCAAACGTCATGAAGACGAGTACCTGTTGCGTGACCTCGCTGCGCGAGCCTTTCTGCCCGGTTACGGTTTTCCGACTGATGTCGTGAATCTGAATACTTATAACGTTGAGGATTTCAAGGAACGCAGCCGGCAACGCGAAGAAAGGACTCGTGAAGATAATATTTTCACGTCCAAAGAGCAGCCCACTCGCGGGCTGAGCATCGCGATTCGCGAATACGCCCCGGGCGCACAAATCGTGATTGACGGTCGGGTGTATCGCTCTGCCGGCATAGGACTGCACTGGCACTCCGGCGGCGCCAGACATGAGGCGCAGAAATTTGACATCGCCTGGCGATGCAGTCATTGCGGAACGGCCGGAATCACTGAAAACGCGTACTCCAATAGCGACAACGTTCGCTGCATGCGATGCGACCATCCGGTTCACGTGACCGAACGGAAGCTCATCCTGCGTCCGTCAGGTTTTGTCACGGACTTCTACGAGTCGACGACAAACGACATCAGTACGCAGAAGTTCATCAGGGTGGCACCACCCCGAATCCAGCTCGACGGGGAAATGCTGGCACTTCCGGACAGCCGCTGCGGGTACCTGCACTTTGGCCACAATGGCGGCGTCTTTTATCACTCGTCTGGCGAGTATGAAAGTGGATACGCCGTATGTCTCGCCTGCGGTCGCGCGGAATCCATGACGCATGACGGCGAAATTCCCCCGTCGCTCCGTCCAGACAAATTCCATCGCCCGGTCGGCGGAGCAACGGGCAGCCAGCGGGACAGGACCTGCTCAGGCGCAGCTGTGAAGCCCAACATTCACCTCGGCTATCACACCGCGACCGACGTACTCGAGCTTGTCCTGAGGAGCCCAACGACCGGGGAGTGGCTCGGGGACTCCCCCGAAGAAGCTATCGTCGCAACTACCCTGGCAGTAGCTTTGCGTGACGCCATTGCGGACGAGATTGGCGTTGCGAGCACCGAGATGGGTTTTGGCACCCGACTCGACAGGGATACGGCAACCGGTAAAGTCAGGACTGTCATCCAGCTTTTCGACCAGGTCAGTGGGGGTGCCGGATTTGTATTGGCGGCATTGCCGCAGGTGATAAAACTGCTTGTTCAGGCTGCTCGCAAGCTCGACTGTCCGCAGGAATGTGAAAACGTCTGTTCTTCGTGTCTTGCAAGCCGCGACAGCCGTGTTGAACAGGAGGAACTAGACAGGAATGCCGCAAAAAGATGGCTCGACGACAACGAATTCTTGCGCCACCTTGAGCTGCCGGGCCAGTTTCGGAACATTCCCGGCGCGACCTACTGTTCGTTCAGTCCTGAACGCTTCATTCGCGAAAGCATTAACAGGGGTGCAACGGGAATCCAGTTGATGTTGAAAGGCGACCCGAGCGAATGGGACCTTGACCATCCGTCGTTCCGCGACAGAGTCCTGACCTGGAAAGTGAAGGACTCGCTTGACGTCTGCCTTGTCGTGCCATCGGTCAAGGTTCTCACCGAGGAGAACCGGCGCAGTCTGAACTTCCTGGGAAAAGTCGGGGTGCGTGTATGTCAGCATGATGCTGCAGCCGATGCCTTTGGCGTTGCGGCCATCGCGCAGGTTTGCCGCGGCGAAACCACGCAGACTCTTTTGACCAGCGAAGAGGGTACGGGTGTTCCAGGGGAAAACTGGCTAAGGACAAGCGGTACCAGTATTTTGGTGTCCACCAGTCAGCTCAAGTCTCTGCTCCTCACCACAATTGACGTGACCGGCTGGGAAACCCGTGAATCTGGCGTAACTATTCTCGAAGTGATGACGGAACTCAACGGACCGGTGTCATCTTTGGCAGTGCGCCTGCGCGGGCTAATCAACGAAAAGGTACCCGCGCTCGCGAACCTGATTGCACACGACCATGCAACCGAGGTGAGTTATAGCGACCGGTATCTCAAATCGCCGTGGTCGCTCATGCTGTTGGGCGGCTTCCTTTCAATATTCAAGAGTAGCGAACTCCGGCGTCTGGAAATAGCAACGCTGCGCCCTCAGGCCACCCAGATTAGTAGCCATGTCAAACACGACTGGAGCCGCCCGGAGGACATGCGCGAATTGACCAGGGCATGGCTGCAGACCATGGTTTCAGTCGAACCTCAAGTCACAATGGTCGATAAGGCCTATGATTTGCAGCATAGCCGCGTCATCTCCGTGTCCTGGGCCTCAGGTAGGAAGACGAAACTTATTCTGGACCAGGGCGTTGGCTACTGGCAGCCGAAGATGGCAAACCGGGACCAGACACACTTCGACTTTAACGAGAGCCTTGAGGTGCAGGGCTGCCGCATGGTGGAACAGTACAAACTTGCTATCATGGTCAATGGCGGGACTTGGCCAACATACCTGTCGGTTGTCTCAGAATAGAAAAAACCCAAGTGAACTAGGTGAGCTCCCCATCGCGGATGTCGCTAGCGCTGAAGATTTTCGCTCCACTCACATGGCTTTCCCGCGGACGAAATTGACACACGTCGTGGAGAGTGTCGCCGCAGGACACGAGAACGTCGTTTGTTCGCGGGACCAATGGCCGGTTACAAGCGGGCATGAATAACGTGCGTCGCACGGGTATGACTTTCTGGCGGGGGAACTGAATGTCGACGTCACTTACGCTGATACCAGCCGAGCGAGTCCATTATCGAGATTTGCTGCGTGACGCCCGCTACGAGGCCCTCGCCGATGCAGAGGGATTCGAATCGGTATGCTTTGCAGTTGAACGCTTGGGCATGCATTTGTACGGCAAAATGGCCGCGCTGGGGACTTATCAAACAGCTCTCAGGAACCTGGCTGGGCAGTCCGCAATCTTTACCGGGCTCCCCGAGCTCTTCCCTCAACTATTCATGCCGTTTGAAACCCTGTTCTACGCCGTTCGACAGGCTCGGAACGATGCGATGCACACAGGAGTCTACGCCCGGAACATCACTAGTAAAGCCGTCGAGCTTTGCCTAATCTTGGAGGATGCGTTAATGGCAAATGGTCGCACTGGCGACGAGGAAATCGTCTCTCATTATATGGTTCGCTCTCCCATCGTAGTTGAGGGATGGCAGCCTGTGGCGCATGCGCGGCAGCTCATGCTCACACATTCCGTATCGTACCTTCCGTGGTGGACCAACAATCAATGGATGTTATTGTCGGAGACCGGCCTCCTTCGATATCTTCGGTCTGCGCGTACGCGAGATGACCGGGCAAGCTTTCCTGCAAGACTACTGCAGGATGCCAATCTGGAACTCACCCCGTCAGTGACTGTCTCTCCCGACAAAAAGGTTGATGAGCTCCTGGAAATGCTACCGGCAGACAACACGACCAAGCTCTGGCTAGTGCTCGATAGTATGCATCCGGAACGACTGCTAGGTGTGTTCACGCCTTTTGATTTACTGTGACTTCTAGCGACGGGAACTGATTAACCGAATGGAAGGCAAGACGCGCGGCCGAAACCGACCTGCCGCTCGAGCGTGTTCGAGGTCTGTTCTTATACCGGCTGGCTCGTGAGATGCATCTGCCGTCGGCGACTATTTCGAGCCCCAGCACCACCGATTCATTCCTCGAGCAACACCTGCGTTGCAGTTGCAAGCGGGTGCGCAGCCGCTTGCAACGACAACAGGAGACGGAGAATTAGATTTGACCGATTCGGTTTGCTTCCAATGTTTTCAAGATAAATATCTCAGCGCTCAGGTAAAGACTGAAGGCGAACCTGACCTGTGCCGCGTTTGTGGGAAAGTGAGTGAATCCATCACAATTGAACGATTAGGCGAGATTCTTGAGCCAATCATGCGCGACAACTTCGCGCCTGGGAGGCAGGTTCCGGAATTTGATGGTAGCGACCACCTTTTCTATAGTCAGCTCGGTGACCCGATATCCTACTGGGTGCAGGAGGTACTCGGACAGTATTTCGACTTTGAGGACGAAATTGTTTCCGCAGTGATTGAGGCGGACGATTATTGGCCATCACACGGAGGCGAGCCATATTGGGACGACACGCAAGATTACGAGCCCATCGATAATCTTTCAGGAGAGTTCTATCAGAACTGGAGGGAGACGCTCGCTGAAGTGAAGCACAGTAAGCGGTTCTTCAGCGAGAAGGCACGCGCGCTATTCACAGAGTTGTTCGCGGATGTCGAACATATGCGGCTTGCGACGCGGCGGCACTCTCCGGTCGTTCGAACGTTGCCCGTTAACACCCGACTGTACCGGGCGCGGGTCGTCACAAGCGCAAAGCTTCTAAAAGACATGATTGCGGACCCGCTGAAAAACATCGGGCCGCCACCGCCGGAATTGGCCAGAGCAGGCCGCATGAATGCAGAAGGCATCTCTGTCTTCTACGGCGCGCTGGATGCGCAGACATGTATGGCGGAAATGAGACCCGCTATCGGCAATCACATCGCAGTCATCGAACTGAAGACCGATAGACGCTTGCGGGTTCTAGACTTCTCGAGGCTGGACAGGGCACGGTCAAGAAAGGCTCTGAGCTATCTCCAACCAGATTACAAGCGCCAAAAAGAACGACGCGCTTTCCTGAAGATACTACACGCCCTGATTTCCCAACCGGTCACTCCGGGGCGTGAGGCAGATTATCTGGTCACTCAGACGATGGCCGAATTTCTCGCTCACGTAGCAAGCCCACCTTTTGACGGCATACTCTTCCAGTCTGCGCAGCGGGCTCGAGGAACGAACATCGTTCTGTTTCCGGCGACACGTGAAGAAGATGAGAACGAACCGCGAAACCTGTCAATCTCTCTCGCCAAAGCGGACGTACGTCTATTTAAGACGGAGGCGATTTCGTATTCACACGGCGAACAGATGGCCTACTTTGCAAACGATACCGATGAAGTAATCTATGTCGGCAAGGGGGACGGAGAAGACGATGGCGATTTCTAGTGTGGAAACTGGCGCGCTGCGTGCTCCGTTCTGTGCCCGACTTGAGATTTTCGCGCCCGGACACGCTCTGCGAGGTCGCTCCGTCGCGAGGAAATAGCATCGAGCGAGCGCCTTTGATGATATTCGCCCGGTGCGACAACCGCGTAGGCGACTAGGGTTGGGGGCACAGAAGTGTCGACGTTGGGGCAGAGCATCTGCGATGACCGAGTGCAAAGTCACTGGGCGGTCTCGGAGAGGATGGTTCACACAGTCCACCGTCACCGACTTCGCCAGATTCCACCTTTTTGGCGACATCCGACTGAAAGATGCCCGACCCCCGCTTGGAAATCTTTTCGAGACGGTGGACGTTGATGAGTCATCTGTTAATTCGAGCTATCAAGAAAAAAGACCCATAAGTTTCTCAACTTATGGGTCCCAGATTCTCAGGTTATGCGTTCAGCTACACCGACAATCAAACATCAATATTCCCCGCCCTCAACGCATTCGACTCAATGAAAGCCCGACGCGGCTCCACGTCATCCCCCATAAGCGTCGTAAAGATCCCATCAGCCGCAATCGCATCCTCAATCTGCACACGAAGCAAGCGACGCACGGTCGGATCCATCGTCGTCTCCCAAAGCTGCCCAGGGTTCATCTCACCGAGACCCTTATAGCGTTGCTTCGAGATATTGCGTTCAGCATCAGCCAGCAACCACTTCATAGCGCTCTTGAAGTCGGTAACAGCCATACTCCGCTCACCGCGCTTGATCACCGCCCCAGTCCCAATCAACCCCTTAAACGTATTAGCGGTATTGATCAGCTGTTGGTAATCAGCGGTCAGCTGAAAATCCTGATCCAGCACAGAAATCTTCTGATTGCCGTGATGAGTCCGCGCAACGCGCAGCGAGCGCAGTTCACGCACCGGGTCATACATCGTCGTGACCTTAACCTCAGGTTTCAACGCATCATCACGCAACTTGGCTTCGAGAGCCGCCGCCGACACTGCAGCCGCTTCCTCACTGGAAAGGTCGATAACAACCCCATCCATCACAGCCTCAAGCGCCCCAGCGTCATACAACCGGCTCAAACGGTTAACTACGGCCTGAGCCAACAAGTAAGCCCGAGCCAACTCACCAAGCGCATCGCCAGTAATAGGGGTAGAACCTTCTGAAGCCAACAACTCCGACCCCTGCAAAGCCAGCTTCAGGATGTGAGCATTAACCTCAGCCTCATCCTTCAAATACCGCTCATCCTTACCCGCCTTGATCTTGAACAGCGGCGGCTGCGCGATATAGATATACCCACGCTCGATCATGTCCGGCATCTGACGATAGAAGAACGTCAGCAGCAGCGTCCGAATGTGCGCACCGTCCACGTCAGCATCGGTCATGATGATGATGCGGTGATAACGCAGCTTGTCGAGGTTGTAGTCTTCCTTGCCGATCCCGCAACCCAGCGCCGTAATCAGCGTCACAATCTGCTCCGAAGAAAGCAGCTTGTCATAGCGCGCCTTCTCCACGTTGAGCACCTTGCCGCGCAGCGGCAAGATCGCCTGAAACTTCCGGTCACGCCCCTGCTTCGCCGAGCCGCCTGCCGAGTCGCCCTCGACGATATAAATTTCCGACTTCGCCGGGTCCTTCTCCTGGCAATCCGCCAGCTTGCCCGGCAGACCCACGCCATCCAGAACGCCCTTACGACGCGTCATTTCACGCGCCTTCCGAGCCGCATCGCGCGCCCGCGCCGCGTCGACGATCTTGCCGCAAATGATCTTCGCGTCGTTCGGCGTTTCCAGCAGGAATTCTTCGAGCGCCTTCGCGACCACATCCTCCACCGGCGCGCGCACTTCCGACGACACCAGCTTGTCCTTGGTCTGCGCGCTGAACTTCGGCTCCGGCACCTTCACCGACAGCACGCACGAGAGCCCTTCGCGCATGTCGTCGCCGGCCGTCTCGACCTTCGCTTTCTTCGCGACTTCGTGATCGGTGATGTACTTGTTCAACACGCGCGTCATTGCCGCACGCAACCCGGTCAGGTGGGTGCCGCCGTCGCGCTGCGGAATGTTGTTCGTGAAGCACAGCACGTTTTCGTTGTAGCTGTCGTTCCACTGCATCGCCACTTCCACGCCCACGCCGTCTTTCTCGCCGCTGATGTGGAAAATGTTCGGGTGCAGCACGGCCTTGTTCTTGTTGATGTACTCAACAAAACCCTTCACGCCGCCCACAAACGCGAAATCTTCTTCCTTGCCCGTGCGCTGGTCGGTCAGCTTGATGCGCACGCCGTTATTCAGGAACGACAGTTCGCGAATCCGCTTGGCCAGAATGTCGTAGTGATATTCGACATTGCCGAAGATCGTCTCGTCAGCCAGGAAGTGCACTTCGGTGCCGCGGTTTTCGGTGTCGCCAATCAGCTGAATCGGCGAGACAGCCACGCCGTCGATCTCTTCGATCACGCGGTTCTGCGGCACGCCACGGTGGAATTCCATGAAGTGCTTCTTGCCGTCGCGGCGAATGGTCAGGCGCAGCCACGCCGAGAGCGCGTTCACGCACGAGACGCCCACGCCGTGCAGGCCGCCGGACACCTTGTAGCTGTTCTGGTCGAACTTGCCGCCGGCGTGCAGTTCGGTCATCACGATTTCAGCGGCGCTGCGCTTCGGATCGTGCTTGTCGTCCATCTTCAGGCCGGTCGGCACACCGCGGCCGTTGTCGGTGATCGAGATCGAGTTGTCCGCGTGAATGATCACCTGGATATCGTTGCAATGCCCCGCCAACGCTTCGTCGATGGAGTTGTCCAGCACTTCGAATACGAGGTGATGCAAACCGGTCCCGTCTGACGTATCCCCGATGTACATCCCCGGCCGCTTGCGTACCGCCTCCAGACCTTCGAGGATCTGAATCGAGGAGGCGCCGTAGCTGTTATCGGGTTGCGAATTGTTCGTTTCAGTCATGGATTTTTTCCGGTTCTGCGTTACTGCAAGGTTGCTGCTCGGGACTTTTCAAAACACCATAAAAACGCCAAAGGGGCGCTGCGCCCCTTGGTGTGTTCTTTGGTTTTGGACGCGTTAGATGCGCATCGGCATCACGACGTATTTGAATTCGTCGTTCTCGGGAATCGTGATCAACGCGCTGGAGCTGGCGTCGCCAAGGCTCACTTGCAACATGTCGACCTTCAGGTTCGCGAGCACGTCGAGCAGATACGTGACGTTGAACCCGATATCGACGCTGTCGCCGTCGTACGCGATTTCCAGTTCTTCCTGCGCCTCTTCCTGATCGGCGTTGGTCGACATGATCTTCAACTGGCCCGGCTCGATGATGCAGCGCACGCCCTTGAATTTGTCCGACGTCAGAATCGCGGCGCGTTGCAGCGAGCGCTGCAGTTCTTCACGGCCGATCACGAACTGATTCTTGTGCGACTTCGGAATCACGCGCTGGAAGTCGGGGAATTTGCCTTCCACCAGCTTCGACACCAGTTCGACCTGGCCGAACGTGAACTTCACCTGCGTCGGCGCGATGTCGATCTTCAGCGTGTCGTCGATGTCTTCCAGCAGACGCTGCAGTTCAAGAATCGTCTTGCGCGGAATGATCACTTCCTGACGCGCGAACGAGCCTTCGATCTTCATCGACGAGAACGCCAGACGGTGGCCGTCTGTTGCGACCGCCATTAGCTGGTCACCGTCCACTACCAGCAGCATGCCGTTCAGGTAGTAGCGGATGTCCTGCTGGGCCATCGAAAAATGGACCATGCCGAGCAACTGGCGGAACGTTTTCTGGGGAACCACCAGGTTCGCACCGTAGTCTTTAGCCTGAGCGACGGTCGGGAACTCGTCGGCCGCCAGAGTTTGCAGCGCAAAGCGGCTCTTGCCGGATTGCACGGTCAAACGCTTGTCGTTCAGCGTGAGCGTGACCTGCCCGTCGGGCATGGCGCGCAGAATGTCGAGGAGCTTTCTTGCTGCCACCGTGGTCGCGACCGAATCGCCGCCCACGCCAAAATCGGCACGCGTGGTGATCTGCAACTCGAGGTCGGTCGACAGGAACGACACTTCAGGGCCGTTCTTGGTAATCAGCAAATTGGCGAGGATCGGCAACGTATGGCGGCGTTCGACGATGCCGCTCACGGTTTGCAGCGGCCTGAGGAGGTTATCGCGTTCGGTCTTGACCAGTTGCATAGAGTTCCTTCGTTGATATAACGGCCTGCGCGCCTGACTTGCCAGCCTTACAGCGCGCAACCGCGGCTCCCCGCCGGCGCCACGCAGCGCCTGTCACGGCGTGAATTCCGCCCGCGGCCGCCGGGCGGTTAAACCTGTATTGTGCCTGAAAACGGAACCGCTCCACTAAAATGGGGGCGAGTTTGGAAATAAACAGGTCGAATTTCCCGCCCGACCTGCTTAACCTTTCAGCGTTTGCTCCAGCACGTGCAGTTCGTGGTTCAGCTGCGCGTCCGTGCCGCGCTCGGCGGCGATCTTGCGCACCGCGTGCAGCACCGTGGTGTGGTCGCGTCCGCCGAACAGCTCGCCGATTTCCGGCAAACTCTTCTGCGTCAGCTCCTTCGCCAGATACATCGCGATCTGCCGCGGCCGCGCAATGTTCGCCGGACGCTTCTTCGAATACATGTCCGCCACCTTGATGCTGTAGAAGTCAGCCGTGGTCTTCTGGATGTTTTCCACCGAAATCTGCCGGTTTTGCACCGTCAACAGGTCTTTCAACGCTTCTTTCGTCACTTCGATCGTGATTTCGCGGCCGTGGAACTTCGAATACGCGAGGATCTTGCGCAGCGCGCCTTCCAGTTCACGGACGTTCGAGCGCAGATGCTTGGCGACGAAGAACGCGACGTCTTCATTCAGGCTCACGAACTCCGATTGCGCCTTGCGCATCAGAATCGCGACGCGCATTTCCAGCTCGGGCGGCTCGATCGCCACCGTCAGGCCGGAGTCGAAGCGCGAGATCAGGCGGTCGTCGATGCCGGAGATTTCCTTCGGATACGTGTCGCTGGTGATGATCACCTGCGCCTTGTTCGCGACCAGCGCCTCGAACGCGTAGAAGAATTCCTCTTGTGTGCGCGACTTGCCTGAGAAAAATTGAATATCGTCGATCAGCAGCAGGTCGAGCGAGTGGTAGTAGCGCTTGAAATCGTCGAACGCCTTGCGCTGGTAGGCCTTCACCACGTCGGACACATATTGTTCCGCGTGGATGTAGCGAATCCGCGCGCCAGCCTTGTCCATTAGAAGCTGGTTGCCGATCGCGTGGATCAGGTGGGTCTTGCCCAGACCCACGCCGCCATACAGGAACAGCGGGTTGTACGAAATGCCGGGGTTGTCCGCGACCTGAATCGCCGCGGCGCGCGCCAACTGGTTGGCCTTACCGGTCACGAAGTTGTCAAAGGTCAGCACGGGGTTGAGCTTTGAACGCTCGTACATCGAGTCGTTGTCGCCGTTGCCGTTCGAGCTCGCGCTTTGGCCCGGGCGCCACGTGCGGCGGGCGGCGGCGGCTTCGTTCGCGTCGAGGCTGGGGAGATCGAGGTCGGCGGCATCTTCAGCGACCGCGCGTGCGTTCGCGTTGTGGTCAGCGGCAGCGCGTACATTTGCGTTGAGGGTCGCCATCGCGCTGTTCGCACCATTGGCGCGCGCGGCCTGCGACGCTTGTACGGCACCGACGGCTGCGTCCACGGCGGCCCCACCGCCGTTTGAACCAGCCGAATGGCCGCCGCCCATTGCACCAGACGCCGAAGATGGACGCGACGGAGCCGGCGCCGACGTCGCCGCGGGGGCGCGCATGCCTGCTTTCGGGTCCAGCACGAATTGCACGTCGACCGGAGCGTGCCAGAAATCGCGGGCCATATCCGCGATGCGGCCGGAGAACTGGCTCTTGACCCAGTCGAGCTTGAAGCGGTTCGGCGCAGCGATGCTAAGCGTGTTCGCAGCGGCGTCGAAGGCGACCGGGGCCAACGGTTTGATCCACGTCACGTACTGCTGGGGCGTTAGCTCGCGCTCCAGCAATGCGGAACAGTGTTGCCAGAAATCGTTCATCGAGTTGCTGTCGTTATGATGTGCACGGCGGTTCGCCGCTGCCCCTGTCGCGCGTACGCAACAAGGCCCTGAGCAGTCAGGCCGAACCAGGCGTAATGGCTCCAGGCGCTTGTGCCACAAGGGTTTGCGGGGCAAGCGAGCCGGAGCGGCGTGCAGAATTTTTGGGAAGTAAGGCGAGATTCTAACGCCAAATCGTCGGCGAAAGGGAGTTATCCACAGGGACGGATCATCTGGCGAACTCCTCTTGGGGTCAGGCCGAAGCAGGCTAAACTATTGACGGCCAAAAGAAAACCGGTTTAAATAGCGGGTTCCGCGAAAACCAATTCTGTAAACCTCCGGCCATTGCCGCTTCAGCGATGATCGTGCGGTTAATTTTCGATCAGTCGATCAAGTGAGAGCAACATGAAACGTACTTACCAACCTTCCGTTACCCGTCGCAAGCGCACCCACGGCTTCCGCGTTCGCATGAAGACCGCAGGTGGCCGCAAGGTCATCAACGCACGTCGCGCGAAGGGCCGCAAGCGCCTCGCCATCTAAGGTTGGCGAGCGGATTGCGCGCTCTGTCTGTGCCTACAGGCGAAGCCCGCGGTGAAGCGGGAGCGGCTGGGGCGCCGCAACTGGGCTCGATTCCGTTGCGAGCGCAAGCCGCCTTCCCCAAAGCCGCAAGGCTACTGAAAACGGATGAATTTTCATCCGTTTTTCGTTTGCGCCCGTGGCGGCGCACCGCGCACTTCGTGGTGTACGGCCGGCCCACCGGTAACGACGCTCGCTTAGGTCTCGTGATCGGCAAGAAGTATGCGCCGCGCGCGGCCACGCGTAATCTGGTACGTCGACTCGCGCGTGAAGCCTTCCGGCTGCGTCGCGCGGAATTCGGCGGTTGGGATGTGCTGTTGCGTCTGCACACGCGCTTCGACAAGAAAGCTTTGCCGAGCGCCTCGTCGCCGCCGTTGAGGGCGCTGTGCCGCAGCGAAATAGAGACGCTGCTCGATAAAGCAGCGCGCGAAATTGTCCGTCGCGAGGCGCCGCCCGCGGAAGCGCCCAAGACGGAATGACGCTCAAGTGACCGCCCGCTTTGCAGTACAGGCCGCCAAAGTAGGTCGGGCAGCCAGGCTGCGCGGGCGTCGCCCGGTACTCCACGTTGCGCGGCGCCGTTAGGCCGCACCAGTCATGCAAACGGTACTCATCGCTTTATTGCGTTTCTACAAGGTTGCCGTCAGCCCCATGCTCGGCAACCGGTGCCGTTTTTACCCTTCCTGCTCTGATTACGCGCGCGAAGCAATCCAGTATCATGGCGCCGCGCGCGGGACTTATCTCGCCGCCAGGCGTATTTGCCGCTGCCACCCGTTTTCCGCGGGCGGCATCGATCTCGTCCCGCCTCCCACTTCTGAAAAGCGCTGACGCGCCGTTCCATCGACACTGAGACAACGCATGGATATCAAACGCACCGTCCTATGGGTCATCTTTTTCATGTCAGCGGTCATGCTGTTCGACAACTGGCAACGCGACCACGGACGCCCGTCGATGTTCTTCCCGAGCGCCAATCCGACCAAGACCGTCGGTAGCGCCGCACCGGGAACCACGACGCCGGGAACCCAATCCGCCGATCTGCCGGCCACCAACGCTGCTGCGCCGGGCACTGCGCCGGCTGCTGCGGCTCAGGGCCAGCTGATCAGCTTCAGCACCGACGTCTATAACGGCGAGATCGACACCCGCGGCGGCACGCTGTCGAAGCTGTCGCTCGTCAAGCAAGGCGACGGCAAGCAGCCCGATCTGGTCATCACGCTGTTCGACCGTACCGCGAACCATACGTATCTGGCGCGCACCGGTCTGCTCGGCGGCGATTTCCCGAACCACACCGACGTCTTCACGCCGTTGCCGAACCAGCCGCACGATCTGACGGGCGACGCCAAGTCGTTCCAGCTCAGCCTCGAGTCGCCGGTGAAGGGTGGCGTGAAGGTCATCAAGACCTACACGTTCACGCGCGGCAGCTATGTGATCGGCGTCGACACGAAGATCGAGAACGTCGGGACCGCGCCGGTTACGCCGTCGGTCTATATGGAGCTGGTGCGCGACGATACGCCGGTGGAAACGCCGCGCTTCTCGCACACGTTCATCGGACCGGCTGTCTACACCGACCAGCACCACTTCCAGAAGATGACGTTCAGCGACATCGACAAGAACAAGGAAGACTTCGTCAATTCGGCCGACAACGGCTGGATCGCGATGGTGCAGCATTACTTCGCGTCGGCGTGGATTCCGCAGCAAGGTGCGAAGCGCGACATCTATGTCGAGAAGATCGATCCGACGCTGTATCGCGTTGGCGTCAAGCAGCCGGTGGCGACCATCGCCCCGGGCCAGTCGGTTGATGTGTCCGCGCGCCTGTTCGCCGGTCCGGAAGAAGAGCGCATGCTCGAAGGCATCGCCCCGGGTCTTGAACTGGTGAAGGACTATGGCTGGGTCACGATCATCGCGAAGCCGCTGTTCTGGCTGCTCGAGAAGATCCACAGCTATGTCGGCAACTGGGGCTGGTCGATCGTGCTGCTCACGCTGCTGATCAAGGCCGTGTTCTTCCCGCTGTCGGCCGCGAGCTACAAGTCGATGGCGCGCATGAAGGCGATCACGCCGCGTATGCAAGCCCTGCGCGAACGCTTCAAGGGCGATCCGCAGAAGATGAACTCGGCGCTGATGGAGCTGTACAAGACCGAAAAGGTCAATCCGTTCGGCGGCTGTCTGCCGGTCGTGATTCAGATTCCGGTGTTCATCTCGCTGTACTGGGTGTTGCTGTCGTCGGTTGAAATGCGCGGCGCGCCGTGGATTCTCTGGATTCACGATCTGTCGCAACAGGATCCGTTCTTCATCCTGCCGGTGCTGATGGCCGTCTCGATGTTCCTGCAGACCAAGCTGAACCCTACGCCGCCGGACCCGGTTCAAGCCAAGATGATGATGTTCATGCCGATCGCGTTCTCGGTGATGTTCTTCTTCTTCCCGGCCGGTCTGGTGCTGTACTACGTGGTGAACAACGTGCTGTCGATCGCCCAGCAGTACTACATCACGCGGATGATGGGTCAAACGAAGACGAAAGCGGCCTGATTGATGTCTTGCCTGAAGCGGGTGGTAGCGCCCGCTGACTGACAGGCAGAAGCTGGCTGTAAAAAAGCCGCCCGGTTTTGCACCGGGCGGCTTTTTTTATGACTCGGTCGATTGGCCTTTATCTTTCGATGTCGTTGTCGATGCGTCTTCAGGCGCGGCGTCAGTTTCCTGTTGCGTGCCGCCGTCAAACTCCGTCATCAGTTCTTCCACCAGATTGCGCTGCCTCGGCGACAAACCCACGAAGCGGTTAGCCATCTTCGTCACCAGCTCGACCGTTTCCGGCGTCATCGGATATTTCTCGCCGCGGGCAAGCGGCTTAGCCTTGCCGGAGGGCGTCGGCCCGTAGTGCAACCAGTGAACGTCCTTTTGCAGCCACGTCGCTAAAACCTGCAACTTGTCGCGCTTTGGAATCGTCGTACCCGCGAGCCATTTGTGCGCGGTTTGTGGTGAGACGGCAGGGCCACTGCTATAAAGCAGGTTGAATTCCCTGGCTAAATCGGTCCCACCCTTAATTTCTTTGGGGAGTGAGTCTTTCAGCCGTTTGGCGAAAGCTGCTTTTTCTTTGGAGGTCGGCATGGGCCCGATTGTGCAATTCGGCGCATAATCAGTGGACAACCAAACGCGCTATTTTATTGCTTAAATGAGCTATTTTTAGCCTGAAATCACCAGCTAATAACGCGTTTCACGATTTTATAGAATTCCGTCTTTTCCTTGTACAGCGTGCGTTCTAGGCATTCTGGCGCGTCCATCTGTCGCAAATGTGTCTTAGGCTATCTTAGCTTGTGTGAGATAAATCCTCATTTATCTTATGAAAATCGGGCTGCGTTAGGAATCGGGCCCGAGTCCAGAGCCAATGGATGCCCGCGTTACAATGCCCGGCGCTTACTCATGCGCATTCAATCCCTTCTGACAGCCTCGTTCCCATGCTCGCCACCGATTCCGATCCGATCGTCGCCATTGCCACCGCCCCCGGCCGAGGCGGAATCGGGGTCGTGCGGATTTCGTTCGGCCGTGCCGGGGAAGCCGCCGCGCAACCGTTGATGCAAGCGCTCACTGGCCAGGCACTCGCGCCGCGTCACGCGAGCTATGTGCCGTTTCTCGATGACACCGGCAGCGCGCTCGATCGCGGCATTGCACTGTACTTTCCCGCGCCGCACTCCTACACCGGCGAACACGTGCTCGAGCTGCAGGGGCACGGCGGTCCGGTCGTGCTGCAACTGGTGCTGCAGCGGTGCATCGACGCCGGCCGTGCGTTCGGTCTCCGTTTGGCCGAGCCGGGCGAATTCACGCGGCGCGCGTTTCTCAACGACAAACTGGATCTGGCGCAAGCGGAAGCCGTCGCCGATCTGATCGAGGCCAGCACCGAAGCTGCCGCCCGCTCGGCGGGCCGCTCGCTCGACGGTGCGTTTTCGCGCGACATCCATGCTCTGGTCGAAGAAGTCATCACGCTGCGCATGCTGGTCGAAGCGACGCTCGATTTCCCGGAAGAAGAAATCGACTTTCTCGAAGCCGCCGACGCCCGCGGCAAGCTCACGCGGATCCGCGAGCGCCTCGTGCACGTGCTGAGCGAAGCGCGCCAGGGCGCGTTGCTGCGTGAGGGTTTGTCGGTGGTGCTGGCTGGGCAGCCGAACGTCGGCAAGTCGTCGCTGCTGAACGCGCTGGCCGGCGCCGAGTTGGCCATCGTCACGCCGATCGCCGGCACGACGCGCGACAAGGTTGCGCAGACCATCCAGATCGAAGGCATTCCGCTGCACGTGATCGATACGGCCGGCCTGCGCGATACCGAAGACGAGGTGGAAAAGATCGGCATTGCGCGCACGTGGAGCGAGATCGAGCGCGCGGACGTCGTGCTGCATCTGCTCGATGCACGTACCGGCATGACCGCCGAAGACGAAACGATCGCTGCGCGCTTCCCGAGCGGCGTACCGGTGGTGCGCGTGCTGAACAAGACGGATCTGACCGGGCTCGCGCCATCGGTGACGCCGCTCGACGCGGATCTCGAACTCAGCGAAGTGGGGCTGTCGGCGAAACGGGGCGATGGCGTAGCGTTGCTGCGTGAAGAATTGCTGCGAATCGCCGGCTGGCAGGCCGGCGCGGAGAGCGTCTACCTCGCGCGCGAGCGGCATCTGATTGCGCTGCGCGCGGCCCAGGAGCATCTGGCGACGGCAGCGGCACACGCCGATCAGAACTCTCAAGCGCTCGATCTGTTCGCCGAAGAACTGCGTCTCGCGCAGGATCAACTGAACTCGATCACTGGTGAATTTAGCTCGGACGATCTTCTCGGGGTGATTTTCAGCCGGTTTTGTATCGGGAAATAATCTACTGCCAAACGACGATCTATCATCGCAAGCACCTCGCCAGAGGTTGTCGTCCACCGAGAAAGTGAAAGTTGCGTCTGAGCGGCCAAACTGCCCGCTCAAGAGCATTTCGGTGAAGCCGCCAAATTGGTACCCTTGGGATCTGGAACAACGCGCGGTTTCACCGACGACCCCCGCTCCACGTCTGCACTGCCGTGCATTGAACATCCTCTGTTGACCCAAATCCACCTATTTCGTTGGTACACAAAATCCAGCCAGTCTAAAATTGCCGGCATCCCCGCATCAAACAATCCGCCATGCCAAAACTAGCCGCCCCGCTCACCGAAACGCAGATCCGCGCGCTCGAACCGCGCGCCACCCGATATTGCGTTGCAGACGGCAACGGCCTTGTCATCGAAATCATGACGACGGGCACCAAAGTCTGGCGCTTCCGCTATTCGCTGAACGGCAAGCGCCAGCCGCTCGTTACGATCGGCGATTACCGGATGATTTCGCTGCGGGTCGCGCGCGCCAAGGCACAGAAGTACGCGGAGATGGTCGCGAACGGCGTCTCGCCGGTGGCGACGGCGCGGCGCGACCGCGGTGCGGAAAGCAAGGCAGAGGTGCTGCGCGAAGGCGCCGAGCTTTATCTCGCGACGGAGATGGCCGGCAAGTCGGCGGAATATCAGCGCACCACGCGGCGCGCGCTCGAAAAAGACGTCCTTCCTGCCATCGGGGCCAAGCCGATCAAAGCCGTGACGGACGACGACATCCGCGCGATATGCGACCAGATCAAAAGCCGCGGCTCGCCCAAAATGGCGCTGCACACGCGCAACGCCGTCAAGCGGCTCTATGAGTACCTGATCGCCCGGCAACTCGCCGCGTCCAATCCGGCAGAACTCATCCCGGCACGCTTCATCGCGACGCCGGACAGCCGCACGCGCGTGCTCGATCCTGACGAAATAGGCGCCATGCTCCGGGCGATCTACGCGTCGAACATTCGACGCCCGCTGAAATTGGCTTTACACCTGCTGGTGCTGACGATGGTGCGGAAATCGGACCTCATCGAGGCGGCCTGGTCCGAATTCAACCTCGACGCAGCACGATGGACGATCCCGGCTGAGCGCATGAATAAGGACCGTAAGCATGTGGTGCATCTCTCGCATCAGGCGGTCGCTCTGCTTCGCGAGCTTCAGGACACGAAAACCAGTCGGAATTTCGTATTCCCGAGTGTCAGGGGCGACGACCGGCCGATCGCGAAGAGCACGCTCAATCAAGCGGTCAAATCGCTCGGACTCGACGTCGAGCATTTCGTCCTACATGACTTTCGACGCACTGCGGCGACCCACTTGCGCGAGATGGGGCAGTCTGTGGACGTGATTGAGAATGCGCTGGCGCATACCGTCAAGGACGCCACGGATGGAGGTCATCACGCTGAGCACGCCGCGGAACGGCGTCGGACCTTGCAACTGTGGGCGAATTTTGTCGACGCCCAGATCGAGAACAGCCGGCACGGCGTGATCGGCTAAGTGCGGCAGATGCGGCAAACGCGGCAGCTAATAGGCCGCTTGCCGCTACTTACCTCACCATTGGCCGACAGTACACTTGATGGTACACAGAGAAAGAATGACCCGAGGCAAGCACCTTCCCAGAAAAAGAAAAATACCTTCTTCACTAGGTTCTCAATCACCCCGCACCACGCCCCGCAATCCCATTCACGTCAATCCCGCCGCGCTGCCAGCCGACCCTTCACAGCGTCCTTTTTTCTCGCCGTTCATCGTCTAAACTAAAGCATCGATGCACGTCGGGACGGAGGCTCCCATGTCTGAATCGTTAATGGCTTATTTGCTGGGACCTCTGGTGATGCTGGTGGTCGGCGTGGCGATCTGGGCCGCGTCCCACTATCGCCAAAAGACGAAGCCGGAGCGCCTCGAGCGCTGGCTCGATACGCATTATGCGGAGTGGCTGCATCACAAGCACTGAGCAGAGATACCCAACAAGACAAGGCCGTCGCACCCTGCGACGGCCTTTTTCTCTGGTGCGCGCGAGCATCGAAGCTGCGCGCGCCTCCGCACGTCCCTTACCAGCCCTGTTGAGGCTGCTGCGGATACTCCTCATATTGTGCTGGCGGCGGCGCACCGCACGCGACGTACGCACGCTGGTACTGGTCATAGCAGTATCCCGGCGGCGGCCCCGCATACACGGGCGCCGGCTGATACACCGGTTGCGCATAGACCGGCTGCTGGTAAGCGACCACAGGCGCCGGATTCAGCACAGACGTCACCACCGCGCCCAGCACGGCACCGCCGATCAGCGCACCGACCACGTCGCCGCCGTTGCCATGCGCCGACGCTTGACCCGCCACGCTCAGGCTCCCCACCATCAACAACGCCACAGCAATCTTTTTCATGTTTCTCTCCCGCCGTTCAGGCATGGAGCAGATTGTGTAGGGCGCGCGCGGAAATAGATGCTGCAGTTGGTAACCGGGCATTACGCGTGTAACGCCTGGGTCGGCCCCCCTCACCGACCGCCATCCATTCCCACGATCAATGTAAAATTCGCCGCATGACCCGTCGGACAAATCCGACGATCCGCAAAGCTTTCCGATCCTTCGACCCCGAGACCTACAAGTCGACATCGGGCGTCGAGCCCAAGCAAAAAAGTTAAGGGGCGTGCGCGTGAAACAATGGACCATCCGGCAACGGATTCTGTGCAGCTTCGGGATCGTGCTGATCGTGATGCTGGCAATGGCAATCGTCACTTTCGAGCAACTCGGCGGCATCGACCGCGACGCGAAGAGTCAGCAGGAAGACTCGATGCCCGGCCTCTACTACGCGACCGCGATGCGCGCGGCCTGGTTCGAGAACTACACCGTCACGCAGCGTCTCATTTACGTTGACGCGGACCCCGACTCCGTCAAGCGCGACACCGCCCGTTTGCAGGAGACCGAGCAAGTACTTCAGAAGCTCCTCGGCGACTACGGCGCGACCATTTTCCGCGACAACGATCGTGAGTTCTTCAATGACTTCCGCCAGCAACACACACAGTACCTGCCGATCCAGGCCTCCCTGTTGAACGTCCTGCCGAGTTCGAAAGAAAACGCCGCGCGCATCCTCAACACGCAACTCACGCCGATCTGGGAAACAGGCCGCCTCTCGGCGCGCAATCTGGTCGAAAACAACAAGGCCGACGCCGATAAAGCCGCCGAAAACATCCGCCGCTCGGTCGAGGCTACCCGTATCGTGCTGCTCGTGATGCTGCTGATTGCCGCCGTCGCCGCCGTGCTGGCCGGCTACTGGCTGCTGCGCGCGGTCACCACGCCGATGGCGAAGGTGCTGCAAGTCGTCGACGTCATGCGCACGGGTGACCTCACGCAACGTCTGCAACTGAACCGCGCGGACGAGATCGGCGCGCTCGAAGCGGGCTTTAACCGTATGACCGACGAGCTCACCGCGCTGGTCGGCCAGGCGCAGAAGTCGGCGGTTCAGGTCACCACGTCGGTGACGGAAATCGCTGCGACCTCGCGTGAACAACAGGCCACCGCGAACGAAACCGCCGCGACCACCACCGAGATCGGCGCCACGTCGCGCGAAATCTTCGCAACCTCGCGCGATCTGCTGCGCACGATGAACGAGGTCTCGGAAGTAGCAGGCCAATCAGCCGCACTCGCCGGCACCGGCCACGCCGGTCTCGCGCGCATGGAAGACACCATGCGCCTCGTGATGGAAGCGGCCGGCTCGGTCAACGCGAAGCTCGCGATCCTCAACGAAAAGGCCAGCAACATCAACCAGGTCGTCGCCACCATCACCAAGGTCGCGGATCAGACCAACCTGCTCTCGCTGAACGCAGCGATCGAAGCAGAAAAGGCCGGCGAATACGGCCGCGGCTTCGCGGTCGTGGCGACCGAGATTCGCCGTCTCGCGGATCAAACCGCCGTGGCGACCTACGACATCGAACAGATGGTCAAGGAGATCCAGTCGGCGGTGGCCGCGGGCGTGATGGGCATGGACAAGTTCTCCGAAGAGGTACGCCGCGGCATGCTCGACGTGCAGAACGTGGGCGGCCATCTCACGCAGATCATCCAGCAGGTGCAGCAACTCGCGCCGCGCTTCTCGATGGTCAACGAAGGCATGCAGACGCAAGCCACCGGCGCCGAGCAGATTACCCAGGCACTGACGCAGCTCTCGGAGGCCGCGCAGCAGACGGCGGAATCGCTGCGCCAGTCGACCCAGGCTATCGACGATCTGACGCACGTCGCCAATAGCTTGCGCACCGGCGTATCGCGCTTCAAGGTGGTGGCCTGACGCGCCGCGGCGGGTTCACCGAAGCACGCGACGCCGATTCACCCATACGCCTCTCATACAGCCCAAGCCCACGCCGATGCTCTTCATCCTCTTCACGCTCGATAACGAACGCTACGTGATCGACGCGACGCAGGTGGAGCGTCTGATGCCGCTCACGCCGCAGTCGCCGCCGAAGATGATTCCCGGCGCGCCGTCGTGGGTCGCGGGCGTGCTCGATCACGAGGGCGCGCCGCTGCCGGTGATCGATCTGCCGGCGCTCGCGCTCGGCCGCCCCGCCGCCCAGTTGATGTCGACACGCGTGGTGCTGGTGCGCTATCCGCATGCGGGCACCGTGCGCCTGCTCGCGCTGCTGCTCGAAGGCGCAACGCGCACCATTCGTCTGGACGCCGAGGCGTTTCATGACGCCGGCATCGACATGCCGAACGCGCGCTATCTGGGCCCGGTCGCAAGCGAAGCAGGCGGTCTGGTGCAATGGATTCGCGTCGAGCATCTGCTGCCCGACGACGTCAAAGCCCTGCTGTTTCCCGAGGCGCACGCATGAACGCGCATCACGACAACGCGCCGCTCTATCGACGCTTCGTCGATCTGCTGCATCGAACCATCGGGCTCGATGCAGCATCGCTCGGTCATCAGTCGATCGAGCGAGCGGTCGATCAGCACGCCGCGGCCTGGTGCGCCGACGGTCACGCCGACGCCACGCTCGCCGACTACTGGGAAGCCACGTTCGCGTCGCCCTCGATGGTGCAGGCGCTGGTCGAAACGGTGGTGGTGCCGGAGACCTGGTTCTATCGCGACGCCGACGCGTTCAGGGCGCTCGCGCGTCTTGCGCACGAACGCCTTGACGAGCGCGGCACCGCGCTGCCGCTGCGAATTCTGAGTCTGCCCTGCTCCACCGGCGAAGAGCCGTACACGATTGCGATGACGCTGCTCGACGCCGGCATCGACGCCGCGCACATGCGCATCGACGCAATGGATATCAGCGAGCGCTCGCTGGCCCTCGCTCAGCGCGCCGTGTACAGCCGCAACTCGTTTCGCGGCAATGCGTTCCCATTTCGCGACGCCCACTTCACGCGCCACGAAGACAGCTGGCGTCTCGCGCAACGCATCGTCGACGCGGTCCGGTTCTCGCACGCAAACCTGATGCAACTCGATGCCGCGGCGCTCGGCGTCTACGACTTCGTGTTCTGCCGCAACGTGCTGATTTACTTCGACCGCGACGCACAGCAGACGGCCTTGCATGCGCTCAACGGCGTGCTGGCTGAAAACGGCACGCTGTTCGTCGGTCCTTCGGAAACCGGGTTGTTGATGCGTTATGGCATGCAGTCGGCGAAGATCCCCTTGGCGTTCGCGTTCCACCGCGCCACGCCCGCTGAAGCGCAGCTCAACGGCTGGCACACCGCGTCGCTCGCCACCGCCGCGGCACTCGCGATGACGCATTCGCCAGTGCCCGCGCTCGCGCCGCTGCAGGTGTTTTCAGCCGAGCCTTTCGCGTGGCCCGATCCGGTTGCGCGCACGTCTTTAAGCGGTATTCCGCAACGCACGCCGAAACCGTCCAAAGCTGCGTCGCAGTCGCACGAGTTTGCGCCACCGCACATCACCTCGCCGACCAACGCCGCACGCGACACGCTGCAAGCCGCACGCGCGCTGGCCGACGCGGGCCGTCTGACGGAAGCCGCGAACGCGATCAAGGTCTATCTGGAACAGCACGCCCCGCACGCCGACGCGTTTTATCTGCTCGGCGTGCTGGCCGACGCCAGCGGCGATACGAACCTCGCACGCGGCCACTATCGCAAGGCGCTCTATCTCGAACCGCAGCACGCCGAGGCGCTCGCGCATCTGGCGACGCTGCTCGAACTCGAAGGCGATCGCAACGGCGCGCGTCTGTTGATGGACCGCGCGTCGCGCGCACAGGGAGCGCAACGTGGTTGAAGACCACACGGTGACCTTCGACGATTGCTGGAACCGCATCGGCGTACGAGGCGATTCGTCGTGCGAGCGGCTGGTCGAATACGTGCGCTGTCTGAATTGCCCCGTGTTCGAAGCGGCCGCGGCTAAATTGCTGGAGCGTCCGATCCCGCTTGTGGATCTCTCGCTGAATGACGCTGACACGCCGGCGCGACAGCAAAGACATGATCAGCAAGGCGCAAGTGAATCGTTCCTCATCTTCCGTATCGGCGGCGAATGGCTCGCGCTGCCCACGCCGATCTTCAAACGCATCGTGCAGACGCGGCCGATTCACACGTTGCCGCATCGGCAGCATCGCGCGGTGCTGGGCGTGGTGAACGTGCAGGGCGACTTGCTGGTGTGCCTGTCGCTCGCGCATCTGCTAGGGTTCGAAGCCGACACCACTGCAGGCGACGATAAAGCGCGTCACGATCTTCCGCGTTTGCTGGTGATCTCGCGCGCCGAAGAGCACGCGGTGTTGCCCGTCGATCAGGTCGACGGCGTGCATCGGATCGCGATCTCCACCTTTTGCCCGCCGCCTGCGACGCTCTCGCAAGCCGCCGCTGCGCATACGCGCGCCGTGGCCCCGTGGCGCGGCATGACGGTCGGCCTGCTCGACGCCGATGCATTGTTCGATACCTTGAACCGGAGTCTCGGATGACGGACGACCCGCGCCGCCCGTCGCTGATCGATCTCTTCCGCGAAGAAGCGCGGACCCAGGCACGCGTGCTCAACGACGGCCTGCTCACCCTCGACCGCGCACCGCGCGATGCCGCCGCACTCGAGGCCTGCATGCGCGCGGCGCATTCGCTGAAGGGTGCGGCGCGTATCGTCGGCGTGCAGGTTGGTGTCGAACTCGCGCACGCGATGGAAGATTGTTTCGTCGCGGCGCAGGAAGGGCGAGCGTTGCTCGATGCTGCCTGGATTGACGAGTTGCTGCGCGGGGTCGATATCGTTGCGCGCATCGGTAATGATGAGGACGAGTCGGCGCGTGATGCGGTTAGTGCGTGCGTGGCTTCGTTGCAAGCGCGGATGGTGGACGTCGTGCCGCATGGAGTGGCAATGCGGCGGGATGCTGTGCCGCCGGCTGCCTCTGCTCCTGCCGTGAGTCCTGCTCGCGTCGACGGTTCTGCATCTGCATCCAGCGTAGCTACCAAACCGCAAACCGCATCGGCCGACGCTGACGCTGCATTCAATCTGCTAGCCAACGCCCTGCGCGCAGAAGCGACACCTGCCTCAGCCGCACCGGCCAGCGCGAGTGCAAATGCATCCGCGCCAGTCTCGGGAACCCCGTTTGCTCCGGCAAACGCCCCTGCGTCTGCCTCTGCGACCCCATTCGCTTCTTCATCCGCCACGGCAACCTGGGCCGCTCCTGCAAGTGCCTCCGGGTCGTCGACCACAACCGCGTCCACCTCGACCGAATCAAGCGCCCCAGCAACAGACCCCGGCCGCATGCTGCGCGTACGCGCCGACAACCTCGACCGGCTGCTCTCCCTATCCGGCGAATCGCTGGTCGAATCACGCTGGCTCAAACCCTTCGCGCAATCGATGCTGCGCGTCAAACGCGTCCAACGTGACGGCACCCGCGCGCTGGATCAGTTGCACGAAACGCTCGCCGACCTGAAGCTCGACCCGCGCGCACACGCCGCACTCGAAGAACTGCGCCGCCTCACAGCGGAATCGCAGCACCTGCTCGCCGAGCGCCTGGCCGATCTGGAAAGCTTCGACCGCCGCTCGACCCATCTGTCGCAACAGCTGTACGACGCCGCACTGCAATGCCGCATGCGCCCTTTCGGCGACGGCACCAGCGGTCTCGCACGCATGGTGCGCGACGTCGCGCGTTCGCTCGGCAAGAAGGTGCGCTGGCAACTGGTCGGCGAATCGACTCAGGTCGACCGTGACATTCTCGATCTGCTCGAAGCGCCGCTCGGCCACATGCTGCGCAACGCGATCGACCACGGCATCGAAGCGCCTGCGGTCCGTCTCGCGCGCGGCAAGCCCGAAGAAGGCACGCTCACGCTCGACGCCCGTCACACCGCCGGCACCCTGCTCATCAGCGTCTCCGACGACGGCGCGGGCATCGATCTCGACGCACTGCGCACGTCGATCGTTCGCAAAAAACTGGCGAGTGCGGAAACGGCCGCCCGTCTGTCCGAAACCGAACTGCTCGAATTCCTCTTGTTGCCCGGCTTCTCGCTGCGCGATCAGGTCACCGAGGTGTCAGGCCGTGGCGTCGGACTCGACGCGGTGCACGACGTCGTCAAGCGCGTGCGTGGCACGGTGCGCATCACACACGAACCCGGCGTCGGCACGCGCGTGCAGTTGCAGTTGCCCCTCACGCTCTCGGTGATTCGCAGCTTGCTCGTCGAAGTCGCGGGCGAGCCGTACGCCGTGCCGCTCGCGCATGTGAACCGCACGCTGCACGTGAGCCGCGCGGATATCGAATTGCTCGAGGGCCATCAGCACATTGCCTTCGACGGCCGCCGCATCGGCGTCGTCACCGCGCATCAGATTCTCGACACCGCACCGCCCGCCAACGAAGGCGATACCGTCAGCCTGATCGTGATCGGCGACGGTGAAGAAACCTACGGCGTGGTGGTCGATCGCTTTCTCGGCGAGCGCATGCTGGTCGTGCAGCCGCTCGACCCGCGCCTCGGCAAGATCAGGAACATCACCGCCGGCGCGTTGATGGAAAACGGCGACCCGGTGCTGATCGCGGACGTCGACGACTGGCTGCGCTCAGTCGAAAGGCTCGTCGCAGGCGGCGATCTGAAACATACGCAGCACGGCGCTACCCTCACCGCCCGGCGCGTCACGCGGCGCGTGCTGGTGGTCGACGATTCGCTCACCGTGCGCGAGCTCGAACGCAAGCTGCTGGCGACACGCGGCTACGACGTGACGATCGCCGTCGACGGCATGGACGGCTGGAACGCGGTGCGTGGCGAGCACTTCGACCTCGTGATTACCGACATCGACATGCCGCGCATGGACGGCATCGAACTCGTCACGCTCATCAAGCGCGATCCGCAACTGCAGTCGCTGCCGGTGATGATCGTCTCGTACAAGGATCGTGAAGAGGACCGCCGCGCCGGCCTGAACGCGGGTGCGGATTACTATCTGGCGAAAGGCAGTTTCCACGACGAAGCACTGCTCGACGCAGTGCGCGATCTGATCGGCGAAGCTTACGGTTAAACCCACGGGTAAAACGGATGAAAATCGGAATCGTCAATGACCTGCCCCTCGCCGTCGAAGCACTGCGCCGTGCGCTTGCTGCACGCCACGACTACGAGGTGCTGTGGGTCGCGCAGGACGGCCAGCAGGCGGTCGATTTCTGCACCGCGCAGCGGCCCGACATCGTGCTGATGGATCTCGTGATGCCTAACGTCGACGGCATCGAAGCCACGCGCCGCATCATGGCGAAGGCGCCGTGCGCGATCCTGATCGTGACCGTCGACGTGGGCGCGAACGCGTGGCGGGTCTACGAAGCGATGGGCGCGGGCGCGCTCGATGCGGTGGATACGCCCTCGTTGAGCGGCCCTGACGCGCACAAGAGCATCGCCACCCTGATCGCCAAGATCGACAGCATCGCCGCGCTGGTCACTGAGCGCAACGCGCCTGGCGCAGCAACTGCGGCGGCGCCCAGAAGCATGACGAACCGCGACACGCCGCTGGTTGCAATCGGCGCCTCGGCAGGCGGCCCGGCGGCACTCGCCACCCTGCTCGCCGGTTTGCCGAAGGATTTCCCGGCGGCAATCGTCGTTGTCCAGCACGTCGACGCGGCGTTCGCCGCCGGCATGGCCGACTGGCTGAACCAGCAGTCGGCGCTGCCGGTGCGAATCGCCAGCGAAGGCGACCGGCCGGAAGCAGGCGTCGTGTTGCTCGCCGCCACCGACGATCATTTGCACCTGAAGCTGCCTAACGTACTCGGTTATACGAACGTGCCGGCGGAAACACCCTACCGGCCTTCCGTCGACGTGTTTTTTCATAGTGTCGTGGCGCGCTGGCCGGCGCGGGCGATCGGTGTGTTGCTGACCGGCATGGGCCGCGACGGCGCGATCGGACTCAAGGCGATGCGCACAAAGGGGTATCACACGATCGCGCAGGACGAAGCGACCTGCGCCGTGTACGGCATGCCGAAGGCGGCGGCGGCGCTCGACGCCGCCGCCGCGATTCTGCCTTTGCCCCGTATTGCCGCTGCGCTCGCCGCCGCCGTCGGCACACGTTAAGGCCCGGTAAGCGCACACTAGCCGCACATTAGCCCGCTACGACTCATTGACATTCATTCTGGCTGACCAATATGGACACTCCGAAACCGCATCAGGCCACCACCGCGCAGGAACTCGCAGAACACGACGCGAACGCGCAGGCATACGCGGAGGACGCACCGAATAGCGCCATCGATGACGCGTTAGCGCGCATCCTCGGCAATCCGCCCGCGGCCGAGTGCCCGATCATGGTGTTGCTGGTCGACGATCAGGCGATCATCGCCGAGGCGGTCCGCCAGGCGCTGGCCGACGAAACGAGCGTCGACTTCCATTACTGCGCGTCGCCCGAAGAGGCGGTGCGCTGCGCTGAGGAAACCCGCGCGACGGTGATCCTGCAAGACCTCGTGATGCCCGGCACCGACGGCCTCACCCTCGTACGGCAATACCGGCAGAAACCGGCGACGCGCGATATTCCGATCATCGTGCTGTCGACCAAGGAAGAGCCGCTCGTGAAAAGCGCGGCCTTCGCCGCCGGCGCCAACGACTACCTCGTGAAGCTGCCGGATCGCATCGAATTGATTGCGCGGATTCGCTATCACTCACGCTCGTATCTGAACCTGTTGCAGCGCGACGAGGCGTATCAGGCCCTGCGCCAGTCGCAACAGCAGTTGCTCGCGACCAATCTGGAATTGCAGCGGCTCACGCATTCGGACGGATTGACCGGTTTGTCGAATCGCCGCTACCTCGATCAGTACCTGGCCGCCGAATGGCGTCGCGGCACGCGCGACAAGACGGCCCTCGGCTTTCTGATGATCGATGTGGATAACTTCAAGGCCTACAACGACACCTATGGACACGTTGCCGGTGACGAGGTTCTTAAGCGCGTCGCGCACACCGTCGAGTCGTGTCTGGGACGCTCGCCCGATCTCGCGGCCCGGTTTGGCGGCGAAGAGTTCGCGGTGGTGTTGCCGGGAACATCGTCGGGTGGCTTGCGCTTGCTTGCCGAGAAAATCCGCCTTGCGATCGAAGGACTCGCGATTCCGCATGCAGGATCGGCGGCGGGCGTCGTGACGATCAGCATCGGCGCGGCGAACATCGTGCCGTCCGCGACCGAACCGGTGACGACGTTGATCGAAGCCGCCGACGTCGGGCTGTATCGGGC
This sequence comes from Paraburkholderia sp. SECH4, assembly GCF_030511745.1. NCBI lineage: Bacteria > Pseudomonadati > Pseudomonadota > Betaproteobacteria > Burkholderiales > Burkholderiaceae > Paraburkholderia > Paraburkholderia sp. SECH4. The sequence goes on from NZ_JALOCP010000006.1 coordinate 31,260, forward strand.
GAAACGCGATGGGAAGAATCAGGTGTCAGTGAGCGGCTGATCAGCACTGCCACGAAGCAGCGCCCACGGGCGCATCGCCGCGATACTTGTTGCGTGCTTCGGCGAGCACGCTCGCATCGATTGCGCCTTCGTCCACCAGCGCCTTCAACGACGCGATCACGATCGACTTGCGGTCCACTTCGAAGAACTCGCGCAACGCCTGACGCGTGTCGCTTCGACCAAAACCGTCCGTGCCGAGCGTGACATAGCGGCGCGGCACGTAGGCGCGGATCAGTTCTGGCACCGCGCGAACATAGTCGGTCGCGGCGATGATCGGGCCGTGCGATGCTTCGAGCGCTTTCGTAACGTAGGGCGCCTCTGTCGGCTCGCCAAGACGTGCGTTTCTTTCCGACGTCATGCCGTCACGCTGCAACTCGGTGAAGCTGGTCACGCTCCACACCGCGGCTTCAATTTGCCAGTCGTCCTTGAGCAACCGTCGCGCCGCGATGACCTCACCAAGAATCGCGCCCGCGCCGAGCAATTGCACCTGCGCTGAAACTGCCGACGTTGCCGCCTGCGCATCCCCGCCAAGCGGATAGATGCCTTTAAGAACGCCCTCACGCAGCGTCGTCAAATCACCACCCGGCACCGAAGGCTGCGCGTAGTTCTCGTTCATCACGGTCACGTAATAGAACACGTCGCGCTGTTCTTCGACCATCTCACGCATGCCCTCGTCGACGATCGCGGCAACCTCGTAAGCGAACGCCGGATCGTACGCGCGGCAGTTCGGAATCGTCGATGCCGCCAGATGGCTCGTGCCGTCCTGATGCTGCAACCCTTCTCCACCGAGCGTCGTCTTACCTGATGTCGCGCCGATCAGAAAACCTCTCGCGCGCTGATCCGCAGCCGCCCAGATCAAATCGCCAATCCGCTGGAAGCCGAACATCGAGTAGTAGATGTAGAACGGCAGCATCGGCAGGTTGTGCACGCTGTACGAAGTCGCCGCCGCGATCCACGACGACACCGCGCCCGCTTCCGAAATCCCCTCTTCGAGAATCTGCCCTTTGGTGTCCTCGCGGTAGTAGAGCATCGAGCCGAGGTCTTCCGGCTCGTACAACTGCCCGAGCGGCGAATAGATGCCGACCTGGCGGAACATGTTCGCCATACCAAAGGTGCGTGCTTCATCCGCGACGATCGGCACCACGCGCGGGCCGACTTCGTTGTCCTTGAGCAGCGCGGTCAGCATGCGGACCAGCGCCATCGTCGTGGACATCTCGCGGCCGTTCGAATCCAGTGCGAATTGCCCCCAGGAGGACATCGGCGGGACGATCAGCCCCTTCGACGCCACTCTCCGCCTTCTGGGCAGATAGCCTCCCAGGGCAGCCCGGCGAGCATGCAGGTATTGCATCTCCGGGCTGTCGTCCGCTGGCTTGTAAAACTTCACCTGTTCGACGTCCTCATCCGTGAGCGGCAGGCGGAAGCGATCGCGAAACGCCTTGAGGTCGTCGAAGCCGAGTTTCTTCTGTTGATGCGTGGTCATGCGGCCCTGGCCCGTGGTGCCCATGCCGAAGCCCTTCATCGTCTTCGCGAGAATCACCGTCGGCTGGCCGCGATGCGCGAGCGCTTTCGCATACGCCGCGTGCAGCTTGCGCACGTCGTGGCCGCCGCGGCGCAGACGGTCGATGTCGTCGTCGCTCAGCTGCGCGGCGAGCGCGGCAAGCTCCGGGTTCTGGCCGAAGAAACGCTCGCGGTTGTACGCGCCGTCGTTGGCCGAGAAGGTCTGGAACTGGCCGTCGACGGTGTGTGCGAACGCGCGCAGCAACGCGCCGGTGCGGTCGCGTGAAAACAGCGCGTCCCAGTCCGAGCCCCACACCACCTTGATCACATTCCAGCCTGCGCCGATGAAGTGCGCCTCAAGCTCGTCGATGATGCGGCCGTTACTGCGCACCGGGCCGTCCAACCGCTGCAGATTGCAGTTGATGACGAACACGAGGTTGTCGAGCCCTTCGCGCGCCGCAATCGACAGCGCGCCGGTCGATTCCGGCTCGTCCATCTCGCCATCGCCGAAGAAGCCCCACACCTTGCGACCTTCCGTTTGCACGAGGCCGCGATTGGCGAGATAGCGCATGAAGCGCGCCTGGTAAATCGCGTTGATCGGACCAATGCCCATCGAGCCGGTCGGGAACTGCCAGAAGTCCGGCATCAGCCACGGATGCGGATACGAACACAGCCCAGGCCCGCCAATCTCGCGACGGTAATGCTGCAGGTGTTCCTCAGAGAGAAAGCCTTCGAGGTAAGCCCGCGCATACACACCCGGCGACGAATGCGGCTGGAAGTAGACGAGGTCGCCCGTGCCCTCCTCTCCGCCCGGCGCCGCGGCGCGAAAGAAATGGTTGAAGCCGACCTCGAACAGATCCGCCGCCGACGCATAGCTCGCGATATGGCCGCCGAGTTCGCCGTACGCCTGGTTTGCGCGCACCACCATCGCCAGCGCATTCCAGCGCAGCGCACCTGCCAGACGTTCTTCGAGTTCGAGATTGCCCGGATAGCGCGGCTGCTGATCGAACGGGATCGTGTTCTGGTACGGCGTGACGTTGGTCCGCGCCGATTCCACACCCAGCAACAGCGCATGGCCCGCGAGCTTGTCGAACAGAAACTGCGCGCGATCACGGCCGACATGAGCGACCACGGCATCGAGCGCTTCCAGCCATTCGGCGGTTTCCTGCGGGTCAGCATCTTCCGCCTCCGCACGCTCCGCGCGCTGGAGATCCAAAGACCGCAACTGCTTGCTACCGCTGGACAAATCCGTCATGGCACCACTCCCGCATCGACGCGTTCGGTTCAAGATCGAGTGAGTCAATGGTAACCACGTGCTCACAAAATGAGCGTCTCATTTGCTTGTGATCCTGCACTGAGATAGGCTATTTATTCCGGATTTGGCCCACACGACAGAATATTTACTCTATGACCACGCCACCCAGACGACTCGACCGCATCGACATCGGCATCCTGAGCCAGTTGCAGCAGAACGCGCGCATCACCAATGCGGATCTGGCCCGCTCGGTGAATCTGTCGCCCACGCCCTGCTTCAACCGCGTGCGCGCGCTCGAAAAGCTCGGCCTGTTCAAGCAGCAGGTCACGCTGCTGAATCCGGAGCCGCTCGGGCTGCGCATCAACGTGTTCATTCAGGTGAGTCTGGAAAAGCAGGTGGAAGACGCGCTGACTCGCTTCGAGCAGGCGATTTCGGAGCGCCCCGAGGTGATGGAGTGCTATCTGATGACGGGCGACGCCGACTATCTGCTGCGCGTGGTGATGCCGGATATGCAGACGCTGGAGCGGTTCATCGTCGACCATCTGACGAAGATCCCGGGCATCTCCAACATTCGTTCGAGCTTTGCGCTCAAGCAGGTGCGCTACAAGACGGCCTTGCCGCTGCCGTCGTCGGGACTGACACTGGTCGATCCCGACGACGTTTCAACCGACTGGCGCTAGGCGCTCGCGAGGTGCACACCAAGCCAGCGATTACCCGCGCGTATAACGCGCAGCCGGCACGCTGTGCGACAGGTTCGGCCCGAGATGCTGGCGTGCGGTGTTGAAGCGCTCCCAATCGGCCGCATCCGGCAAGGACGGAATCGTCACGAGTTCATGCTGGTCGAGGCCCACGAGCGCGGCGTCCACCATGTCCTCGGCGGTCATCACGATCTGCGACGGCAGATGTTCAACCGCGAGACCGGCGCGGTCCCAGAACGCGGTACTGGTGGCGCCCGGCAGCACGGCCTGCAACTGCACGCCCTTGTCGCCCACTTCATGATGCAGCGACTGCGTCAGGTTCAGCACATAGGCCTTGGTGCCGCTGTAGGTGCCGTTCAGCAACTCCGGCGAGAGTGCGACGACGGACGAAATATTGATCAGGACGCCATTGCCCCGCTCCACGAAACCCGGCACGGCTGCAGCCGTCAGCCGCGTCAGCGCTGTCACGTTCAGCTCGATCATGCCGTCGAGGTCGTCGATATTCGAGTCGATCAGCGAAGCCGTCGCGCCGACGCCCGCGTTGTTGACCAGCATGGTGATGCCGCGGTCGGCGCGCAAACGCTCCTCGATACGCCGCTGGTCGCCCTTGATGGTCAGATCGGCAGCGATGGTCTCGATATGGCGGCCGGTTTCCGCGGTCAGACGCTCGGCTACGCCCGTCAGACGTTTGACGTCGCGCGCCACCAGAATCAGGTCGTAACCGCGCCGCGCGAGGCGGTCCGCATAAACCGCACCGATGCCCGACGATGCGCCCGTAATCAATGCCGTGCCCTTGTTTGCTTGCGTTGCCATGGTGAATCTCCTTGCGGGCTTAGCGCGTCACGCCTGAGCCCTGATCGATGAATGGGGAAAACTGGAACCTCCGCCGCTGCGCCTTTTTTGTGGGCATCGCGGTGTTGACGAGTGAAGTCTAAGCGCGTAGCCTCTTGTCTCAAATGTCGTATTTACCTCGTTTTAGGACATCGCAATGAAACGCATCGGCGTGGTGGTCTTCCCCGGCTTCCAGATCCTCGATATGGTGGCGATCTCCGTGTTCGAACTGGCGAACCTCGAGGCCGGGCAGCCGGAATACCAAGTGGAAGTCATCTCCGAACAGGGCGGGATGGTGCGCAGCTCGTCGGGCGTCGAGATTGCGACAAAGGCGTTTGGCGACCCGGCGTATGACACGGTGGTCGTCACGGGCGCGATGCAGATCGAGCCGTCGTCGGCGGGATTGCTGGGGTTTTTGAACGACGCCCTCGCCGCCTCGCGCCGCACCACCAGTATCTGCACCGGTGCCTTCGTGCTGGCCGAAGCGGGCATCCTCGACGGCCGGCATGCCACGACCCACTGGTACCACGCCCGCAACTTGCAGCAGCGCTTTCCCGATACGCGTATCGACGAAGACCGCATCTTTGTCGCCGACGGCTCGGTGTGGACCTCGGCCGGTATGACGGCGTGCATCGACTTGTGTCTGGCGCTGATCGAAAGCGATCTCGGCATCGCGGTCTCGCGCGCCATCGCCAAGAAACTCGTGGTCTATCACCGGCGCACCGGCGGCCAGTCGCAGTTCTCGGCCATGCTCGACCTGGAACCGAAGTCCGACCGCATTCAGGACGCGCTGTCGTACGCGAAGAACCATCTGCGCGAGCCGTTGACGGTCGAACAGCTCGCCGACGTCGCGCATCTGAGTCCGCGCCAGTTCAGCCGCGCCTTTCGCGACGAAACGCGCCAATCGCCGGCCAAGGCCATCGAGGCGTTGCGTGTGGAAGCCGCCCGCGCCATGCTCGAAGCAGGCCGTCACTCTATGGAAGCTGTCGCGGTCGAAACCGGCTTTATCGATACCGAACGGATGCGGCGCGCCTTTCTGCGCGCGTTCGGCCAGCCTCCGCAAGCGATCAAACGCGCAGCGCGCGCGATGTAACAGCGGGCTGTAACAGAGGTGGTGGACAATATCGCCGACAGCATCTCCACCTTGAACCGTACGGCAACTAGAGGACGCGTGATGAACTACGACGACAGCAATCCCTTCGCGAAGATTCTGCGCGGCGAACTACCCTGCATCAAAGTGGCGGAAAGCGATGCCGCGCTGGCCTTCATGGACCTGATGCCGCAAGCCGACGGCCACATGCTGGTCGTGCCGAAGGAAGCGGCGGTTGAGATTTTCGAGTTGTCGGATGCCTCGACAGTGGCCTGCATGCGCATGACGCAGAAACTCGCCATCGCCGTGCGCGCGGCCTTGCGCCCGGACGGCGTGTTCATCGGACAGTTCAATGGCGCCGCGGCGGGACAAACGGTGCCGCATGTGCATTTTCACGTGATTCCGCGTTGGGAAGGACAGCCGCTGCGCATGCATGCACGCGAAGTCGCCGATGCGGCCACGCTCGAAGCGCTCGCCACGCGCATTCGCAATCATTGGCGCGCCCCCGCTGACGGTGCGAACGCCGAAGACGACGCAACTGGTCACGCCCCGTAATATGTGTAATGGCCGGTGAAACCAGCCGATCGCGCAATGTGACTAGACTGGCGTCTGCCTTGTACCCACAAGGCATTGAGTGTGGATCTCTTTTCAGCCTGCCCGAAACGGCAGGCTTTTTTATTTGCGGGTCTCATTCGCGAACCGTCCTCGCCTCGCAGCGACGCTTGCGGCGCGATGTTCCATGCATTCCACTGAAAGGGTCAAACCCGATGCCGCGAGCGGCGCAACGGATGCCGCCAGTCGATACGGCGCGGCTTCGTGGGCTCAAGATGCAGGTCGTGCAAATGCCGATGCTCCTGCCACAATTCGTCGGAGAAAAGAAACGCGACGATGAGCAGCGGGATGACCAGAAAGGCGCCTAATATCAATTGCTCGATCACGGTAGCCTCCATCGCAAGAGCATGATTTCATTGTAGAGCACCGCATGTGCCCACACGGTGCCGAGCCCCTCACAAATTTGCGATAAGCGGCCTGCGACAACGCGACGCCCCTCCCTTGCCGAACCCGCGCAGCGTCTCGCGCTTCGCAAGACCGCGCTACGCGGACGAGAGGCGTTGTAAGAACTCCCCGCGCTGCGCCCGGACTAACAGGAAACGCAAGCTTGAGTTCTCATGCTGAGGCTGCGGAATCAAATCAATAATTCTCAAGGGGAATCCAATGACTATCGAACGCAGCAGCGAACTGACCCTGCGCCCGCTCGAGCGCACCGACCTGCGCTTCGTCCACGAAGTGAACAACAACGCAAAGATCATGCGTTACTGGTTCGAAGAGCCTTATGAAACGTTCTCCGAACTGACCCAGCTCTACGACCAGCACGTGCACGACCTGCGCGAGCGCCGCTTCGTGGCGATCGACAACGACGGCCAGACAGTTGGCGTCGTCGAGCTGATCGAGCTGGACTATATCCACCGGCGCGGCGAGTTTCAGATCATCATCGCACCGGATGCGCAAGGCCGCGGCTACGCCACCATCGCCACGCAGCTCGCGATCGACTACGCGTTTTCGGTGCTGAACCTGCGCAAGGTCTACCTGATCGTCGATAAGTCGAATACCGCTGCCATCCACATCTATGAGAAGTGCGGTTTCCGGCATGAGGCCGAGTTGATCGAGGAGTTTTTCGGCAACGGCCGCTATCACAATGCGTTGCGCATGTGCATGTTCCAGTCCGAGTTCTTCAAGACCGATCGGCACGGCTGAGTGAGTTCAACCTGCGTCAACCAGCCACGCCATGCTGCGTCGCCTGGGACACCTGGCACCGTTTATCTTCTGTATACACACCGTTATTTCGTGATTTTTGATTAGTCGGGTGAATGACTTTGTGTGCAACGCACCAAATGCCTGTATTAATTGTAGTAAATCACTTAATTGGTGCCTCACGTTTACGCCAATACGCGCCGCAAAGCTTTACTGGTTAAAGCGGCGCACCCTGCCCGTCTTTTAGTTATCCGTTTCAATCCGTCCTGTTTAAGCGGCTGCTCAAGGCTTAAGCAGGTGCGACAGGTGGTGCGACAATTCGCCGCTGTTGCGACCGCACACAAGATGTGCTTGTCGTTCTTGCGCGTTCTCCTAAAGTGCAAGGTGCGGGTTCGACGTTAAAGTTAAATACATAGCTAACCTGAGTAATTCAACCCGCACCGGAGGAAAATATGAAAACGCGAATCGCCCTTGTTTTCGCCATTGCGGGATTGGCTGCCGCTTCTGTTCAGGCTCAAGACGCCATGGTCAAGCCGCAGCAAACAATCCAGTTCAAGGCCAACGCGTATGGCTGTCTGTCGAAGGATAAACTCGACGCCGCCGACCAACACGCGCAAGCCGGGGAACAGCAAAAGATGCAGGAATTCTTCTCGGGATATCAGTGCGTTTCGACGCCGGAAAACTCGAGTTTCCGCGTTGTGCGCGTGGTTGGCCATGACGTCGAATTCGTGAACGCTGGGAATAGCGATACACAAGGCCTCTGGGCAAACGATCGATTCATCAAACAATAAGCTAAACGCCAACACCCCGGGTAAACGCCCGGTTTGACGGGTTTTAATTTACGCTACAAACCCTCTGATATTAAAAATCTGAGGGGCTGCGAACCTGCGAGTTAAAAATCGGCTGGGCATTGAGTGCCCGGCCGCTTTTTATTTCTGCGTGCGCTTTCCATGCGCGTTTTCTATGATGTGACGCCGATAAAAAAGCCGATGCGGGCTTTCGATCCGCATCGGCAATACGCCTTCTCGCAAAGCGCAGGGAGAAACGGCTAACCGTTCAAAAGACCATCAATGCGAGTCGCGCGGCACGGGCGCGCCGCTCGATCCGACCAGGAAATCCAGATCCGCCCCCTGGTCCGCTTGCAGCACGTGCTCGACGTAGAGCTTGTAGTAGCCGCGCGTGGGCGGCGCAGGCGGCTGCCAGGCAGCGCGGCGACGCGCGAGTTCTTCGTCGGTGACATCCAGATGCAGGCGGCGGGCGTCGACGTCGAGTTCGATCATGTCGCCGGTTTGCACGAACGCGAGCGGCCCGCCCGCGGCCGCTTCCGGCGATACATGCAGGACCACCGAGCCGTATGCCGTGCCGCTCATGCGGCCGTCCGAAATGCGCACCATGTCCGTGATGCCCTTCTGCAGCACCTTCTTTGGCAGCGGCATGTTGCCGACTTCGGCGAAGCCCGGGTATCCCTTCGGCCCCGCGCCCTTGAGCACCATGACGCAGTGCTCGTCGATATCGAGCGATTCGTCGTCGATCTTCGCGTGCAGCTCCTCGATGTTCTCGAATACCACTGCGCGGCCGCGATGCTTCAGCAGATGAGGTGTCGCCGCCGACGGCTTGATCACCGCGCCGTTTGGCGCCAGGTTGCCCTTGAGCACCGCGATGCCGGCCTTCGGCTTGAACGGCTCGGCGAACGTCGTAATGACCTTCTCGTCGTGATTCGGCGCGTTGCGCACGTTGTCCCAGATCGTCTTGCCGTTCACCGTCAGCGCTTCGCGATGCAGCAGACCTTGCTCGCCGAGTTGCTTGAGCACGGCGGGCAAGCCACCCGCGTAGTAAAAGTCTTCCATCAGGTACTCGCCTGACGGTTGCAGATTCACGAGACACGGCACGTTCGAGCCGAGCTCCCAGTCCTCCAGCGAAAGCTCCACGCCAATGCGTTTGGCGAGCGCTATCAGATGCACGACCGCATTGGTCGACCCGCCGATCGCCGCATTGGTGCGAATCGCGTTTTCGAACGCCTGGCGCGTGAGGATCTTGTCCATCGTCAGATCCTCGCGAACCATGTCGACGATGCGCCGGCCGGCCAGATGCGCGAGCACTTGCCGGCGTGCATCGACTGCGGGAATCGCCGCGTTGTGCGGCAAGCCCATGCCGAGCGATTCGACCATCGAAGCCATCGTCGACGCCGTGCCCATCGTCATGCAGTGGCCGCGCGAGCGGTTCATGCACGACTCGGCTTCGGTGAATTCTTCCTGTGTCATCGTGCCGGCGCGCACTTCCTCGGACATCTGCCAGACGCCCGTACCCGAGCCGATGTTCTTGCCGCGAAATCGTCCGTTGAGCATCGGTCCGCCCGACACGGCCAGTGCCGGCAGATTGCACGACGCCGCGCCCATCAGCAGCGCCGGCGTGGTCTTATCGCAGCCGACCAGCAGAATCACGCCGTCCATCGGATTGCCGCGAATCGACTCCTCGACATCCATCGAAGCCAGATTGCGAAACAGCATCGCGGTAGGCCGCAGATTGGTCTCGCCGAGCGACATCACCGGAAACTCGAGCGGCAAACCGCCCGCTTCGTGCACGCCTTTTTTCACGTACTCGGCGAGCTCGCGAAAATGCGCATTGCACGGCGTGAGCTCAGACCACGTATTGCAGATGCCGATCACCGGACGTCCGTCGAATTCGTCGTGCGGAATGCCCTGGTTTTTCATCCACGATCGATGCAGAAAGCCGTCGCGATCTTTGAGGCCAAACCACGCCTGGCTGCGCAGCGGCTTTTTAGTCTGGTTGGAATCAGCCATGAAATCTCCTGTTGGCAAGCATGTAGTGCGGGGCGCCTGGCCCGGGGCGTATGTCAGCGTCAGTGCACGCGCTTGCTGCGGCGGTACTGATCGAACAACACCGCGAGCAGCAGAATCCCGCCGCGAATCAGGTATTGGTAGAAGGTCGGCACATTCATCAGGCTCATTGCGTCCTGCACGGAACCCATGATCAGCACGCCGACCAGCACACCGGAAATCGTTGCGACGCCACCCGTCAGCGAAACGCCGCCGAGCACGCACGCGGAGATCACGCCGAGCTCGAGACCCACCGACGTTTTTGGGTCGCCGAGGCTCATGCGTGACGCCAGCATCACGCCTGCAAAGCCTGTTACGAGGCCTTGCAATACGAACACTGTGATCTTGATTCGGGTGACCGGCAAGCCCGCGAGCAAAGCGGCCTCGCTATTGCCGCCCACGGCCAGCACGTTTTTGCCGAATACGGTTTTCTTCAGCAGAAAACCGAACAGCACGAAGCCGACGATGTTGCTCCAGATCGGATAAGAAATACCGAGGAACGCGCCGCCACCAAGGTCGAAGAAACGCTCTTCGGAAATCATCACCGCGTCGCCGTTCGATGTGATGAAGGCGAGGCCGCGCACGACCTCCATCATCGCGAGCGTGACGATCAGCGAGTTGATCTTGTAGCGCGCAACCAGCACGCCGTTGACCAGTCCGACCGCGCCACCCGCGAGCACGCCGGCAGCGATGCCGAGCGTCACGCTATGCGTCGCGGTAATCAGGGTGGACGCCACCACGCCCGCGAACGCAACGATCGACGCCACCGACAAATCCACTTCGCCCAGCGCGAGCACGAACATCATCGTTACGGATATCGAACCAATTAGCGTGACGGAGAGCAGCAAGCCCTGGATGTTTCGCGAGCTTAAGAAATCCGGCACGGTGAACGACAAAGCCGCGAACAGGATGATGAACACCATCACGATGCCGGACTTGTTGATGAGGTCCCAGGTGCGCGCGGCGCGCGCGCTCAGGCCCGAGGAAGCGATGGCTGGCGTGGAGGAGTCGGTTGAGGGTGTCTGCATGATGTCTATTCCGTTTTCGATGGCGCGACGCAGTTGCCGTCGGTTGCATTCAGTGGTCTGGTGAGCGTGGCGTCCTCAGCGTGGCAGTGCAAGCTTGATCAGCGCATCCGGCGTGGCCTGCGCTTTCGGCAGATTGCCGACGATGCAGCCTTCCTTCATCACGATCACGCGATCCGCCACGCCGATCACCTCAGCCAGATCGCTCGACACGACAATGACCGTGCGGCCCGCTTCAGCGAGCCCATACAGCAAGCCGTAAATCTCACTGCGCGCGCCGACGTCAATGCCGCGCGTGGGTTCGTCCATGAGGAACACGTCGACGTCTTCAGCGAGCCAGCGCGACAGAATCACCTTCTGCTGATTGCCGCCGGAGAGGGTGCCGATCGGTGTTTCGCCGTTACGCGTTTTGATTGAGAGCTTGCTGATGAACTCTTTGGCGGTCTGTGCTTCCTTGCGGCCGTTAAGCACGTTGAAGCGGCTGAAGTGACGGCGGCAACTGATGTTGAGGTTGTCCGACACAGAAGCAATCGAGACGATGCCTTCCTGCTTGCGATCTTCCGGGCACAGTGCAACGCCCGCACGCACGGCATCGCGCGGCGTGGCGAAACGCACACGTTTTCCCTTGAGCACGATCTCACCGGCGCTCGGCTTGACGGCGCCGTAAATCAGTTTCATCAGCTCCGAACGGCCTGCACCCACCAGACCGAAGAAGCCGACAATTTCACCTTTACGTGCGGTGAACGAGGCCGGTTCGCGCAAGCCGCGTCCCATCAGGTCCCTGACTTCGAGTTGCAGGCCACCCAGTTCGCGTGTGCGGTAGCCGTACACGTCGGCGATCGAACGGCCCACCATGCAACTGATCAGGCGATCGCGATCGAGTCCGTCGCCGGCTTCGAACGTATCGATGCGGCGACCGTCGCGAAACACCGTCACGCGGTCGCACAGTTCGTAGACTTCGTCCATCCGATGCGTGACGTAGATGATCGCGCGGCCCTCGGCCTTCAACGCGCGGATGATCCGGAACAGCTGCGCGGTTTCGCGCGACGACAACGAACTCGTCGGTTCGTCGAACGCAATCACGCGCGCATCGCGCATCAGCGCCTTGCCGATTTCGATCATCTGGCGCTGACCGATCGACAGATTCTTCACCTGTTGCGACGGGTCGATTTTTTCGCCTAGTCTTTCCAGCTCGCGCACCGCGCGTGCAATCAGCGCCTTTTCATCGAGCACGCCGAAGCGGTTGGGCAGGGCTCCGAGCATCAGGTTTTCTGCAACGGTCAATTCAGGCACCAGATGCAGTTCCTGATAGATGATTGCGACGCCCGCCGCGATGGCCGCCTTGGTCGTGGTGAACTGTTGCTCAACACCATCGAGCAACAAGGTGCCCGCTGCCGGCTGGTTCACGCCGGACAGCACTTTGAGCAGCGTCGATTTGCCGGCGCCGTTTTCACCCATCAACCCATGTACCTCGCCGCGCCGCACGTCGAGCGACACCTGGTCGAGCGCGAGCACGCCGGGAAAGCGCACGGTGATGCCGTCGAGTTGCAGATACGGATCAGTCGACGTAAGCGTAGGCGAGGGCGCTTGCGCGGGCCGCGCCGCTTGGCCCGTTTCGCCAGTGTGAGAAACCGTCATCGAAAGCCTCTAGCGGGTGGACAAGCTATGCGGGCCGATCTCGCGTTGACGTCAGCGTGAACGTGAAAAGGCCCGCAGTGTGCAGACTCGAATACCGCTTAAATTCCGAGCTCTTTACGCACGTCCTGCCAGTTGCCGCGCACCATCAGCTTGCCGGTGGTTTGCGTGTCGGCGGGCGGCTGCTTGCCGTCCTTGATCCACTCGACGAGGTTCTCCGTGCTCTCCTTGCCGTGCATCGTCGAGCTCACTGCGATCGTGCCGTAGAAGCCCGTCGGTTCCTTCTTCTGGAACTCGGCAAACGCTTCGCCCGCACCGTTGATGCCGACGCCGATCACGTCCGCCGCCGGAATGTGCAGTTGTTCGGTCGCGCGAACGCCACCCAGCACGCTTTCCTCGTTCAACGCGAAGATCACCCACTTCTTGATGTTCGGATGCTGCGCAAGCACCGGCGACGATGCGTTGAAACCGCCTTCGTCATCGGTCGTCTTTTGCGGCGCGTCGAAGATGTTTTCCTTCTTGAAGCCGCCGGCCAACAGCGATTCCGTTGCGCCGTCGGTGCGCAGTTTGGCGGTCGGCAGTTCGTAGTTCGTGATGCGCAGCGCGCCGACTTCTTCCGGCTTCCAGCCGCGGCGCTTCATCTCTTCGGAGATCGCCGTGCCGACCTGATTGCCGATCTTGAACGCGGACATGCCCAGATGCGGCACGTTCGGCAGCGGCTTGCCGGTGGAGTCGACCAGTTGATCGTCAACGGTGACGAACTTCATGTTGTAACGCTTCGCACGCGCCTGGATCGCCGGTCCGAGCCGCACGTCGGGCGCGCAGATCACGAAACCTTTGGCGCCTTGCGCGCCGAGGTTATCAATCGCGGCCAGCACTTTCTCGCCATCCGGCGTGCCGATGTTGACCACCGCGAAGCCGTCCTTCTGGCCGAGCGCGGTGGCGGCTTTCTGTTCGTTGATGAACCACGCCTGTTCCGGCATCTTCACGAGGAAGCCGACTTTCAGCGGCTGATCGGCGCGTGCGGAGAATTGTGCGGCAAAGGGCGCGGCGAGAGCCGCGGCGGCGATCGCGGATAGCGTCAAACGGCGAAGCTTGCTGGTCATACTTGTCTCCTGAGGTTGAAAAGCTGCATTGGTTTCGTTTATTTGCAGCAGGGAATGCACGGCGGCGTCAGCCGGGGCGTGGATGGGCGATGGGGTAAGCCGTTCGAATCGCGGCAGCGTGCGCCGTGCAACACGCGGCATGCTGAGCGATGAGATTCGCGGCCGAGTGAACTGCGAGATACACGGCGGCTACGGCGCTGCTACGGGCAGCGGAATGAGCCGTGGGAGATGTGGCGTGGTAAGCGAGTCTCATGGCCATCAACCCGCAACGTAGGCCGTTTTCACGGCCGTCCAGAACGCTGCATCGGTTGCGCCGTAGGCCGATGCCTTGCGACCGCCACCAGCCGCGTGATGCTCGATGGTGGTCGTCGGCAGATTGATCGTGACGAGGCCGCATTGCGCGTGGCGGCGGAAATGCCGCGCGCGGCTCAAGGAGCGCGTGCAGATGCCGGCGCATAGACCGTAAGCGGTGTCGTTCGCGAGATGCAGCGCGTGGTCGTAGTCGTCCGCTTTCAGCATGACAGCGAGCGGACCGAAGGTCTCTTCTCGTGCGATGCGGTGTTCGGGTTCGCCGATAAACAAAGCCGGTTCGAAAAAGTAGCCGCGTGTCGCGCGCTCCAACTGACGCCCGCCGTGCAGCAGTTGCGCGCCTTCCTCCTGGCCAACGCGCACGTAGTCGAGATTGCGCTCCAACTGCGCGGCGTTGGCGACCGGGCCCATATCCGTGCCGTGCTTCAGTGCGTGATCGACGCTCAGCCTGGCGAGCTTCGCCCGCAATGCGTCGACGAACGGCTCGAACACCGCACGTTCGACGATCAACCTCGATGCAGCCGTACTACATTGGCCGGTGGAACCATACGCGCCGCTGAGGGCTGCATCGACGGCGCTGTCGAGGTCGGCATCAGCCAACACCACGAAGGGATTCTTGCCGCCCATTTCCAGTTGCACGCGTGCTTGCCTTGCAGCCGCAACCTGCAGGACACGTGTGCCGGTTTCTGCCGACCCAGTGAAACTGATCGCCGCCACCAACGGATGCGCGGCGATCCGCGCGCCGACCTGCCGGCCACTTCCCATCACAAGATTGAATACGCCGGCCGGCAAACCTGCGCGGCTGACGATCGATGCCAGCGCCGCCGCGCAACCCGCTGCCGATTCGGCCGGTTTGAAGACCACGCAATTGCCGTGGGCGAGGGCAGCGCCGATCTTGGCGGCGGCAATCGCCAGCGGCGCGCTCCACGGCGCGATGATGCCGATAACGCCGAGCGGTTCACGCGTCACATCGATCTCGACGCCGGCGCGCGCCGCCGCCACGGGTTCGGCAAACGCGCGGAGTGCCTCGGCGGCGAAGAACTTGAAAATCTGGCCGGCGCGCGTGGCTTCGGTCAAGGCCTCCGGCATCGGCTTGCCGACCTCGCGCGCGAGCAGCCGGCCGAGTTCGTCACGCCGTGCCAGCATCTCGCTGCCGATCGCATCGAGCGCATCCGCGCGGCGCTGCGCCGAACCCAGGGACCATTCGCGGAACGCCGCGCTGGCCGCTTCGATGGCCGTATCGGTTTGCCTTGCATCGGCCCGGACGTAGTCGCCGACCGGTTCATCCAGATCCGACGGATTGAGCGACACGCCGGTGGTCGCGCCCGTCTCCCATCCGCCATTGATGTAATGGCGGAACGGACTGGCAACGAGCGGGACGAGCGGATCGCGATTCATCGACGGGAGGGCGCCACATGGGGAAGCTCAGAAAGTCCACGAATGGTATGAGCCACCCCAATAACTTTCCAATCCCTTTTTCGGCCATCCCGATATCAATTTCGATATGGCATGATGGAGACTCAACGACGGCAAATCGTCCGACAGACGGCATCGAGCTGCATAGGGAGACAGGCCATGACGCGTAGCTACTCGAACTGGTTCGTGCGGGCGCGGCTCAAGACGCGGCAGTTGCTGCTGCTCGCAGCGATGGAAGAGGAGGGCAACGTCCGGCGTGCCGCCGACGTGCTCGGCATGACCCAGCCCGCCGCGTCGCGGCTCCTGAAAGAGCTGGAGGACATGCTGGAGGTGAGTCTGTTCGACCGCACGCCGCACGGCATGCACGCCACCCTGTATGGCGAAGTGATGATCCGTCACGCGCGCATGGTGCTCTCGAATCTCAGCCACGCGCACGATGAAATCTCGGCACTGCGCGCCGGTCTGGCCGGCCAGGTGCGGATCGGCGTGATCGCCGCGGCCGCCGCAACGATGGTGCCGCGCGCCATCGCCAGCGTGAAGGGACGCTATCCGCAGTTGCAAATCTGGGTGGAGGTGGAAACGTCGGACGTGATGCTGCCGAAGCTCGCCGAAGGCGAGCTGGACATCATGGTCGGCCGGGTACTGGAGCGGCAGAACCAGTTCAAGACGGAAGTCCGCTACGAACCGCTCGCCGACGAGCCGCTGTGCGTGGTGGCGCGTCCCGGCCATGCTCTCGAAAATGAAACAAGTTTGACACTGCGCGGAATCGTCAACGCGAGCTGGGTTTTGCACCCGCCGGGCAGCGTTTTGCGCCATCGCTTTGATCTGATGTTTTCGCAGATCGGACTGAATCCGCCCCAAAACGTCGTCAATACTAACAATTTTTTGGCGATTTCGAGCTTATTACTTCAAAGCGACATGTTGGCGGTTTTACCTGACGAAGTGGCGCGTCAGTACCAACAGTACGGTGTTCTCAAGCAGGTACCGATCGATTTACCGTGCAGAATGGATACATTCGGTATCATCACGCGCCAGTCGCATCTGCTTTCGCCAGCGGCCTCCGTCGTGCTGGAAGCCTTACGGGAAGCCGCTGCCGGGGTGTATGGCACCGCTTTCGAGCCGACAGTGGCGCGATAAATGCTTCTCCCGTTGCGATAGTCGCAACAGCAGCCGGCTTTTTCGGCTCGGGAGGAACACGCGATGTACAACAAACACGGAACACGGCAACGCGCCGTCGACGATTCTTTTTCTGTTCGCTCCGGTGGAGCGAGCGCCTGGTTTAGTAACGGCATGGCTCTCAAATCGACGATTTACAAGGCGGAACTCCAGATCGCCAACATGGACCGGCACTATTACGCCGACCATTCCCTGACGATCGCCCGCCATCCCTCGGAAACCGACGAACGGATGATGGTCCGCGTCGCCGCGTTCGCGTTGTTCGCGCAGGAACGCCTCGAATTCTGCAAAGGTTTGTCGGATGTCGACGAACCGGACCTGTGGCAGAAGGACCTCACCGGCGCGATCGAAACCTGGATCGAAGTCGGCCAGCCGGACGAACGGCGCATTGCCAAGGCCAGCGGCCGCTCGAACGAGGTGATCGTGATCGCCTATGGCGGCCGCACGTCGGACATCTGGTGGCAAGGCGTGCGCAGCAAGGTCGAACGCATGCGCAATGTGACGGTATGGACGCTCGGCGAAGACGTCGCCGCCGCGCTCGGCTCGCTGGCCGAACGGACCATGCGTCTGCAATGCACCGTGCAGGACGGCGAAGCATGGCTCGGTAGCGCTGAAGCCGATGCGGTGAAGATCGAGTGGACGGTGTTGAAGGCGCCCGCCGACGCCTGGTAGCCTGGTAAAGGCCTTGGCAGC
The DNA here is from genome assembly GCF_030511745.1 of Paraburkholderia sp. SECH4. Classification (NCBI taxonomy): domain Bacteria; kingdom Pseudomonadati; phylum Pseudomonadota; class Betaproteobacteria; order Burkholderiales; family Burkholderiaceae; genus Paraburkholderia; species Paraburkholderia sp. SECH4. The sequence continues at coordinate 48,619 of NZ_JALOCP010000006.1, forward strand.
GCCCGTTACAGCGACGTCACACGCGACGCTTCGGGCGGCCCTTTGAGCTCGACCATATTGCCTTCCGGGTCGAACAGATACAGGGATTGCCCAAACCCATCCGCGCCATAGCGCAAAGCCGCCTCGCCGGGCCGCGCGCCGTGTTCGGCCAGATGCGCCTTGAGCGCCTCGGCGTCGAACGGCTCAACCCGCAAACACACGTGGTCCATATTCCGCCCCGCGCCCGGCACGCCGTTTTCGGGGTGATCGAGCTTGGCGCCGACCTTTAGCAGGTCGATCAGCGAGCGCCCCGCGCGCAACTGCGTCAGACCCAGATCGGGCTGCTCCTTCTCGACGCTGCAACCGAGCACCTCGCAGTAAAAGCGCGTCATCTGCGGAACGTTCGACGCCCGAATGACGATGTGATCGATCTCGCGAATGTGGATTTTCATATCGAACGCCCCCAAGGCTTGCTCGCAGAACGGATGAACAGCCACCAGTGTAGGAGAAAGGACGGCGCCGCGAGAGCGGGCGATGAACCCGCCACGAGGGGCAGATCAAAAATGTTCAGACGAAAAAAAGCCCGCTCTATGTGGAGCGGGCTGAATCCATATCAGGAGGAGACATGGAGGAGACAGGTACTAATATACACATGGGGTTGATGCGACGCAATAACTTTTTAAGGGAAAACCCGATATCGGGCCAAATTGTCGCAGTTTGAGGCGAAACGGGCGACCGGCGGGGCTTCCGGCCCTACGAGGAAGCGCAATGACAGAGCAAGAACCGGGGCGTAGTGTGTCGGCATGCGGCCTACATTGGTGAGCATCGACACCGCCTTTCCGGGACCATCATGAACCGCACCGATCTTACCGAGACCAGCAACGAAGCCGCCGTCAGCACGCCGCGCTGGGCCACAGACGCCGAACGTTGGGAAGCCGTCACCCGCCGCGAGCCGCAGGCCGATGGCGCGTTCTTCTACGCCGTCAAAACGACGGGCGTGTTCTGCCGCCCGTCGTGCGCGTCGCGCCAGCCGCGCCGCGAAAACGTCGCGTTCTTTGCCGACGCAAACGCCGCGCGCGCCGCGGGCTATCGCGATTGCAAGCGTTGCCAGCCCGGCGGCCTGCCGCGCGAGCTGGAGATCGTCAATCGCGCCTGCGCCGCGCTGGATGCCGATCCGCAGCAACGCCTCACGCTCGCGCAGCTAAGCGACGCGGTGCACGTCAGCCCGTTCCATTTGCAGCGTCTGTTCAAGCGCGTGGTCGGCGTCTCGCCGCGTCAGTATCAGGCCGCGCAACGCGGCGCCGCGTTGCGCGATGCGCTGCAGAGCGGGTCGGACGTGACGCGCGCTACGCTCGACGCCGGCTTCGGCTCGCCATCGCGGATGTACGACAGCGCTTCAGCCGAATTGGGCATGGCGCCATCCGCGTTTCGCCGTAAAGGCGCCGGGCTTACCGTGCGCTACGCCAGCGCTTCGACCTCGCTCGGCTTCGTGCTGATCGCGGCAACCGACAAAGGCATCTGCAAAATCGGTTTCGGCGACGATGCCGCAATGCTCGTCGAGGATCTGCGCGGCGAGTTCGCCAACGCCGAACTGGTCGAAGACGCAGCGCGGCTCGCACCGTTCATCGCCCAGATCGACGCGTATCTGCGCGGCACCCGCCAGGACTTCGATCTGCCGCTGGATATCGCCGCCACCGCGTTCCGGCAACGTGTATGGGACGCGCTGCGGCGCATTCCCTACGGTGAGACGCGCAGCTATTCGCAAATTGCGGAAGCGGTCGGCTCACCCCGGGCCGTGCGCGCAGTGGCGAGCGCGTGCGCGACGAATCCGGTCGCGCTGGCGATTCCGTGTCATCGGGTCGTGCAGAAGGGCGGGGCGCTGGCGGGATACCGCTGGGGCCTGCCGCGCAAGGCTGCACTGCTCGATAACGAAGCCCAGCACGCAGGCGACGTTTCGCGCGACGAACCCAACCGCCGCGACCACGCGGCCATCGCAACCACCACCAACCTGGACCATGCCGCGTGAGCACGCTTGACGACGTCGCAACACTCGAACTGCCCTTCAAACCACCCTTCGACTGGCCGCGTCTGCTGCGCTTTTTCGGCGGACGCGCGACGCCCGGCGTCGAAGCCGTCGAAGACGGCGCCTATCGCCGCGCGATCGATTGGGCCGGCGACAGTGGCACGCTGACCGTGCGCCTGCATCCGCGCAAGCGCTGCATCGTTGCGAACATCGACGGTCCTGCGAGCCGTCACGCCGACGCGCTCGCCGCGCCGATCGCGAGGATGTTCGACCTGCACGCCGACCCGAAGAAAATCGGCACTGAACTGGCCGCCGACCCATGGCTCGCGCCGTTGATCGAAGCCGTGCCGGGATTGCGCGTACCGGGCGCGTGGTCGGGCTTCGAGCTGGTGGTGCGCGCGATCGTCGGGCAGCAGGTCAGCGTGAAGGCGGCGACCACCATCATCGGACGATTGGTGCAGCGTGCCGGCGAGCGCATCGAGGGTCATCCGCATGAGAACACCGCGTGGCGCTTTCCGACACCCGCCGCGCTCGCGGCGGTGGATCTGGAAAAGATCGGCATGCCGGGTAAACGCGTAGCGGCGTTGCAAGGGTTTGCGCAGGCGGTCGCTTCGGGCGACGTGCCGCTCGACAGCAACGTCGCCGATGCCGACAGCCTGCGCACAGCCTTGCTCGCACTGCCTGGCATCGGGCCATGGACAGTCGAGTATGTGGCGATGCGTGCATGGCGTGATGCCGACGCCTGGCCTGCTTGGGACCTCGTGCTGATGCAGTCGATCTGCGCGCGCGATCCGGCGCTCGTGCGGCCCACGCAGCAACGCACCCGCACCGACACATGGCGGCCATGGCGCGCGTACGCGGCGATGCACCTGTGGAACGAGGTGGCGGATCGGGCCGGCGCAGCGCGCGGCGGCTGAGATCGTGTGGCGGTCCGGGAGGAGGGCCGCACGGAACCGACGGACCGTGGGCAGGCGGCTAGCTCGGCGGCAGCACTCGGACGACGCCACGCGAATCGCGCGTCGGGCGCGTGAAGGGTAGCGTAAGGCGCAGGGCAGCCCCTTTCGTGCTGAACCGTGCTGAAATCAGGCCAGGTTGTGTCGTCGGAAGGCCGTCCGAAGCGGCCTCAAGCAGCCGTCGTGGCGAGATGTTAAAGTGCCCGCTACTCGAAAATTCCGCCGAACGTTGTCAACCGCGCAGTGCTGCACCTAAGCAGTGAAGCGGCACATGGCGGCCGACAACGCCCGACTCGCATCAATGCCAAACACGACACCTTCCCGCACGAACGACGCGTTCTCGCACCGCCTGTCCGTGCTGACCACAGGCCCACAGCGCGACGCGCTGATACGCGGCCTGCGCGGCATCGAAAGGGAAAGCTTGCGCGTAACGCACGACGGCAAGCTCGCCATGACGCCGCATTCGCGCGCGCTCGGCTCGGCGCTCACGCATCCGTCGCTCACCACCGACTATTCCGAAGCGCTGCTCGAACTGATCACGCCGGCTGAACACGACGTCGCGATCACGCTCGAGAAGCTCGATACGCTGCACCGTTTCGTCTACGCCGAACTCGGCGACGAGATCTTGTGGAACAACTCGATGCCGGGCCTGCTGCCTGAAACGGACGAAGGCATTCCGATCGCGCATTACGGCACGTCGAATATCGGCAAACTGAAGTACGTGTACCGCATTGGCCTCGCGCTCCGTTACGGCCGCACGATGCAGTGCATTGCGGGCATCCACTACAACTATTCGCTGAACGAAGAAGTGTGGCGGGCGTTGCATGCCGACCAGCAATCCACGGCAAACGCCGTCGATTTCCAGTCCGACCGTTACCTCGCGCTGATCCGCAATTTCCGCCGCACCAACTGGCTGCTGATGTACCTGTTCGGCGCATCGCCGGCACTGGATCGCCGCTTCCTGCGCGATCGCCAACACACGCTCGAAACCTTCGACACCGACACGCTGTATCGCCCGTACGCGACCAGCTTGCGCATGAGCGACCTCGGCTACTCGAACACCACGGCGCAAGCCGCGCTGCACGCTGACTACGACACGTTGCCGGGCTACCTCGACGCGCTCGCAAAGGCCGTGAGCCAGCCGTATCCCGCGTATGAAGCGATCGGCACGCAGCGCGACGGCGAGTGGGTGCAGATCAACACGAACGTGCTGCAGATCGAAAACGAGTTTTATTCGACGATCCGCCCGAAGCGCGTCACGCATCCCGGCGAGCGGCCGCTGCATGCGCTGGCTGCCCGCGGCGTGCAATACGTCGAAGTGCGCTGCATGGACATCGATCCCTTCGAGCCGACCGGCATTTCACTGGGGACGTCGCGTTTTCTGGACGCCTACCTGCTGGTCTGCGCGCTCGACGACAGCGCACCGCTGCCGCCGGACGCGTACGCGGAGGCCAATCAGAACTTCGGCCGCGTGACGATGGAAGGCCGCAAACCGGGCCTCGAACTGACGCGCGACGGCAACCCGATCGCGATGACAGATTGGGCGAACGAACTACTGGTCAAGATCGACGCAGCCGCGGCAACACTCGACGCGCTGCATGGCGGCGACTCACACGCACGCGCCGTGGCGGTTCAACGGGCAAAACTGGCGGATGTCTCGCTGACACCGTCTGCACGCGTATTACAGACGATGCGCGACAAGCAGCAGAGCTTCCTCACCTTTGGCCTCGAGCAAAGCGAAGCGCACGCCGCCTATTTCCGCGCGCGCCCGCTGGATGCCGCGCAGACGAAAGAATTCGCCGACCTCGCTACGCAATCGCTTGCAGAGCAGGCCAAGCTTGAGCGAGAAGAGGTGGCTTCATTCGACGCATTCGTCGCGGCCTACAGGGCGTACACGTTGAACCGGTTTAGCGTCTAAACGACGACGAACGTAGGCAGCGCGCCGGAAAAAGCAGCCTGGGGACTAATGCCGTTCAGTTAACGCTGAGCGGCATTTTCATTTGCGAAGCACGAAGCGGCCTTGGCGGGCCGCTTTTTATTGGGCACAGGTAACGTCTACGCAAAGCGCCGCCGTCGGCCCAACTGTATCGGCAAAATCGCCGTTCGTTTAGCCATTCGCAAATGGACATGAAACACCGTGCCGGGGATGCGGTCCAACTTAGACGACACGCTCCAGAGCGGGAGGCTTCAAGGCGATGAAAAAAGGTCTGTTGGCCGTAGTGTGCATAGTGGCGGCGGGGTGTTCGACGCAGGGGCAGGTGGACCCAGACGTGATGCAGATCGCGACGACGCCGTTGACGTGTTCGAGCAAGGCCGAGTGTGATATCTGGTGGCAGCGAGCGCAGACGTGGGTAGCGGGCCATTCGACGTACAAGATCGAGTCTTCGACTGACACGTTGATCCAGACATCGGGCCCGGACGGCGGCAAGCGCGCGCTGGCGTACCAGATAACGCGGACCCCAAACCCGGACGGCACAGCAACGATAGGTTTCGCAGCGCATTGCGACGGCTCAATGGGTTGCAAACCAAACCCATGGGAGGCGGGCGCCGACTTCAAGCAATACGTACGAGGCAACACGCCGGGCGCGCCGCAGAGCGACACAAAACCATCGCAACCAGCACCAACGGCGATGCACCCCGATGCATTGCAGGGACAATCGGTCCCGGGAACGAGCGGGGAAGCGATAACGCAGTAGGAGAGGAAAAAGCGGCAACGCAGTCAGCAACGAACCAGTTCGCGATCCTCTACGAGGATCGCTGCACCAGACACCGCGTGTAGAACAATCCGATCGGCTTTGCACACAAGAAATCCGACGCTACCACCCGACAACGCAAAAGCATCACGAGTGGTTTTAAGAAGTACTCTTCGGCGCGCGCAGCGCCGCCGGAAGAATGACGCCCTTGTCACTGGCGTATGCCGGTGCACGAACACAGATTCCAGATGCACCACTACCCGCAGCAGACCGCAGGCCCCGCTTAGCATTAGCGGTTTGAGCTGCTTTCTTTTGCCTACTTTTCTTTGCAGCCGGCAAAGAAAAGTAGGTGCCGCCCCGCACAGGGGCAACGCTAATAGACCACTAACAATTCAAGGAAAGGCCAACGCCCCAGGAGCACAAACACAGAGCTCAACCACACCAACAACCCAACAAAAAAACCACCACCGCCGAAGGCAAAAAAAACCCTCAGTGCCCCATAGAAGGCCCAACCCCCTTCCTGGGCTTAGTAACCCAAACAAGCACAGCAAGCACAAGAAACGCCGCACAAGAAATACGAAAAAAGTCATTAGTGGCCATCATATAAGCCTGCGCAGTAACAACCTGATTCAACTGAGCGGTGAGGCTATCACCAGAAAGCCCGAGACTCCCCAACGCGTTGGTATAGGCATTCGTATTAGCCGCATAAACGTTAACAGAATCAGTCAACATCGCATGATGATAGATAGTGTCATTTTCCCAGTACGTCGTACTAATAGCCGTCCCAATCGCCCCAGACAAAGTCCGAAAAAAGTTCGACAACCCGGAAGCACTAGCAAGCCGCTCATCCGACACGCTGGACAGCGTAATAGTAGTCATCGGCACAAAGAAACAGGCAACGCCAATACCCTGCACCAACCGCGGCCAGATCACATGATTGAACGGCACATCGAGCGTAAAAGTCGAATTCCAGAACGACACAAACGCAAACACGATGAACGCAAAACTCGCCACCACACGCAGGTTCAGCCGATGCATGTTCTTGCCGATCATCGGCGACAAAAACAGCGCGAGAATGCCGACCGGCGCCGTCGCCAAGCCGGCAAGCCCGGCGGTATACCCCATCACTGTCTGCAGCCAGAGCGGGAAAATCACCACTGACCCGAAGAACGCCATAAACCCGAATGAAATGATCACCACGCCGAGTGCGAAGTTACGATCCTTGAACAGCGAAAGATCGACAACAGGTTCCTTGTCCGTCATCTCCCACACCAGCAGGAACGCAATCGACACCACCGCGATAATGGCCAGCGTGATGATAAACGTCGAGTTGAACCAGTCGCGATCCTTACCGAGGTCGAGCACCATCTGCAGGCACGACACGCCGATCACGAGCAGCGTGAGGCCGACCGCATCGATGCGCTGTTTGGTGACCTTGGTTTCGCGGCCACGCAGCAGCAGGAACGCGCACACCGCCGAGAACAACCCGATCGGCACGTTGATGTAGAAGATCCACGGCCACGTGTAGTTGTCGGTGATATAGCCGCCCATCACGGGCCCGAAAATCGGCGCGCAAATCACGGTCATGGCCCAAAGGCCGAGCGCAAGCCCGCGCTTTTCCGGTGGGTACGAGCGCATCAGAATCGTCTGCGAAAGCGGGACCATCGGCCCCGAGACCAGCCCTTGCAGGAGCCGGAACGCGATCAGCGACTCGAAGTTGTGCGCGAAGCCGCACAGCGCCGAGGCGATCGTGAAAAGCAGAACGGACAGCGTGAACAACCGCACCTCGCCGACGCGCCGCGCCAGCCACCCGGTCAACGGCACCGCGATCGCCGAGGCCACGGAATACGACGAGATGACCCAGGTGCCCTGACTGGTCGCCACGCCGAGGCTGCCGGAAATGGTCGGCACGGCGACGTTCGCGATCGAGGTGTCGAGCACTTCCATGAACGTGCCGAGCGCGAGACCGACGGTAAGCAACGCCAGCACCCCGCCTTTGAGCGGAGTGGGTTCGGCGGCGGGTAGGGCTTCGGCGGGAGCCGTGGCAGCCATGTGTGTTTCTCCTCAGCCGGGAAAGCTTGTCGCGGCAGCTTTATCGCCCCCTTCAAGTGGCGCGCTTACATGCCGGATCACCCTCTGCCCAGACAGACATTTTCAAACGACGGCGCTTTCAAAAGCGCCTCTTGGTTACTGCCCGCCGTGACCTGGCGGAGGTTCTTCGGGTGAGTCTTCCAGCGAGTCCTGCGATGGTCCGAGGCCGCAACATGCGCTTCCTCCCTCATCGATCCCGTTCGCAATGAAACGGCCGAGCAGGTCGAGCAGAGTGGCGTGGTCGGCGGCGGAAAATCCGCGCAACTGCTCGTTCAGCACGGCGGCTCCCAGACTGGGCAATTGCCGCGCCGCTTCGTGGCCCTGCGGCGTCAGCTCCAGCTTGACCATCCGGCGGTCGGCGTCGCTGCGCGTGCGCACGATAAAGCCTTTCTTTTCAAGGCGATCGAGCAGACGCGTCATGGATCCGCTGTCGTATGACATGACGCGCGACAACTCGAACGGCGTGCTCGCGCGCTGCGCGGATAACACCAGAATCACGCCGATTTGCTGGGCGGTCAGTCCTAACGGTTTGACCGCACGGTCCATCCGCTCGACAAGCACGTTTCGCGCTTTCGTCAGGTAATAGCCGAGACTCGATTCGAGGTGAATCTCGTCCGCGTTGTAAGGGCCGTCGGGCATCGTGTATCCGGGAACATCGTCAAGCAGAACGGATTCTAGCTGCCTAAGCAGACAAGTCAAATTTCATTTCGCGTCGTGCCAACGGCGCAAAAAACAACACCGCGACAGCGCGCGAAGCAAAGTATCTTGAAATTTAATTGCATAGTCAATATTATTATAGGCAACGAGTTACGCGCGACCCGCGCCACCCGAGACCATGTTCTGACCGATTGTCTGCACGCCGCAATGGCGCCGTGCCAAAAGGATTTCCCCGATGCTGTACCTCAAAAACACCCTTGGCGGCTTGAGCCGCTCCCTGACCGATTCCGCGTTGAGCAGCTTTCAAGGTCCGCATCGCTGGTGGAAGCTGGCGTTGTTCGCCGTGCTGTTCGTCCTGCCCGGTGGATCAGTGGGAGTCGCGATGTTGGCGTGGGTGGAGCATCGGCGAGGGCAGAAGGGGACCCAAGTCGTCCCGGTGGAACCGGTGGGGTCCGTCATTGCGGCGGGGAGTGTCGTCGCGACCGCTGCCGCTGCTGCAAGCCCGGTTGGCCCTTGCCCGGCACGCTCAGGCGCGCCGTGCCGGGCTGCGGCTGGCAAGCAGGCCCGGCAACCCACGTCATCGGATTCGCGAGTTTGACTCTCTAGTCGTGGAACCGGCCTTTGTTGCCTGCGCGGCGCGTTTCCGTCGCCAAAGGCAGCCAGGCCGGTAACAGCACGTAACCATCCCGACACGCTAAGTAACACACCTCCGCCTCCCCCCGCATTACCCTTTCAGTTTCCCGCGCCCAAGCGGTCCCATACGCTAACATCCCGGCAGAGCCATGATCTCGCCCGGTCGGCAGTGCAGCCATCGGCCGCACTGCGGCGTCCAGAAGGAATCCATTGCATGCAGTTTGAACGAATCTCGCGCGCGCGGACGCTTGCGCCCCGCGCCCTGACTATCGCGGTAGCCGCGGCCCTCGCCACCGTGCTGGCTGGTTGCGTGGTCGGCCCCGACTACAAGCGGCCCGCGGCCGAGATCCCCGCGTCCTACAAGGAAGCCGCGCCCGGCTGGAAAGTCGCCCAGCCGGCCGATCAGCACGACCGCGGCGACTGGTGGACTATCTACCAGGACCCGCAACTCAACGCGCTCGAAGACCAACTGAACGCGTCGAACCAGACCGTCGCCCAATTTGCAGCCGCCTATCGCCAGGCACGTGCGCTGGTGGGCGAAGCACGCGCGGCATATTTCCCGACCATCGGTGCATCGGCAGGCGCCACGCGCTCAGGCAACGGTTCGTCGTCCAGTGGCAACTCAACCCGCTCCAGCGTCAGCAACAGCTTCAACGCGCAACTCGACGCAAGCTGGGAGCCGGACCTGTGGGGCTCGGTCACGCGTTCGGTCAATTCGCAGAAAGCCGGTCAGCAGGGCGCCGCCGCCGATCTGGCGAATGCGCGGCTGTCGGCCCAGGCTACGCTCGCGCAAACCTATTTCTCGCTGCGCTCGCTCGACTCCACCCAGAAGCTGCTCGACGACACCGTCGCGGCCTATCAGCAGTCACTGCAACTCACGCAGAACCAGTACGCGGCCGGCGTCGCCGCGCGCTCGGACGTGATCCAGGCGCAAACGCAGTTGCAATCGGCCCAGGCGGCCGCGATCGACAACGGTGTGCAGCGCGCGCAGGACGAGCACGCGATCGCCGTACTCGTCGGCGAGCCGGCCTCGACCTTCTCGATTCCGCCGATGCCGCTCACCGCCACGCCGCCCGCCGTGCCCGAGCAGATGCCGTCGGCGCTACTCGAGCGGCGCCCGGATATCGCATCGGCTGAGCGCAAGGCGGCGGCGGCGAACGAACAGATCGGCGTCGCGATCGCCGCGTTCTTCCCGACGCTGACGCTGTCGGCCACGGGTGGCTTCCAGAGTTCGGTGTTCTCGCAATTGCTGACCGCGCCGTCGCGCTTCTGGACGCTCGGCCCGCAACTCGCCGCCACGATCTTCGACGCCGGCCTGCGAGAGGCAAAGACTGAAGCCGCACGCGCTGCCTACGACCAGAACGTCGCGGCGTACCGTCAAACGATTCTGGCCGCGTTCCAGGACGTCGAGGACAATCTCGCCTCGCAGCGCATCCTCGAACAGGAAATCGTCGTGCAGCAGCAAGCGGTGGATTCAGCGCGTCAGGCGCTGGCCATCGTCACGAACGAATACAAGGCGGGTACGGTCGGCTACGTCAACGTGCTGACCGCGCAGACCACGGCCTTCCTGGCTGAGCAGAAGCTGGAGAACATCGCCGGGCAGCGCATGGTGTCGTCGGTGGGTCTGGTGAAGGCGCTTGGCGGCGGCTGGGACGCGTCGCAAATGAACCGCGAAACGGGCGACATGGCGGCGCCCGCGCCGCAGCCGGCAGCGTCGGCGACGCCGGTGGCACAAAGCGGAGCCGCGCCGCAATCGGCGCAGAGCAACTAGGCACGGGACTCGTAAAGTCAAAGCAAAAGAGGCATAGCCGCGCAATGCAGCCATGCCTCTTTTTCTTGCAACCGGCGCCTCAGTGCGCGAACGTCAACGCGACCGTATCCGGTCCGCTTGGCCGGCCCAACAGATTCAGCAGTCCCGCGAGGTTGTCGCGCGCTTCCGGGGCGGCGCTGGCCGTCCCTCGAAACGATGTCGAGGCGGCTGACACCGTGCCATTGCCAGTCAGCATCAGTGGCCCCTTCAGGGTCGTCAGATCCAGCGTGGACGACGCACCCTGCGCCTGGAACAACAGCCGGTAAGAACCCAGTGGCTTGACCAGCGAGACGCGCGAACTGACATCGTTCAGGGTCACGGTCAACTGGCCGAACGCTTCCTGATTGAAACTGCGCCAATCGGACCATGCGAGGCGCACGTCGCCTTGCAGATCGAGCGTATTGAACGGCGCGCCGAGGCCGCTCAGCAGCGAAGCCGGCACCGCCATCGCACCCGGCGTAATGGTCGCGCTGCGCAGGGTCGCATCGACGGTGATCGGGTCGGGCATCGCTTCGCTGTGCCGCATGGTCATCCGCACACGGCCGGTGAAGAGCGGCCAGAACGCCGTGCGCCATTCGATCCGCCCCGGCAGCAGGGTCGCCGCGCTCATGTCGGAACCGGCGGCGAGCATCAGCGTGGCCGAGCCGTGCCACAGCGAACCGGACGGATTGACGAGATTGACGTGGCCATGGGTTTGTCTGGCGAACTGCGGCGTAATCCAGGCGGCCGGCAACAACGTGAGCATCACGACTGCGTTCGCCAGCACCGCGACCGCCAGCCAGGGTAGCGCGACGCGCAGGCGCCGCATCCAGTAAGTCATGCGAAATCCTGTAACGGCGCGGTCATTTCGCGGTAGATGGCTGCATCGACGCCGTTAGATCCACCTGGCCGTCTTCCTTGAGCGCGGTCACGTGCGCCTCGGCGACCTGCACCTTGAACTGCTTGCGCGCATCGTCGACCCAGCTCGTCCACGCCGGGAACGCCACGTTCTTCATCTGGATCTGCACGATGTTGCCGATCACCTGGACCTGGGTCGCGGCAAGGCCATGATCGCCGAGCGAGGCGGTGAGCGCGTCCTTCAGCGCCGCGCCGGTCGGCGCGACACCTTGAGCCGCAGCGGAGAGCTGGCGCGCTTCGTTCGCCTGCGCAGTCATCTGCGCCAACTGACGCTGCAAGGTTGGCAGCGATTCACGCAGATGCGCGCGGCCATCGTGCGCCGGCGCCCACAGCACCGACCACGCGATCACCACGGCCAGCACCCCGCCGCCCCATGCCAGCAGCGTTTTTTCGCGTTCGGTGCGCTGGTCCCAGAATCCAGCCCAGCTTTGGGCGAGTTCAGCTTTCATTGTCCGTTCCTGATGGTCCACTTGCCGGTATTGCTGTCGATCGCGCCGGTCAGGCCGTTGCGCGCGAGACGTTTGGCGAAATCGGGATCGAGTTTCACCTCGGGCTTGAAGGTCACATCGAGCCGCCGGTCGTGATAGTCGAGCGCGGCGATACCGTTGACCGGCACCGGCGCCAACGAACGCGCGAGGCCATCGGCGAGCGATAGGAAATCGTCCGGCGACAACTCACCCGCCGCCACCCGCAACTGTTGCAACTGCCGCGACATCTGATCGGGCGCATCGAGCACGACCGTCGTCTTGGGGAAGGCGTTGAGGAGCAGCTCGGTCATCTGCGTGTTGATCGCGTCGCGCTGACGCGCGAGCATCAGCCACTGCACGTTCGCGCCGATAATCGCGATCACCAGCGCGCCGACAGCCAGCGCGACCGGCAGGCGCAGACGCCGCAGCGTCGCACGGTCGAGCCGCCACGGCTGCGAGGCGAACTCGAACTGACACAGGTCGAAGCGGCACTCCAGCGCGCGGCGGGCGAGTTGCTCGAACGGCAGCGGGCTGGCCCCATGGATATGAGCCGCGAGCTTCGCCGGGCTGGCTGCTGCGAGACTCGGCTCGTTGCCGGGCACTTCCGTCAGCATGTACAGCGAAATTGGCGCCGCGCCGGCGAGCGCGCTGAGCGTCGCGTTCACGGCGTTAGCCGGCACCGCCAGCCCTTCGCCTTGCACGCCGCGCGCGATAGCCAGCTCGACGCGCGGCGTACCACTGAGCGGCGCGCTTTCGACCGCACTCCCGAGCAGCAATGCGGGCGCGGTCTGGGCGACGGCGCCGAGCACGGCCGCCACCATCGGCACGACCGACGCGACGCCAGGCGCCATCACCGGCGCCACGCCCGGCAGCGACGTTGCCACGCTCGCCGAGCCCGCCATGACCGGCTCGCCTGCGTTGACCATTTCCGCGACTTCGGCGGGCGTGTCGAGCGCGACGGCTTGCGGCAGACAGCGCGTAACCGGCACAGCGCGCACGCTGCGGTGGCCGGCGGAGGCAAAGGCCTCGCAGATGAAGCGGAACCAGCCGCGGTCGATGATCGCGAGCAACTGCCGGCCGCCCGCGATCGGTTGCGGATCGACGGCGATGTGACAGGTTTGCGGGTCCTGGATCAGCTGATCCTCGACGACATTCGGCAGCGCCTGACGCAACCTCGGGCCGCGCAAGGGCGGCAGCTTGGCGGGCATCATCAGCAGGTCGCGGGCGGCGACCATCAGCACCGTCGACGCAGCGCGCGGCAGCAGCGCGAGCGCCGAGCGGCCCGCGCGTTGGGTGCGGCCCGACTTGTCGAGCAGCACGAACGGCAACTCAGGCAGTTGCCATTCCTGCGATGGCACCGCCGGATCACGCGGCGGCAGTAGGACGATCAGTGTGCTCAAAGGCCACTCTCTCTGGGAAAGGCGTTATTCATAGTTGGTCTTGTACCCGCACGATACGCGTAGTGTGAGTCAATGCGTCGCGATAGACGAGGGTCGTGCGGTCCACTTCCGCGCGTTCGTGCTGCACGCGGCCGTGGATCAGAAAGTAGTTCGTGTTGACGTCCATTTCACTCGGGTCGACCGAGACCGACTGTACGCCGGCGCCGCGCAAGGCGAGTTGCACATCGCTGACATTATGGAAAAACACTGTCTGCCGACGCGCGACGAAGGCCTGCGCGGCGGACAGGTTCATCCCCGGCACGATCGCCGCGATCACTTCGGCGGAGGCCGTATTCATGTTGACCGCCGACACCGTCGGCAGCACGGTGACGAATGGCCGCAAGCGGGCGATCATTTCCGGCGTATAGCCGGGGATATCCAACAGCGAATCGACGCTGGTCATTTGCAGCGGCGCGACGGCCGCGTTGTCGTCGCCGTCTTCCATACCGGGTTTGTCGGTGAAGCTGCCGCTCGTGGCGCCGCCACCCGCGGTAATCGGAGCTGTCGACGCGCCGGTAGTGGACGTAACGGTCTGGAAGCGTGTCGCCGATTGACCGAGGCTCGCGCGCATCTGCACGGCGGTGCTTTTTGCCAGTTGGCTGTTCACGCCGAGGGATACCAGCAGGCGCTGATAGGCGCCGATCTGCTCCGTGTTGATCTGCATGACGCCCGGCGCGGGGCTCGAGACCAGATTACGGAGGTTGAATTTCGCCTGGGCGTCTTCGATTGAACCTGAGAGATAGGTTGCCTGGCCTTGTTCGGCTCTGATTTCGCCTATTTGTCCAAGGAAATCCGACAGGCGTGTTTTGGCGATGGGGACGCCCCATAGGCCGCCCAGGTAGGTGATGCCTGCCGAGGTGTCGCCCTCGGAGCGGAGGATCAGACGCGTCCAGTCCAGCGCGCCGCGGGCGACCCATTGCGCCTGGGAGAGGAGGCGTTGGTTTTCGATCCTTCGGATTTGGACTTGCTGGCGCCAGAGCATGCCCGATACTAATATCGCTGATAGCGCGACTACTAGTAGGGCGCTGATGATGGCTGCTCCGCGTTGGGTTGCCTGCGCGGCGCTTGGGTGTTTGCCTACGGTGTTGGTCTTTGATTGGCTTTTTTGCTTAGTCGGCGCTTTTGTCTGTGCGCTTATGGCGTTGGCCTTTCCTTGATTTGTTAGTGGTCTATTAGCGTTCCCCCTGTGCGGGGGGGCACCTACTTTTCTTTGCCGGCTGCAAAGAAAAGTAGGCAAAAGAAAGCAGCTCAAACCGCTAATGCTAAGCGGGAACCGCAGCTCAGAACCGCTAGTGGCTCCGTGGAATCTGTGTTCTCTCACATTCGGCGTTAGTGACAAGGGCGTCATACTTCCGGCGGCGCTGCGCGCGCCGAAGAGTAATTCCGAAAACCAGGGGGCGGGCTCCCGCGTCGCGGGAGCCGTCGGCGTTGCACGCGCGACCCAAGCGAAAGGCGGCAATTGCGAGTGGGGCAGAACCAAGCGAACCACTGGTTTGTCGAATTGCTCTTCCGGCGAGCACGCAGTGCGAGACGGGAAGTATGACGCCCTTGTCACTAGCGCATGCAGGGGCACGAACACAGATTCCAGATGCACCACTACCCCAAGCAAACTACGGTGCCCACTTAGCATTAGCGGTTTGAGCCGCTTTCTTTTGCCTACTTTTCTTTGCGGCGGCAAAGAAAAGTAGGTGCCCCCCCGCACAGGGGGAACGCTAATAGACCGATAGCAAATCAAGGAAAGGCCAACACCGCAAGCGTGCAGACAAAACCGCCAAGCAGGCAAAGAAGACCAAACCGAAAGGCACGCGCGCACGCGCCCAAACCCAGAGCGTCGCGAAGACAACAAAAAACCCAAAACCCCAGAGCGTCGCGGAGACAAAAAAGAGAACCTCATACTCATTCTCCGACGAGAAAAACCCGCGTTACAGGCCGCGCCAACGACTTACCCCCAACACTCACTTCCAGCCCAGTCACCGACCGCGGCAGCGGCGCATTCCCCAACTGGGGCACCTTCAAATTATTATCGTTCTCCGTAATCGCACTCTGCACATCCTTCATCTGCGTGGTCCAGCCAACCTTCGGCACATACAGCCGCGCAGAAATAGCCCCGACGCCCCCCATCAAAGGCACCGCCGTCCACCCATTCCCCTCACCACCGCGCAGCGCGCCCCTTAACTCGCCTACATTCCCCAGCGGCGGCGACGCATACCGCACCACGCGCCCCTCGGACACGCGATACCTCACCACCTGCAACCGCGGCGCCGTCCCCGGCAATACCATCTCCCGTACGATCTGCAGCACGCTGCCGCTGACCGAGACGGCCGCCTGCCCAGACTCATCATCCGACGCGGCCTGCCGCACGTCGATCCGCATCTGGTCGAACAGTTGCGCAAAGACGCGCTCGTCTTCCATCGCGTTCGTGATCGTCTCCCGGCCACGAATGATCTGGTCCAGCCCGCGCCACGACAGCACGGCAATCACCGCCATGATCGCAATCGCGACCAGCAACTCGATCAGCGTGAAACCACGCGCGCCCGATCGGCCGCGGCGCTCAGAGCGAACGGTTGTTTTCATTCGCGACCACCGTGACCATCTGGGCGAGATTGCCGGAACGCCCCGGCGTCGTCACCGTCACTTCCACCCGACGAAACACCGGATTCGGCGTCGCCGTCACATGCTCGGTACAGATCAACTCCAAATTGCCCTGCGAGCAGTCAAAGCTCGTCGAGCCAACGTTCGGCCAGCCATGCGTCAAATGCAGTTGCGCCAGCGTATTGTCGGCGCTCCATCCCGCCAGCAGCCGTCGATGCAAATCGGCTTCGCCGCTCGCCAGACTCCCCACCGCGCGCAACGACGCCGCCAACGCAATCGCGATGATCGCCAGCGCCACCAGCACTTCGATCATCGTAAAACCGCGCTGCGCGCCGTGGACCATCTCGCGAGCGCCCCTGTCCCTGCAACGACGCATCTCAGTGCACCTCATAGCGGCCATTGCCAGTGCCGATGATCGTCGCGCGCCCCGCGGCAGAAAACAGCGTGATCTGCACGGGCACGTCGATCCCTTCAGTGCCGAACACGACACGGCTCGGGTGCGAGTCCGATCCGGGGTAATCGATCGTGACGCCGGTCACACCACCTTCCCAGTTGCGCGGCCCAAGCAGATCGTCACGCAGCGGACGCCAACCGTCTTCAGTACGCAGATCGAAACGAAAACCGCCATCGAGCGGCTGCCACGCGATCGGCCTTGCGCGCACCTGGGCTTCGTCGCCGGCCGATTCGAACAGCAGCGCGAGACGCTGCGCTTCTTCGTTCAGATCGGTACGCGGGTTGCGAGTCATCGTCAGCGCGGTCAGCGATACCAGAATGCCTGCGATCACCAGCACCACCATCATTTCCAGCAGCGTGAAACCCGCTGCACGCTTCCTGCCGCCCGCACTGAAATCACGTGCGCCGCGCACGCGCGCGCCGGCGCACGCCGTGTCCGGCAGCGACGCCGTACACGGAGTGTCCACACGGGACTTGCAAGCGGACAGTCGCATTGTGCCGGCCACAAACGATGAACTACTCGACTACTGCCACGACCCTACGTCGGCGTCGTTACCTTCGCCTCCCGCTTTCCCATCGGCGCCATAGCTGAACACATCGATCTCGCCATGCACGCCGGGGTTCAAATACTGATAGCTATTGCCCCACGGATCGTTCGGCAGACGTTCGAGGTAGCCGCCGTCCTTCCAGTTGTTCGGCGCCGGATCCGTGCTCGGCTTTTCGATCAGCGCGCGCAGGCCTTGCTCCTGAGTCGGATAACGGCCGTTGTCGAGACGGTAGAGTTTCAACGCCTGCATCACGGTGCCGATGTCCTGCTTGGCGGCGACACGCCGCGCTTCGTCCGGACGGCTCATGATTTTCGGCACGATCAGCGCGGCCAGAATACCCAGAATCGCGATCACGACCATGATTTCAATCAGCGTGAAACCGCGTTGACGACCGCTGCGCGGACCCGCGATTTCATGACGGCGAAGGGTCGACAATTGCATAGCTTGCTACCTCTTTTCAGGTGAAATTTCGATCGGGCGGGATTCGCGCGTCAGGCAATCAAGGTGCCATTGAACACGCCCGGCCGGTCATTTTAATGTCATGTTCTTGAAGGGTTGCGGGAAACCGCCAGGCACCCCAACGCAATTTTCACAATAGTCCGTACAATATGCGCATGAACGCTATCCAAATCCGCCTTCTGTCGCTCGCACTGTTCGCCGTGTTCTGCGCGACGCTGACCTACTGGGTCATCACGATCTCCACGACGTCCGGCGCGCCGTTGCCCGCTGCCGCCGCGCATACGCAGGTGTCGACCGATCAGGCTGCCACGCTGTTCGGCGGCCAGCTCACCCGCAGCGCCAACCAGGACGTGCATCTGTTCGGCATCCTCGCTTTGCAGGAAGGGGCCGCAGCCATCGTCAGCGTCGGTGGCGAACCGCCGCATGCGGTATCGCTCGGCAGCGCGCTCATGCAAGGCGCCAAACTCTCCGAAGTCCGCGCCCGCTCGATCATCATCGACCGCAATGGCGCGCATTCCGAAGTGTTCCTGCCGGCCAACGCGCCAGGTCCTACCATCTACGTGCGCTGACCCAGGCGTTCTGCCTGGCTTCAGCCTTACTGCACCAGGTTGTTCAACTCGATGATCGGCAGCATCACCGCCAGCACGATCACCAGCACCACGCCCCCCATCGCCAGAATCAGCAACGGCTCGAGCAGGCTCGTCAGGAACATCGTGCGACGCTCCAGCTCACGTGCTTCGCCGTCGGCCGCACGATCGAGCATGGTCGTCACGTCGCCGGTCGCTTCACCCGAACGGATCAGGTGAACCAGCACGGGCGGAAAGGTCTTCGTATTGCCGAGCGCACGCGATAAGGACGTGCCTTCGCGCACACGCACGATCGCATCGTCGATGTTCTCGCGCATCGCGACGTTGCTGAGCGTTTCGGCTGCGGCTTGCAGCGCGCGCAGGATCGGCACACCCGCCGCCGTCAGAATGCCGAGCGTGCTGGCAAAGCGCACGGTGTTGTAGCCGCGCACGAGTTTGCCGAGCAGCGGGGCGGTCAACAGCCACCGGTCGAAAGCGAGGCGCGGGCCGGGCTGTTTCAGGATCGAACGCACCAGATACACCAGCACGACCACGCCGATCAGCATCGCCCACCACCAGTGCCGCACGAAACCGGACAGCGCCATCATCATGATGGTGAGGATCGGCAGTTGCTGTTTGGTGCTGGCGAACACGTTCACCACTTGCGGCACCACGTAGCTCAACAGGAACGTGACGATGCCGAAGGCGATGAGGGTCACGATCGCCGGGTAGGTGAACGCGAGCACGATCTTCTGCTTGAGCGCGTTGCGTTGCTCGATGTAGTCGGCCAGACGCGAGAGGACGAGACCGAGCTTGCCGGTATGTTCACCGGCAGCCACCAGCGCCCGATAGATCTCGGGGAAGTCTTTGGGATGCTGCGTCAGCGCGTTCGCGAGCGAATGGCCGCCGAGCACTTCGGCGCGAATCGACGCCATCAGCTCGCGGATGTAGTCGCGCTCCGATTGCTCGGTCAACACCGATAACGCTTCATCGAGCGGCAGACCGGCAATCAGCAGGCTGGCCAGTTGCCGCGTGAGAATCGCCTGCTCGCGCTGCGACAAACGCCGTCCCAGCGACAAGCGTTGGTTGCGCTCACCACGTGTGCGCGTCGCAGCCGGTTCGACGACGAGTGGCGTCAGTCCCTGCGAACGCAGATTGGTCCGCGCGCCGCGCGCGCTGTCCGCGTCGAGCACGCCTTTTTGCGCTTTACCCGCTGCATCGATCGCTTCGAAACGAAATGCCGGCATGCGCTTATGCTCCGCCCGTTACGCGGATCACTTCTTCGAGCGACGTCAGCCCGGAGGCGAGCCAGCGGTCCGAATCTTCGCGCAGCGTACGCATGCCTTGCGCGCGGCCCGAAGTGAGAATTTCCGCATCGGATGCGTTGCGGTGAACCAGCGTGCGGATTTCGTCGTCAATCAGAAGCAGTTCGTAGACACCGCGACGTCCCGCGTAACCCGACTGGCCGCATTTCTCGCAACCGACCGGATGCCAGCGCACGCTGCCGTCCTCTTCGACGCGTTCTTCGCGGCATACCGGGCACAGGCGCCGCACCAGCCGCTGCGCCAGCACGCCGAGCAGCGATGACGCCAGCAGATAGGGTTCGACGCCCATGTCGGTCAAACGCGTGACGGCCGAAGCCGCATCGTTCGTATGGAGGGTCGCCAGCACAAGGTGACCCGTGAGCGACGCCTGCACCGCGATCTGCGCCGTTTCCAGGTCGCGGATTTCGCCAATCATGATGACGTCCGGATCCTGCCGCAGAATCGAGCGCAGCGCCCGCGCGAAAGTCATGCCGATCCGTTCGTTGACCTGCGTCTGGCCGATGCCTGAGAGGTCGTATTCGATCGGGTCTTCGACCGTCATGATGTTGGTGGTCGCGGTCTCGAGCCGCGACATCGACGCGTACAGCGTGGTCGTCTTGCCCGAGCCGGTCGGGCCGGTCACCAGCACGATGCCGTGCGGTTTGCCGATCAGTTTGTCGAACTTGACGAGCGTGTCGGGGGCCATGCCGAGCGCTTCGAGATTCAGGCGCGAGGCGTCTTTTTCCAGCAGACGCAGCACCGCGCGTTCACCGTGGCCGGTCGGCAATGTGGAGACACGCACGTCGACCGGACGTCCGCCGACGCGCAGCGTGATCCGGCCGTCCTGCGGCAGACGCTTTTCCGCAATGTCGAGCTGCGCCATGATCTTGATCCGCGAGATCAGCGCGCCGTGCAGCGCTTTTTTCGGCCGCACGACATCGCGCAACGTGCCGTCGACACGGAAGCGCACCACAGAAGAAGTCTCGAACGGCTCGATGTGAATATCCGAGGCCTGTTCGCGTGCGGCCTGCGTGAGCAGCGCGTTGATCATGCGGATGATCGGCGCGTCGTCTTCCGACTCGAGCAGATCCTCGATCTCGGGAATGTCCTGCATCAAACGCGACAGATCGACTTCACCTTCCACTTCGCCGACCACCTGTGCCGCACTGCCGTCCTGGCGCGCGTAAGCCTGGTTGATCGCGAGCGCAAGTTCGTCGGCCGGCACACGCACCACGGACAACGCGCCGAAGTTGCGTGCGACTTCGGCAAGCGCAGCATCGCTGGTGCGTTCGCTGATCCAGACTTCGAGACTATCGGCGTGCTGATGCGCGACCAGAATCTGGCCGCCTCGGGCGAAGCCGTAGGGCACGAGCCGTGCGGCGACCGCCGACGGCGCGATGCGTTCGGCATGCTCCGCCACGACAGCGGGCGAAATCGCCCCGGCTTGCGTCGATGCAGCGACGCGCGCCGCTGCGGACGATCCCGGAGCTGACGGCGGCGTGGACGGCGTGCTCACGGCTGCACTCCAGGCGACGCCGTGGACGGTGCCGTGGGTACCGGATTCGTCTGCACAGCACCGCCATTCGTGACCGGATTCGTCTGCACAGCGCCACCATTCGTGACCGGCGGCGGCGCCATCTGCTGACGACGCATCCTGTCGAGATCGAACAGATTCATCGCAGGCGAACCACCTTGGCTCGGGCCGATCGGCATCGGCGGAACCACCGGATCATCCTTGTCCTTGATCAGGTTGTTGTCCGACTTGTACGCACCCGTCACGCCCTGGACGTAGTCGTAACGGTTCGACGTCACGGCCTGCGCGGTATCGCGATCGGTGATGATCACGGGGCGCAGGAACACCATCAGGTTCGTCTTGGCGCGGGTCTTCTGTTCCGAACGGAACAACTGGCCAAGCCACGGAATATCGCCCAGCAACGGCACCTTGCTGTTGCTGACCTGGTAGTTGTCCTGCATCAGGCCGCCCAGCACGATGATTTCGCCGTTATCGGCGAGGACCGTCGACTGGATCGAACGCTTGGTGAACTCGGGACCAGCCGGATTGGTCGCCGCGTTGGTCGTGCCGTTCACGATCGCCGAGTCTTCCGTGTAGAGCTGCAGCTTGAGAATCCCGCCCTCGGTAATCTGCGGTTTGATGTGCAGCGTCAGGCCGACATCGACGCGGTCGAACGTATTGAATGCGTTGCTGGTAGTGCCGCTCGTGAGGTTCGAATACGAACCCGTCTGGATCGGCACGTTCGTACCGACGACGATTTTGGCTTCTTCGTTATCGAGCGTGATGAGGTTAGGCGTCGACAGCACGTTCGCATCCTGCGTCTGCGAAAGTGCCTGCAACAGCGCGCCGAGTCCCTGCACACCGAAAATGTTGTGAATCCAGCCGACGTTGAGGCCCTGCTGGATATTCTGGGTTGCGAGCGCCCCGGCGAGACCGCCGGTAGCGCCCGTCGCTGCGGCCGCAGCCGTCAGATTGATGATGCTGTTGCCGGTGCCGGTCGCCAGGTTGGTGCCGGCAAAGATCGAATTGTTCGCGACCTGCCACTGAATGCCGAGATTGGCGTTCGTGTTCGAGTTCAACTCGACGATCAGCGCCTCGATATAGACCTGCGCGCGCCGCGCGTCGAGCTGGTCGATCACCGCTCGCAGGTTGCGGTACACCGGCTCGGCCGCCGTGATGATCAGCGAGTTGGTCGCGGAGTCCGCCTGGATCATGCCGCCCGGCTGATTGTCGTCGCTCTTGTCCTTGTCGCCGCCGAGCAGGCCGGCTGAACCCGACCCGCCGCTCGAACCGTATCCGCCCCCGCCACCGCCCAATGGTGACGCTCCCGAGCTGCTGTTGAGTCCGCCCGACGGCAGCGGCGGCGTACCCGACGTGCCCGTCGAATTGCTGCCAAAGCCACCTCCACCACCACCGTTCTGGTTGAACGAATTCGCTTCGTTCGAGCCACCCGATGAGCCGGTGTCGCCGCCTTTACCGAGCATCCCGCGCAAGGTCTTCGCGAGCTTGGTCGCGTCAGCGTTGCGCAGCGCCACGACGTGCATGTTGCCGGGCATGGTGGTCGGCGAGTCGAGTTCCTTCGCCAGTTGCTTCGCGGCTGCTAGCCGGCCGCCGTTCGACGCGCGAATCAGCAGCGAGTTGGTGCGCGGGTCCGCGGTGATCGACACCTTCAGCGTCGCGTCGGTGCTGCCGATCGCGCCCGGGTCGAGCATCTTGGTCAACTGCGTGGCGATGTCGATCGCGTTGGCGTTCCTCAACTGCACGACCGCTACCGACTGGCCGGCGGCCGTATCGACACCCGCGATGATCTGTGCGATACGCCGCACGTTGTCGGCGTAATCGGTCACGACAATCGAGTTGTTGGCCGGGTAGGCCGCCACGGTATTGTTCGGCGAGATCAGCGGACGCAACACCGGCAACAGGTTATTGGCCGACTCGTTCTTCAACACGAACACCTGCGTGACCACCTGATCGCCTCGCGCCACCGGCGTATTGCCGACGTAGGTCGGCACGCCTTGCAGCTTGGCATCGGCCTCGGGTACGACCTTCAGCACGCCGTGGTCCTGAACCAGCGCGAAGCCCTGCATCCGCAAAGCGGATTGCAAGGTCTTGAGCGCCTGATCTTCAGGCACGGCGTTTTCCGACACGAGGTTGAGCTGACCCTTCACGCGTGGGTCGACGATGATCGTTTTGCCGGTCGCCGCGCCGATCGCCTTGGCCACCTGGTCGATATCGGCGTTCACGAAGTTGAGTGTCACCTGTGCCTGTGCTGTCTGCGCGGTGATCAATCCAGCCACCAGCAGCGCCGTTGCGACGCGACGCAATGCCATACGATTTCTTCTCATGGAATGTGGGATCGATGCCGACGGCCACAGCCGCCAACGGTCATGCAGTGCGAACATTTGAGCAGGCCGCCGCCCTGTCGGTCTGCCAGCCGGCTTCACAAGCGATCAACGCCTTGGATGCCGGACATCCAATGCCCGAAAAAAAGGAACAGTAACAGTTTTTCATGTCGGATTTGTCACAAAACGAACGGCGCCGTGCGATTACTCTAAAGACCGTCGCAGACTGTCAATCAATTGAAAGCAAACGCGCTTGTGTGCGCCGAACCGCAGAAGCGCTTCGTTTTACGCTTGATTATGTCGGTTAGCCAACTTGACGCATGTAACTCTGTCGGTATGATACGAGCCGTTCGAGGTACTGGTTGTGACTTGCCAACACGGGTTTTCCCCGATGGCCGACGAAAGCCCGGCCAGTACGCCTCACCGGCTGCCAGAGACTGAAGTATGGCCGATGTATGGCCTTACCAAATCTTACCCTTGCGATTTGTTTAGTCGTCTTGACTGATGAAACGAACCTTTGTCACCGTCGCCGCAGGACTTGCCGTGCTGATCGCAGCAGGGCAGGCACGCGCCGATTGCTTTGACGAAGCGGCGAAGTATCAGAAGGTCAACCCATTGATTCTGCGCGCAATTGCGTGGCAGGAGTCACACAATCGGCCGGACGCGCAGCACAAGAACGCAAACGGCTCGACCGACTACGGCGTGATGCAGATCAATTCGATCCATCTGCCCGTGCTCGCGCAGTACGGTATCTCGCAAGGCACGCTGATGGAGCCTTGCAAGAACGTCTATATCGCGGCATGGCATCTGCGCCGCCAGATGAACAAGTACGGCAATACCTGGCAGGCGGTCGGCGCGTATCACTCCGAGACGCCGGCACTGCGTGATAAGTATGCGATGCAGATCGCCGCGATCCTGCGCAAGTGGAATCTGATGCCGGCTGCTGCACGCTGACTCACCCGCGTCCCGATCCGGCCCGTCACGCGGCCGCCCCCCGTTTGATGCACAATGCGGCTTCGTGCTGCCGTCGGTGTTCGGCCGTCTTCCGGCCCCGGAGTCATGCGACCCCAACCCGGCACGCCTTCCAATCCTCTTGTTTTACCGTACTGCGATGAACCAGCCGCTATTGCCCGTCACCGTGCTCTCCGGTTTTCTGGGCGCCGGCAAGACCACGCTCCTGAACCACATCCTCGCGAATCGCGCCGGTTTGCGCGTCGCCGTGATCGTCAACGATCTGGCCGCCGTCAATATCGATGCAACGCTCGTGCGCGACGCCGCCGCGCTCTCGCATATCGAAGAGCAGCTCGTCGAACTGTCGAACGGCTGCATCTGTTGCACGTTGCGTGACGACTTGCTGGTCGAGATCAAGCGGCTTGCCGGTGAAAAGCGCTTCGATGCGATCCTGATCGAGTCGACCGGCGTGGCCGAACCGATGCCGATCGCCGAAACCTTCACCTTTGTCGACGACGACGGCGCGTCGCTGTCCGACGTTGCACAGCTCGATACGATGGTGACGGTGGTCGATGCGTTCAACTTCCTGCGCGACTACGGTTCAGCCGACGCACTCTCCGAGCGGGGCATCGCGGCGACTGAAGAGGACGATCGGACGCTGGTCGAATTGCTGATCGAGCAAATTGAATTCTGCGATGTGCTGGTGGTGAACAAGGCCGATCTGGTGAGCGCGGATGAACTCACGCGTTTGCAGCGCATCCTCGCCCGCATCAATCCGCGTGCAGTGCAGGTGGTGAGCCGTTTCGGCGAAGTGCCGCTGGCCGAAGTGCTGAACACCGGGCGTTTCGATTTCGACGAGGCATCTAGCGCACCGGGCTGGCTGGCGTCGCTTAACGACGAACATGAGCACGACCATGAACACGGCCATGCCCATCACGGTGAAGCAGACGAATTCGGCATCGGCAATTTCATTTACCGCGCGCGGCGGCCGTTTCACCCGGAGCGCCTGTGGGCGTTGCTGCATCAGGAGTGGAAGGGCGTCTTGCGCAGCAAGGGCTTCTTCTGGCTCGCAACGCGTAACGACATCGCCGGTTCGCTGTCGCAGGCGGGTGGCGCTTGCCGGCATGGTCCGGCGGGGATGTGGTGGGCCGCGCAGGATCGCAGCGAATGGCCGGACGGCGATGACGAGCTGGCCGCCGAAATTGCCGCCGACTGGTACGGCGATCCGGACGATCTGAGCATCGGTGATCGCCGCCAGGAACTGGTGATGATCGGCGTCGGCATCGACCCGGCTGTCTGGCAAGCGAAATTCGACGCATGCCTCCTGACCGATGAGGAATACGCGGCGGGACCGCAAGCGTGGCAACAATTCGCCGATCCGTTCCCGACATGGGACTTCGACGAAGACGACCATGATCATGACCACGATCACCATGATCACGACCACGACGGTCATGGCCACGGCGAAATCGTGCATCGCCACGATTAAGCTCGAGCGGCCTTTCCGCTTGGTGCTGACTGTTTAACCGCGACGCCCGTCGCGGCTAAACAGAAATCGCAGACGAAAAAAAACCCGCCGTTGGCGGGTGTCAACTGCCAGGCAGTAATCTGCTTAGCGCTTGTTGACTGCGTCCTTGAACGCCTTACCAGCCGTGAACTTGACGGTCTTGGCGGCCGGGATCTTGATAGTTTCACCGGTCTTGGGGTTACGACCCGTACGTGCTGCGCGCTTGCCCGAACCGAAGCTGCCAAAGCCGATCAACTGGACCGCGTCACCCTTCGACACAGACTTCTTGATCACTTCAAGCAACGTGTCCAGCGTCTCACCGGTTTGAGCCTTGCTGGCGCCGGTCTGTCCTGCGACGGCGTCGATCAGTTCCTGTTTGTTCATTAAGGTTCCTTTCTGAGTTTAGGTTGACACGAACAGCGCGAACGCGCCGATTATACGTGCGCGGGCCGCGCCGTCGAGCAGCTGCGGCTCCGGATCCCCTCCGGACAATTAGCGCCGGGCAGTGACTGCCCGTCGGCCGTGCTGCCGCTCCCTTCGCGGCGCTTGCTATGATAGCGCAGCGCAAACCCAATCAGGATAAGGGTTTCGAAGATTTAAGCGGTTCTGGGGCAGATATCGAGGGGAAACCCTCCTTTTTCCTCCTCGCAGAGCCCAATTGAAGGCTGAAACCCAGTATGGACGGGGCTTAGCGTTGGTTTTTGCCAACGTTGCAGCGCGTCTTTTTCGCCGCCCGGCGAGCTGCGCGCGCTGGCGGTAACGTCTGACTCGCTCTTTCGAGCGTCATTTCCGCCGCGCATGACCGATCCGCTGATCCCCGCCGTCCTCGCTTTTCGCGACAACGGCACGCCTTTTTCGCCGTTCTACGACGACATCTATCACAGCGCTGTCGGCGGTCTCGAACAGGCTGAATACGTCTTTCTCCGCGGCAATGGACTGCCGCAGCGATGGCAGGACCGCCGCGTCTTCACCGTGCTCGAAACCGGCTTCGGCATGGGGATCAACTTCCTGATGACCTGGGCCGCCTGGCGTGCCGATCCGGCGCGCTGCGAGCGCTTGCACTTCGTGTCGACCGAGAAGCATCCGTTTACTCAAGCCGATTTGCGCAGCGTCTATGCGACGACGATCTCGAATCCCGAGATCGCCGCGCTCGCGGAAACGCTGGCAACTGAATGGCCGATGCTCGTCCCCGGCACGCACCGGCTCGAATTCGAGGGTGGGCGAATCACGTTGACACTGGTGTTCGCTGACGCCGCGGAGAGCCTGCCGGCGTTGAGGCTGCGCGCCGATGCGTTCTATCTCGACGGCTTCGCCCCGGCAAGAAACCCAGAAATGTGGACGCCGGCGATCTTCAAGGCGCTCGCCCGGATGGCCGGCGAGAACGCCACATTCGCAACCTACAGCAGTGCCGGCGACATCAAGCGCGCGTTGACGCAAAACGGCTTTGTGTACCAAAAAGTCGATGGTTTCGGCTGGAAACGCGCGATGCTGGTCGGCCATTTCGCGCCGCGCTGGCGTGTCCGCCGCTATGAGCCGCCCGCGCCACTTGAAGTCGATGAGCGGCATGCGATCGTAATCGGCACCGGCCTCGCGGGTTGCGCGGCGATCGAGCGGCTGGCCGCACGCGGCTGGCGCGTCACGTCGCTGGAGCGGCACGCGTCGGTGGCTCAGGACGCCTCGGGTAATCCGGCCGGCGTGTTCCATCCCATGATCTCGCGCGACGACAGCGTCGCTTCGCGCGTCACGCGCGCGGGCTTTCTCTACACGCTCAGACGCTGGGCCGCGCTCGAACGGCTTGGTTACCGTCCATTGCGCGGCGCGCCAGGGCTGTTGCAGATCGCCGCGGACGACGAAGAAGCCCGCTCGATGAGCGAGGCAATCGCCGCGTTCGGTTACCCGGCGGAATATGTGACGCCCGTTTCGCTGAACGAGGCGCAAAGGCTTGCGGGCATGCCGCTCGCGCGAAGCGGCTGGCTTTTCCCCCAAGGCGGCTGGATCGACCCGGCGTCGCTTTGCACCGCGCAGTGCGCAGCCGCGGGCGGGCTGCTCGAACGCCGCTTCGGAGTAGACGTGGCGCGCCTCGAACGGTCCGGCAATCAATGGACCGTCTTCGACGCAACTGGGCAAGCCATCGCGCGCGCGCCGGTGGTCATTGTCGCGAGCGCGCACGACGCCGCGCGGCTCGCCGGTTTGCAGTACGCGCCGACCCGCAGCATCCGCGGCCAGTTGACTTTGCTGCCGCCGGGCACGGTGCTCACACTCGAGATGCCGGTTATAGGCGAAGGCTACGCGGTCCCGCTCGCCGACGGCGTCACGCTGACCGGCGCCACCTACGAACTCGACGACCCCGACACCGCGTTGCGACCGGATGGCCATCTGGAAAACCTCGAGCGCGTTGCGCAGATGCTGCCGGCCTTTGACGGCATCGTCGACCCGGCAGAGGCGGTGAAGCTCGCCGGGCGCGTCGCGTTTCGCTGCGTCACGAGCGACCGGATGCCGATGATCGGCAACTTCGCCGACGAAGCCGCCTCGGCCCGCGATGCCCAGCGCCTGCGTGGCGCATGGCCGCTCGATCTGCCACGCGTCGACGGCTTGTACGGCGGGTTCGCGTACGGTTCTCGCGGTCTGGTATGGGCGGCACTTGGAGCGGAGCTGATCGCCTCGCAGATCGAAGGTGAACCGTGGCCGCTCGAACGGGATTTGGCCGAAGACATCGATCCTGCCCGCTTCCTCTTGCGTGCGTTGCGCCAGGGTACGGTGAGTTAACCCGTAGTTAACCGCGCGCACCGAACATCGGCGCCAAGAAAAGTTATCCACTGAAACTTGTGGATAACCGCGCCGTTTACCGGCGCAACTCATGTGGAACCGTTGTGGACGTAAACGGGGTAACTTTGCCGCGGCCGAAAATCGCGAAAAGTTACCCTTGTATACCCTCCGCTGCCGCACACGCTGTGCATCCTGTTATGCGAGCGGCAAGCCGATGAATCAATTCGGTAAACCGGAGTTATCCACAGAAAACGAGTCACCTTGTTAACTGTTACTACGTATACATACGGTAAACCTGTAAACAGAAAGGCCGTCCCGAGATCGAGCGCAATCGTTGAGCCCGAAGCGTCGAAAGTTGAAGGAAAACGCCGCCGGCCGTGTGCCAGGAAACACATCTGCAACGTCGAATCTGTACGCTATGAGAGCCCGACCCGGTTTTAAAACGGTCGCTTTTTCCTCATCTCGCGAAGATAACGTACGTTTTTACCGTTTTGCCTGCATGTTCCTGTCTTTTCGGTCAAGTCTGAAAAAGCTATGGCACAATCGCCGTTCTTTTCCGCGTCGTGCCTCGCCGCTGGCCGCACACGCTGCAATGGAACGGTGCCGCGCAATCAGAATCTGATTCAAAGTCGACGGCGTTCTTTCACCGTGCCGGGCCGGTAGCTACGGCCGCCCCCAGAATGCGCTGCGCCCCTTGCGGCTGCGGCACATTCAGATCATCCGATCGTTGAAAACTCGCAACGCGGGTCACGCGAAGCGATCGCGACAGTGAGCGCCTCATGCGTTCATCCGCTCGCCGGTGTTTGCGCCGGTTCGTGTTGTCTGCCGTTGCTGCCAAGGAGAACCCATTACGATGAAGTCGGCGTTTTCATTTTTTCCAGCATGGCCACTCACACCCGACGCCATTTTTTGGGCTGGTCTTGCATTGCTCGCCGCGGGTCTGTGCGGTGAACTGTGCTACCGCGCATGGCGTTTGCCGCGCATTTCCGGGTATGCGGTCATTGGCCTGGTAGCCGGCGCAGCCGGTTTCGGCGTGATCGACGCTGATTCCGCGAGCGCCGCGCGGCCTTTGCTCGACGTAGCGCTCGGTTTGTTGTTATTCGAACTGGGCAGCCGGCTCGATTTGCGCTGGATTCGCCGCAATCCCTGGCTGATTCTGTCGAGCGTCGCGGAAGCCACGCTGACGTTCGCACTGGTTTTGCCGGTTTTGTTGTTCCTGAAGGTGCCGCTGATGGTGGCAACGGTGCTCGCCGCGATTGCCATGGCGACTTCGCCGGCAATGGTGATCCAGCTCAAAACCGAGCTGCGCGCGGAAGGCCAGGTCACGCAACGGTTGTTGACCCTTACCGCGCTGAACAGCATGTACGCGGTGGTGATCGAAAAACTGGTCTCGAGCTGGTTGCATCAGGAGGTTTACGGCAACGTCTACGCCACGATTCTGCAGCCGCTTTATTTGCTGGTCGGCTCGCTCGTGCTGGCCTATCTGCTGGCGCGCACCTGCACGTTTTTTTACCGTCGTCTGAACATGCAGGACGAGCATTCGTTCGTCGCGCTGTTCGGCCTCGTGCTGCTGGCCATTGCGGTGGCGCATGTGTTCAAGCTTTCCACCATTCTCGCGTTGCTGGCCGCGGGCATCATCGTGAAGAATCTTGAAGCGCGTCCGCAGTTGTGGCCGGAACATTTCGGCACGGCCGGCTGGTTGTTGACCGTGATTCTGTTCGTGCTGACGCTCACTTCGTTCGAATGGAAAGACATCGCGCTTGGCGGTGTCGCGGCGCTGGGTCTGATTGTTGCGCGTCTGGTCGCGAAACTGGTGGGCGTGATGGCCTTCGCCAAGCCGAGTGGCTTGAACTGGAAGCAGGGCATGGCGCTCGGTTTGTCGTTATCGCCCATGTCGGCGCTTGCGTACCTGCTCGTCGACGATACCTACAACCTTTATCCGAATTTCGATCCGCAACTGCGCGCGATCGTGATGTGTTCAATTTTCGTGCTGCAGATTCTCGGGCCGTGGCTCGTGTATCGCAGCCTGGCGCTGGTGGCTGAACGGCGCGAAGAGTAAGCGCACGGTAAGGGCACGCCGCTGTCCGATGCGCTGTCCAATGCTTTACGCGCCTGATTTGCGCGCTTTATCCAACTTATTCGATTCAAAAACGGCCGGGTGTGTGACACAGACATGTGACACACATCGGCCGACCTGACTCTGGGGACGCCATGTCACTCGAACCCTTCATCGATTCGAAACCGTTCACATTCGGTGTCGAACTCGAGATGCAGATCGTCAATACGCACGACTATGATCTGACCAAAGCCGGCTCGGATCTGATGCGCCTCATCAAGGACGAAAAAATTCCCGGCAACATCACGCCGGAAATCACCGAAAGCATGATCGAGCTGTCGACCGGTATCTGCACGACGCATGAACAGGCCGTCACCGATTTGCGCACGATCCGCGACACGCTGGTGTCGGCGGCCGACCGTCTGAACGTCGGCTTGTGCGGCGGCGGCACGCACGCATTCCAGCAATGGAGTGAAAGGCAAATCGTCGATACGCCACGCTTTCAGTATCTTTCCGAGTTGTACGGTTATCTTGCCAAGCAGTTCACGGTGTTCGGCCAGCACGTGCACATCGGCTGTCCGGATCCGAACAGCGCGCTGTATCTGCTGCATTCGATGTCGCGCTTCATCCCGCATTTCATCGCGTTGTCCGCTTCGTCGCCGTTCGTGCAGGGCGTCGACACCGGTTTTCATTCGGCACGACTGAATTCCGTGTTCGCGTTCCCGCTGTCGGGCCGTGCGCCCTTCGTGTTGACGTGGGATAGCTTCGAGGAATATTTCTCGAAGATGGTCCACACCGGCGTGGTCAACAGCATGAAGGATTTTTACTGGGACATCCGGCCGAAGCCCGGTTTCGGCACGATCGAAGTACGCGTGATGGATACGCCGTTTTCGGTGGATCGCGCCGCGGCGATTGCCTGCTACATCCAGACGCTTGCCCGGCATCTGCTGCTCGACAAGCCGATCACGCCGAAGGAAGACGATTACCTCGTCTACACGTTCAACCGCTTCGAAGCATGCCGCTTCGGTCTGGCCGGCAACTGCATCAATCCGCAAACGAGCGAACGCAAGACGATTTCCGAAGACATCCTCGAAACGCTGGATCTGATTGCACCGCACGCCGAAGCATTGGGTTCGGGCAACGCGCTCGCCGAAATCGGTGCGATTGCGCGCGGTCAGGTCAACGACGCGACGTGGCTGCGGGGCGTTTTCGAGCAGGAAAAGTCCTTGCATGAAGCTGTCAGACAGCAGTGTCTGCAGTGGCGAGCCTAGCCAGATAGAGGATTGCTTACGTTAAACCGTAAGGAAGACCCGCCTCGTGCGGGTTTTTTTTCGTAAATAAATTTCCAGCTCGCGGGCCTTCAGGTTTTTCTAAAATTTACGTATACAAACGTAGTAGTTAACAAGCATTGCATCTGCCTGTGGACAACTGAATAATTCCCTGAAAAGTCAAAGTGCTACGTAAACCATAACTGGGCTGATCCGAGGCGCATCGATGGCGGTAAACGAGGACAACTTTAGTAAGGAAAGAGGGGGCAAGCTGCTTATCAAGAATTGGCACACAGGCCATCCCCTGTGTTTTCCCATGGTTATCCACAGCTTGCGTTGGATAACTTAGCTGTACGATTGGCCGGTCTCGCATAGAATGTCGTTTCATCTGCCTTTGGCTTGCAAGGCGGTAAATTTTTGAGATAGTAGAAACCGTCTCGTCTGCTTTAGGGCGAGGCCACCCCACACAGGCTACGGGCGTGTTCGGCAGCGGTTCGCCGACATCGCTCGCAAGCTTAATAAACCAAACGAAGATTATGAGCGAAGGCGTATACGGAGAACAGGCAACCGGGCGAGTGACCCACAGCCTATTGCGATTGAGCACGGCCATGCGGAGCCAGGCTTGGGAATGGGCGGAAGGCGCAGGCCTTACGCCGACCCAGGGCGAAATCCTGGTCTTGCTGATGCAACGCAAGGGGCCGATGCGTCTTGGCGAAATTGCCCGCGAAACGGCCCTGACCGCCGCGACCACCAGCGATGCCGTGAGCACGCTCGAGACCAAAGGCCTGGTCGAAAAGCGCCGCGCACTCGACGACGGCCGCGCCCTCGCGGTCCGGCTGACGGCGCGTGGCCGCACGGCCGCGAAGCGCGCTGCGCAATGGCCGGACTTCCTGGCCAAAGCGGTCGGCACGCTGCGTGAGGAAGAACAGACGCTGTTCTATCGCACCCTGCTCAAGACCATCCATCAGTTGGAAGCGCAAGGCACGATTCCGCCGCACCGCATGTGCCTGAGCTGCTCGCACTTCGAGCCGAGCAAGAATCCGAAGAAGACGCCGCATCACTGCGCGCTGCTCGACATGAAGATGTCGGACACGGATCTGCGTCTCGATTGCTCGGTGTACGAAGTGGCCGACGTCGCTACCCAAAAGAAGACCTGGAAGATCTTCGCCCAATAAGGCGGCTTCTCCTGGGACAATCCGCTACACTGCGAAGCCGTGTTCCGGCGGGCGGCGATTGCCGTCCGCCGGCCGGTTCGCGCCGTGTAGCGGCAAGTCTTTAGGCAACCTGAAGGTGGGACAGGCTGATGAATCGGGAAGTTCTGGCCATTCGCCACGTGCACTTCGAGGATCTGGGCAGTCTTGAGCTGGAGCTCGGCGAACGGGGGCGCCCGGTGCGCTATCTCGACGTCGGCGTTGCCCGTATCGAAGCGCCGGACCCGTTTGCCGCATCGCTCATGGTCGTACTCGGCGGCCCGATCAGTGCAACTGACGACGCGCTTTACCCGACGCTCGTCCCGTTGCTCTCCATGATCGAAAAGCGCATCGCCGCCGGTTTGCCGACGCTCGGCATCTGCCTTGGCGCGCAATTGATCGCGCGTGCGCTCGGTGCACGCGTCTACCCCGCGGGCCATACCGAACTCGGCTGGACACCGCTTACGCTCACCGATGCGGGCCGTGCGTCGCCGGTGCGTCATCTGGACGGCGCCCACACGTCGATGCTGCACTGGCACGGCGACACCTTCGACCTGCCCGACAACGCCACACGTCTCGCCTCGACGCCTGCCTGCGAAAACCAGGCGTTCGCCTGGGGCGGCCATGTGCTGGGCCTGCAATGTCATCCGGAGATTCGCGCTGACCGGTTCGAACCCTGGCTGATCGGCAATGCCGGTGAGATCGCCGGCCACGGCATCGACGCGCGGCAGTTGCGGGCCGAGACCGCGCAGTTCGGTCCGGCGCTGGAAGTCGCCGCGCGCCGGATGTTCGGTGAGTGGCTCGATCAGGTCGGGCCGAAACCCTGATCTGCGCGTGCCTGCAGACAATCATCCGCGGTGCTATGCTCGATCGCTCTCGGGTTTCTACTGGGCGTAATCCATGAGCGCGCTTTTTTCCCCGCTCACGCTGCGTAGCGTGACGCTTCCCAATCGTATCGTTGTCTCCCCGATGTGCCAGTATTCCGCCGAACGTGGCGAGGCGACGGCATGGCACATGATCCATCTCGGCAGTCTCGCGTTATCCGGCGCCAGCATGGTGTGCATCGAGGCGACCTCCGTCGAACCGGATGGCCGCATCACGCCGGGCGATCTCGGGCTGTGGGACGACGCTACCGAAGCCGCCCTGAAGCCGGTTCTGGCCGCGATCCGCAAGCATTCGCCGATTCGCGTCGCCATGCAGTTGTCGCATGCAGGGCGCAAGGCGTCGAGCCATGTGCCCTGGGAAGGCGGGCAACTGATTCCGGTGTCGCAAGGTGGCTGGCTGCCACATGCGCCGTCGGCGTTGCCGCACAAGGCGGGTGAAGAGCCGCCGCTTGCTCTCGACACGCCCGCACTGAACCGGATTCGCGAAGCGTTCGCGGCCTCCGCGCGGCGCGCCGCGCGTCTCGGCATCGACGCCCTGGAAGTGCACGCGGCACATGGCTATCTGCTGCACCAGTTTCTGTCGCCGATCGCCAATCAGCGCAGCGACGATTACGGCGGTTCGCTCGAAAACCGTATGCGCTTTCCGCTCGAAATTTTTGACATCGTGCGCGCCGCGTTTCCCGCCGACAAACCGGTTGGCGTGCGCGTCTCGGCGACTGACTGGGTCGAAGGCGGCTGGGCGCTCGAGGACACGATCGCGTTCGCGCAGGAATTGAAAAAGCGCGGCTGCGACTGGATCGACGTGTCGTCCGGCGGTGTTTCGCCATTGCAGAAGATTCCACTTGAGCCGGGCTATCAGATTCCTTTCGCGAGGGCCGTCAAACGGGCAACCGGCCTGACAACCATCGGCGTGGGCCTGATTACCGATCCGCTGCATGCCGAGCAACTCATCGAAGAAGGCGATGCCGATCTGATCGCAATGGCCCGCGCGTTGCTCTACAACCCGCGTTGGCCGTGGCATGCCGCCGCGCAACTCGGCGCGACGGTCGAAGCGCCGCCGCAGTACTGGCGTTCGCAACCGCGCGACCAAAAAGCCCTGTTCGGCGAGATTTCGTTTGGACAACGGTGAAGCTGCCAACGCGCCTTGCGCGCGCACGTCTTATTGACGGTTGAACGAAGCCGTCTTGAGCGTGTAGGATGCCGGATGTGGCGCATGAGCGTCGCAGGTCGACGCGGCGCTCGCAAGGCGCCGCGTTTGCTATCCGCGTCGGAAAAAGCAGCGCGTTAGACGCGTGCATTTCTGACGGCTGCCGGATCTTCACCCCTAGTTCTTCACAAGGATTCATTCAATGAGTTCACGCAGGATCGCCGTGCGCCGTTCGGGTGTGCACGGCAAAGGCGTGTTTGCCATCGAGCCGATTGCGGCCGGCGAACGGCTGATCGAATACAAGGGTGAGCGGATCTCCTGGAAAGAAGCGTTGCGCCGTCATCCGCACAATCCGGACGAACCGAATCACACGTTCTATTTCGCGCTCGACAGCGGCAAGGTGATCGACGGCAAAGTGGACGGCAACAGCGCGCGCTGGATCAACCATTCGTGCGCGCCGAACTGTGAAGCCGAAGAGATCGACGGTCACGTGTACGTGCACGCGCTGCGCGACATCGCCGAGGGTGAGGAAGTCTTTTACGACTACGGCCTCGTCATCGACGCGCGCCAGACCAAGAAGCTCAAGAAGGAATACGAATGCCGCTGCGGGGCGCGCAAGTGCCGCGGCACGATGCTGGCGCCGGCGGAGAAAGAGAAGGGCGCTTCCAGGTCCGACAAAACGGTCAAGACGGTGAAGAAGGCGGAGACGTCCGCGAAAAAAGCGAAGAAGAAATGAAACGCGGGCTGCCTGAGTTGAACGTAAGTGAACTCAAGGCAACCCGTGGCAGTACATTGACGCACTGCAGAGTCACATATCGATCGGCGCCGAGTGCGCCGATTTTTTTGCCGGACGCCGCACTTCGGGATCGACGCCATGCTGAACGCTGATCGGTATCAGCGGAATACGCACAATAAAGCGCGCACCGCCTTCCGGCGCATCTTCGTAATGCACGCTGCCGTGATGCAGCACCATGATGTCGTGAACGATTGCGAGACCGAGACCGGCGCCGCTATCCACACCGGCGTCGCTCTGACCGTCGCCGCGGAAGAACCGTTTGAACAGGTCGGCTTGCTGCGTGAGCGGCACGCCCGGCCCGTTGTCTTCGACGACGATCTCGGCCATGCGCAGATCGTCGATCACGGTTTGCGACACCGTCACGGTGATGCGACCGCCATCGAAGCGTGAAGGCGGCACGTACTTGAGCGCGTTATCGAGCAGATTGGCGATCACTTCGTGCAGCAGCACGGGATTGCCGCGCGCCATCAGCGGATGATCGTTGCCCGGATCGTCGAGGCGCTGGAAGCCGAGGTCG
Organism: Paraburkholderia sp. SECH4; assembly: GCF_030511745.1. Classification (NCBI taxonomy): domain Bacteria; kingdom Pseudomonadati; phylum Pseudomonadota; class Betaproteobacteria; order Burkholderiales; family Burkholderiaceae; genus Paraburkholderia; species Paraburkholderia sp. SECH4. The sequence goes on from NZ_JALOCP010000006.1 coordinate 85,120, forward strand.
ACGTGAAAAGTCAACGCACGCGGCACCCATTCCGCACCCGTATCGAAAGCGAGTGCGGCCATGTCCACGTTGACGAAACGTGCCGCCTGTTCGCCCGGCTCCGCGCGGGCCAGTGAAAGCAACTGATTCGACAGCCGCACGGCGCGGTCAGCCGCCGCGCGCAGTTCACGGACCGCGGCGAGCGTTTGCTGCGGGTCACGCGCGACCGCGGCCTGCTCCGCGTGCAGCTTGACGGCGGTGAGCGGCGTGCGCAACTGATGCGCGGCGTCGGCGATAAATTTGCGCTGGCCGTCGAGGGCGGTTTTCAGACGATCGAGCAGCGCATTCAACGCGCCGGTAAGCGGCCGGATCTCAACCGGCACATAGGTCTCGTCCACGGGTTCGAGCGACGTGTGGGTCTGCCGGTTCAGCGAGTCCGCGAGATCGGTGAGCGGATTGAGCTGCTGATTGACGACCCGCCACACGATCACCCAGCCCGCCAGCAGCAGCAACAGTAGCGGCATCATGATCGCGACCAGAAACTCGGCGGCGATGCGAAAACGGTGATGCACCGGTTGGCCCACTTCGACGACGATCGGATTGCCGGTCGGCTGGTCGACGCGTACCTGGGCCACGCGCACCGTCACGCCTTCGTGTTGCGTTTCGAAGACGTACGCATAGTGCATGCGCCGTACGCTGGTGCCTTGCAGCGGAAGATTATGGTCGCCGGCGATCTCGGTTTCGCCGTTGCTGATCCGATAAACGAGTTGTTCGACCGGATCGGAGAACATGGCCTGCGCGAGCGGCGGCACCGTCACCTTGGCATCAGGGCCGGCAATCTGGATCTGTTTGGAGATCGCGGTGGCGAGATCGGCGAGCGAGCGGTCGACCACGTGCTGCGTGTATTGCCACGCCAGCCAGTAAGCGATCAGGCCGCTCATCAATGCGAGCAGCGAAAGGGGAGCAGCGAGGCGCCGCAGCAGCGTGCGGCGCAGACTATTGGCGGCCGGCTGGGGCATGATCGAACGCGCGGGAAAGGAGCAACGGCTTAAAGCACCGTGGCACCGTGAAAATTCGCCGGAAGCCGGCGAATTGCGCACTGAGTGCGCGGCGCCGGCCCGGCGCTGTCGGGCCGCAATTCGGATTGCGGCCCTTGCAACGATTATGCGGCCTGACGGATTTCCTGCAACAGGTAACCGAAGCCACGCACCGTGACGATTTCGACACGGCAGTTTTCGAGCTTTTTACGCACCCGGTGCACATAAACTTCGATCGCGGTATCGCCGAGATCGCCGCCGAAGTGCGTCAGATGGTCTTGCAACTGAGCCTTGCTGACCACGCGGCCGTGGCGCAGCAGCAGCATTTCGAGCACCGCGAATTCGCGCGGCGACAGCTCGAGCGGCTTGTCGTCGTTAAAAATGCGGCGATCGACGCCCGACAGACGCACACCGCCCAACGACACTTCCGGGCGCGGCATGTCGCCATGCGGACCGCTGCGGCGCATCACGGCGCGGATGCGCGCTTCGAGTTCGGTGGGTTCGAACGGCTTTAGCATGTAGTCGTCCGCGCCGGAATTCAGGCCTTGCACGCGGTCGTTCAACTCGTCGCGCGCGGTGAGGATAATCACCGGCGTGTGACGATTGCTCTGACGAAAGCGCGCGAGCAGCGTCATGCCGTCGATACCGGGCAGGCCCAGATCGAGAATCACCAGCTCGTGGCGGTTTTGGGTGAGGGCCTGTTCGGCGAAAATGCCGTCATGGACCATGTCGACGGTGAAGCCGGCTTGTTCGAGACTACTTTGGATGCCGCGTGCGATGGGGCGGTCATCTTCGATCAGAAGGAGTCGCATGGATTTCGCTCAAGTACAATGGTTTTAGGCGTTTGGGCAAGCGGTTCGCCGGAGCGCCTGCTGCACAGGCAGTGTGCCGCGTGGCCGTGCCGAACTGGCACCAGGCGGCCACGAAACAGCTGTCGAGCAGCCATGAAGTAGCCATCAAGCAGCCACTGAGCGACCACGAAGTCATGTCCGAGATAACGATCCACGAACTGGAAGCCGCGATCAACTTCTGGCGCGCCCGCTCACCTTCGAGCGGCGACGAACTCGTTCTGTGCAAGGAGGCAAGCGCGCTCTCCAAGCCGTATGCGCTGATGATTGTACAGCGTCAGCAGACGCTATCACCGGATCGTTTAGACGGCTTTGCGAGGCAAGCGTGGGATTCTTACGTGCGCCTTAATAATAGCCTGTAGAACTGAAGGTTTGGGCGCCAGATTGCCTGCAATGCCCTTTCATTACCGTCGAATCGTTCGATCCAGCGTGCGTCAAGGCACCTGATCGCTTGTATTACGCAGTAATACTGTCGATAAATCGGGCCAATTTGATGTCCCGCTCGGTCAAGCCATTAGCCTCGTGCGTCGACAGGGTGATCTCCACCTTGTTGTACACGTTGAACCATTCCGGATGGTGATCCATTTCCTGCGCCTTGATCGCCACGCGCGTCATGAAGCCGAATGCTTCGTTGAAGTCGGCGAACTTGAAGTGGCGCTGGATCGCGTCGCGCCCCGCCACGGCTTGCCAGCCGTGCAGTTCGGCGACCTGAGTGGCGCGTTCTTCGGAAGTCAGTTTGTTAATCATGGTGCTACCTCGTTGATCTGAACAGGCGCGCCGGCAGGCGTGCGCCTCCGCTATTTTTTCACGGATGCAATTAACCTGCTGTCGGCCCGCTCAGGCTGTGTTGTCAGATATCGCCGTCGGCTTGCCAGCCTTCCCGCGAGCCGCGCGTCATCACGCGATCTTGTTCGAGCACGTCGCCTGCCGCGAAAGCCGGCTGCGCGGCGAGACTGGCCAGCAATGGCGCGAAGTCGGTTTGCGCGACGCTGAACAACTGCGCGAAGTCGTCGATCACGAAGTAGGTTTTCTGGAAGGTGTCGATGCGGTAGCGCGTGCGCATCACGCGTTCGAGGTCGAAGTCGAGCCGGTTCGGCGCCGCGCTTTGCTGGCTGTAGAGCGTCTCGCCTTTGCTCGACACGATGCCCGCGCCGTAGATCTTCACGCCGTTCGGACTCGCCGCGTCGCGGATCAGGCCGAACTCGACGGTGTACCAATAGAGCCGGGCGAGCAGCGGCAGGGCGCCGGTATCATTGGCGGCAAGCGCCGCGCGGCCGTACGCGTGCATGTAGTCCGCGAACACCGGATTGATCAGCAGCGGTACGTGGCCGAACAGATCGTGAAAACAGTCCGGTTCCTGCAGATAATCGAGTTGGTCGGGGCGGCGCATCCACCATGTCACGGGAAAACGGCGGTTCGCCAGATGCTCGAAGAACACCTGGTCGGGCACGAGTCCGGGCACGGCAACGATTTGCCAGCCCGTCGCGGGCGTCAGCTTGGCGTTGATTTCGTCGAACGAGGGCACGCGGTCGTGCGGCATGCCGATACAGTCGACGCCTGCCAGAAACTCATCGCACACACGGCCCTTGAGCAACGCAGTCTGGCGTGCATAAAGCTGCTGCCATACAGCGTGGTCGACTGAGCCGTATCGTTCGGTCGGCTGGTCGATGGTGAAGTCGGCGTGGGTTTCGAGGCCGGCGTCGAATTGCTCTTTGAGTTTGGCGGTGTTGGCGGTGGACATGATGCTGCGCGCTCTACGGTGTCTGCGGGTTGAAACGGTGATGCAAGTGTAGAGCGGTAGGCGTGCGGAAAGGGCGCAATGATGGCGTTATGGCGTGTCAATATGCAATAATCGTGCATTAATTGCCGATTCAATGCGGATATCAATCATGTTAGAACTCGATCACTTCGATCTCGCGCTGCTGGACATGCTTCAGCGCTTCGGCCGGGCGACCCATCAGCAATTGGCTGAGCAGGTGCCGCTGTCACCGTCGCAGATTGGGCGGCGCTTGCAGCGCCTGGAGCAGGTGGGTGTGGTGGACGGTTATCGCGTCGTGCTGCGCCCGGAAAAACTCGGGCTCGGCGTGACGGCGTTTACGAGTCTGAAGTTGAAGCATCACGGCGACTCGATCATCGAGCAATTCCAGCAACAGATCGAGGTGCTGCCGGAAGTACTGGAATGTCACGCGGTGGTCGGCGACGCCGATTATCTGCTGCGCATTGTCGCGCCCGATCTGAATTATCTCTCGACGTTCGTGATGAAGAAGTTGATGCGTGTGCCGGGCGTCGACAGTGTGCGCTCCAATATCGTGTTGACCACGTTCAAGCGCAATGGGCCGTTGCCGCTCGGTCATCTGTCGCCGGGGGCGGCAGCCGCTTGATGCAGGGGCTTCCCGGACTTTCTGGTGTTTGGGGTCTTCGGGGCCGCGGTTCCATGATTGACGTCGCCGCGGCCCGTGATGCTTAAGTTTTACGCAGCCTGCTTCGGGTTGGTGTCCGGGCTCAACAAATCCACATAGGCCACGGCCACCAGATCCGATTCCGGTACGCCGAGGGTCTGGAACATCGCATGTGCTTCGGCGTGGCCGCCTTCTTCGTCGTCGTCCTGAGCCAGCAGCACTTCGAGTTCGACGAAGTCGCCGAGGCCATCGACCCGGTCCAGATGGATCCGCGTACGTCCAGTCAGATAAACGTGACGTTCCTTCGTGACGATGCCACGCGTGGTTAGCGCCGTGGCGAGCAGCGCGTGCATCGCTTCAGGGTTGGTCACCGGGCTGCGCGTGTAATACGACGCCTTCGGACCGTCGCGGTCGTCGCGCTGGTAGAAGATCAGTTCGGCCGGCGTGCCGTCGTCGAACTGGCGCAGCTTCAGGCGGCCACGCGGCACGTCGTAGAAAAAGTCCTGCTGGCGGAAGATCAGCGGCGCGTCCGGCGCAAGCTTCGCGGCGCGTTCGCGCAGTTGTTCGAAATGCTGGGCGCGGGCTTTGATTTCAATGTTGCGTGCCATGTCAGGCTCCTGTCGAAGGATGGCGTGGTCGGCAGCTTCCGGTGTTGCCGGGGCGAAGCTGCCGGGAAGGACGAAGTCAGACGGAACAGAAACGATGCGGGGCCGGCGCGTGAGCGCGAACCCTCAATCTAACAAAAAGTGCGTGACGGTGTGGTTTCAGATGACGGGGCCAGAAAATGTGGGCTTCGAGGCGAACCTCGATGGACCGCCAGCGAGGGTGCTCCGCTTGCGCCACCAGCCGAAAGCGGTCTGCGAGGAAACGCGACGAGATGACGATCGGTCGCATGGTGCATGGCTGTCATGAGAACAGCTCATATCGCCCTTGCGGTTGTGGTGCCCTCAGGCATGGTTCCATGCCGACCTTCATGCAATCTTCAAGTCGCCCATTGCTGCTCGATCAGCTTCAACGCCGCTGCAATTGCCGGTTCGTCCTTCCGCTCGGCGAGCGTAATGAAGCTGAGCTGGGTCGGCACGGTGACGCCTTCGACGATGGTCAACGCGTGGGCATGCGCTTCGGCGATCGCGGTGGCATCGCGCGCGAGCGTCAGACCGACACCTGACTTGACCAGATCGAGCATCGACGGCTCCTGATCCACTTCTGCCACCTTAACCGGTTTGACGCCGGCCTCACCAAAGCAGCGCGACAGCAACCTATTGTGGGCGGACGCGGGCGGCGTCCAGATCCACGGCAGTGCGGCGAGCGAACGCCAGTCGCGCGCGCCCTTCACGCGATCTTTCCATCCTGCCGGCGCCAGCACGCGGTACTGGAAGTGCGTGAGCGTGACGGCATGAAAGGTGGCGCCGTCGCGGGCATCGTCATCGGCTGGAAGGCCTATGTAGTAACCCACATCCAGTTCACCCGCACGAACCTGTTCGAGCACCCACCCCGACATCCCGTGGCGTAAGGCCGTCTCGATGCGCGGCCAGGTTTCCACCAGTTGCTTGAGAAAGCCGCCGAGGCGCAGAAACGCCGGGTCGAGAATCGTGCCGATCCGCAAACGGCCGCGCACTTCGTGGCGCAGCGACGCCGCCGCACGCTGCACGTCGCTCGCGGCGCCCAGCGCGCGTTCGGCGTGGGGCAACAGGGCCTGACCGTCGCGTGTCAGCGAAAGCCCGTGCGAGGTCCGCGTGAACAGTGTCACGCCGAGCGTCTCCTGCAAATGCTTGATTTGCAGGCTGACGGCAGGTTGGGTCAGGTGAAGCTGCACCGCGGCACGCGTGAGGTTGCCCTCGCGTGCGACGGTGACGAACGCCCGTAGCAGAGTCAGGTCCATATCCTGATATTAGCTCGGCTTATAGCGCAGTTGAGCATTACTCATTGGATTTGTCGCCCCGAAGCGCCGTACGCTTGCGTTCATCAAGCCGTTCGCGGTGGGCGGAAGACCTTCATAGGAAGAGGACAAGAAAATGAGCGAGACATATCAGGACGAGACTGTCCGGAGCGAGACGAGCGCACGCGCGCTGACCCATTTCATTAATGGCAAGACGGTCGACGGTACGAGCGGCCGCTTCGGCGACGTCTTCAATCCCGCGCTTGGCAGCGTGAGCGCACGCGTGCCGCTGGCAAGCGTCGCTGAAGTGGATGCGGCGGTTGCTGCCGCCAGTGCTGCGTTTCCTGCATGGAGCGAAACCGCGCCGATCAAGCGGGCGCGTGTGCTGTTCAAGTTCAAGGAATTGCTCGACCGTCACCATGACGAACTGGCGGAGTTGATCACGCGTGAGCACGGCAAGGTTTTTTCCGATGCGAAGGGCGAGGTGATGCGCGGCATCGAGATCGTCGAGTTTGCGTGCGGCATTCCGAATCTGCTGAAGACCGACTTCACCGACCAGATCGGCGGCGGCATCGACAACTGGAATCTGCGTCAGCCGCTGGGCGTGGTCGCCGGCGTCACGCCGTTCAATTTCCCGATGATGGTGCCGTGCTGGATGTTCCCGGTGGCGATCGCATGCGGCAACACGTTTGTGCTGAAGCCATCGGAGCGTGATCCGTCGGCATCGAACCGTCTAGCTGAATTGTTCAAGGAAGCCGGTTTGCCGGACGGCGTGTTCAACGTCGTGCATGGCGACAAGGTGGCGGTGGATGCGCTGCTCGTGCATCCCGAGGTGAGCGCGTTGTCGTTTGTCGGTTCGACGCCGATTGCCGAATACATCTATACGGAAGGCACGAAGCACGGCAAGCGCGTGCAGGCTTTGGGCGGGGCGAAGAATCACCTCGTGGTGATGCCGGATGCGGATCTCGATCAGGCTGTCGATGCATTGATTGGCGCTGCCTACGGTTCCGCTGGCGAGCGGTGCATGGCGATTTCGGTGGCGGTTGCGGTCGGGCATATTGCCGATGAATTGATCGAGCGACTGACACCGCGGGTGAAGAGCCTGAAGATTCTGAACGGTATGAAATCGGAAGCCGAGATGGGGCCGTTGGTGACGGCGGCGCATCGCCAGAAAGTGGCGGGTTATATCGATGCGGGCGTTGCGGCTGGTGCGAAGCTGGTGGTCGATGGGCGTGGCCATCAGGTGGCCGGACATGAGAAGGGGTTCTTTCTTGGCGGCACGTTGTTCGATGATGTTTCGACCGATATGAAGATTTATCGCGAGGAGATTTTCGGTCCGGTGTTGTGCGTTGTGCGGGTGCCGGATTTTGCTTCTGCTGTTGAGCTGATTAACGCTAACGAGTTTGCTAATGGGGTGTCGTTGTTTACCTCCGACGGTGGCGTGGCTCGGGCGTTTTCGCGGCAGATCCAGATTGGGATGGTGGGGATTAATGTGCCGATTCCTGTGCCTATGGCGTGGCATTCTTTTGGTGGGTGGAAGAAGTCCCTCTTCGGGGATCACCATGCGTATGGGGAAGAAGGTGTGCGCTTCTACACGCGCTATAAAAGCATCATGCAGAGGTGGCCGGATAGCATCGCCAAGGGGGCTGAGTTCACTATGCCAGTGGCCAAATAGCCGTTTTTGCCTGTTCGGCGCTTGTTGTCAGTGTTCTTGGGGTGTTGGCCTTTCCTTGTTTTGTTAGTGGTCTATTAGCGTTGCCCCTGTGCGGGGCGGCACCTACTTCTCTTTGCTGCTGCAAAGAGAAGTAGGCAAGAGAAAGCAGCTCAAACCGCTAATTCTAAGTGGGCACCGTGGTCTGCAACGGGTAGTGGTGCGACTGGAATCTGGGTTCGTGCCCCTGCACGTGCTTGTGACAAGGGCGTCATACTTCCGGCGGCGCTCCGCGCGCCGACGAGTATTTCATAAAACCATCCGCCCACTCAGTCCCACCCCATTCGCAATCGCTGCCTTCACATCGAGCGCCTAGCACTCGCCACTAACTAGTCAAGCACCTCGCCGAGGCAAAGCCGACGGCCCCCACAAACCTCAACCGAAGCCCCTGGTTTCCCATGCAGACTCGTCCGCGACGCACGCAGTGCGGAGTGGGAACTGATGAATCCTTCGTCACTAACGCGGAATGTGCGAGAACACGGATTCCAGATGCACCACTACCCGTTGCAGACCACGGTGCCCACTTAGCATGAGCGGTTTGAGCTGCTTTCTCTTGCCTACTTCTCTTTGCAGCCGGCAAAGAGAAGTAGGTGCCGCCCCGCACAGGGGCAACGCTAATAGACCACTAGCAAATCAAGGAAAGGCCAACGCCCCAAGAACACTGACAAAAAGCGCCGCGAAGGCAAAAAAGCTTAGGAGACGAAACGATGAACACCCCAGAAAACACACAAACAAAACCCCACCGCCTGGAAGGCGAATTCGACTACATCATAGTCGGCGCCGGCACAGCAGGTTGCGTCCTCGCCAACCGCCTATCGGAAGATCCAGAAGTACAAGTCCTCCTGCTAGAAGCCGGCGGCAAAGACGACTACCACTGGATCCACGTGCCGGTAGGCTACCTCTACTGCATTGGCAATCCCCGCACAGATTGGCTCTACAAAACCCAATCAGAACCCGGCCTGAACGGCCGCTCCCTCTCATATCCGCGGGGCAGAGTACTAGGCGGCAGCTCCTCGATCAACGGCATGATCTACATGCGCGGCCAACGCGAGGACTACGATGAATGGGCCCGCGTCACCAACGACGCCTCCTGGTCCTGGAACGCCGTCCTCCCCATCTTCAAACGCAGCGAAGACCACCACGCCGGCGCCTCCGAATCGCACGGAGCAGGCGGCCCATGGCGCGTCGAAAAGCAACGCCTGAAATGGAAGATTCTCGAAGAGTTTTCACAAGCCGCGCAACAAACCGGAATACCCGCCACGGATGACTTCAATCGTGGCGACAACACCGGCGTCGGCTACTTCGACGTCAATCAGAAACGCGGCATCCGCTGGAATGCGTCGAAAGCCTTCCTGCGTCCGGCGCTCAAGCGCCCCAATCTCACTGTCATCACCGGTGCCCACACACAGCGCGTCGTGTTCGAAGGACGTCGCTGCACCGGTGTCGAATATCGCGGCGACAACACCGACTATCTCGCCAAAGCCCGTTGCGAAGTGATCCTCAGTTCCGGTGCGGTCAACTCGCCGCAATTGCTCGAACTCTCCGGTATCGGGAATGGCGCGCGTCTCCAGAATCTCGGCATCGAGGTGGTGAAGGATCTGCGCGGCGTCGGCGAAAATCTGCAGGACCATCTGCAGTTGCGTATGGCCTACAAAGTCGACGGCGTGCGCACGCTCAATACCGCTTCCGCGCATTGGTGGGGGAAGCTGATGATCGGCATGCAGTACGCGCTGTTTCAAAGCGGCCCCATGTCGATGTCGCCATCGCAACTCGGTGCGTTCGCCAAATCCGATCCGGATGATAGATCGCTCACGCGCCCCGACCTCGAGTATCACGTGCAGCCGCTCTCGCTCGATCGCTTCGGCGAACCGTTGCATCGCTTCAATGCATTCACCGCGTCGGTGTGTCAGTTGCGGCCGACCTCGCGTGGCAGCATTCACATCGGATCGGCCGATGCTTCAGCGCCGCCGTTGATCGCGCCTAACTATCTTTCCACCGATTACGACCGGCACGTCGCTGCCAACGCATTGCGCCTCACGCGCCGCATTGCCGCGGCGCCTGCGCTCGCGCCCTATCGGCCGGAAGAGATTCTGCCCGGTATCCAGTACCAGACCGAAGAAGAACTTCAGCAGGCCGCGAGCGTGGTCGGCACCACCATCTTTCATCCGGTCGGCACCTGCCGGATGGGCACCGCCGACGATCCCGGCGCGGTCGTCGACAATCGCCTACGAGTTATCGGTGTTGACGGTTTGCGGGTGGTCGACGCATCAATCATGCCGTCCATCACTTCGGGCAACACCAATTCGCCGACGTTGATGATTGCCGAACGCGCCAGCGACATGATCCGCGAAGACCGCCGCGCACGCTTGGGCGGCAATGTCCTGGTTCAGACTAGCGGTGCGCCGTCCATGTCAGCCGTGTGACACTCGGCGTGACTGTGGGAGCCGAGGCCGCGGTGCGCGCCTCGGACTTTCCCTGGCATGCCTCGAGCGCGATGGACGCATCGCTCGCGGATCCCCTTGGCGCGTGCCGAGCAAGGTTGACGCATCGCGTGCGCATCCTTCAGGCGGGCCCCGAGCAAGGGTGACGTGCCGCTTGAGCACGCCTCGGGCCCGCTTCAAACAGTCGTCATCCACTAAGTGCAAATCCCAATGAATGCGCTGCATCATTGGCGCGACAATGGCAGCCATGCTGCGTGCCGCCCATGGATTACCGTCCGGATTGGTGCAGTACGCCAATGAGCGGCACGGGGTGCCGCCGTCATATAAAAGTCGCGCAGCCGTTCGCGCGGAAGATCGTAATGCTTCGCCTTACTCCGTATGGAAGGGAACATGATTCTCGGCGATACGATTCTCGAAACGCGCGGCCTCACCCGCGAGTTCAAAGGCTTCATCGCCGTGAACGGGGTGAACCTGCGCGTGCGCCGTGGCTCGATCCATGCGCTGATCGGCCCTAATGGGGCAGGCAAGACCACCTGCTTCAATCTGCTCACCAAATTCCTTGAACCGACCGCGGGCCAGATCGTGTTCAACGGAATCGACATCACCAGTGAACGTCCCGCGCAAATCGCCCGGCGCGGCATCATCCGCTCGTTCCAGATTTCTGCTGTATTTCCGCATCTGACAGCATTGCAGAACGTGCGCATCGGTTTGCAGCGCGTGCTCGGCACGGCATTTCACTTCTGGAAGAGCGAACGCACGCTGCGCCAACTCGACGATCGGGCAATGGACTTGCTCACCCAGGTCGGATTGACCGATTTCGCCGACGTGCTCACGGTAGAACTGTCCTACGGCCGCAAGCGCGCGCTTGAAATCGCCACCACGCTCGCGATGGAGCCCGAGTTGATGCTGCTCGACGAACCGACGCAAGGCATGGGCCATGAAGACGTCGATCGCGTCACGGCCTTGATCAAGAAAGTATCGAGCGGCCGCACGATCCTGATGGTCGAGCACAACATGAACGTGATCGCCGGCATCTCCGACACCATCACCGTGCTGCAACGAGGCGAAGTGCTCGCAGAAGGCAGCTATGCCGAAGTGTCGAAGAATCCGCTCGTGATGCAAGCCTATATGGGCAGCGCCGACGCGGCGCTCGCCGGAGCCCACGCATGAATACGATTGCCGAGCGCGAAAGTCTCGAAGTGAGCGACACGGCTGGCGGTGCCCCCGCGCTGGAAATCACGGGTTTGCAGGCATGGTACGGGGAGTCCCATATCCTGCATGGCGTCGATCTGACGGTGAACCGCGGCGAAGTCGTCACGCTGCTGGGCCGTAACGGCGCGGGGCGCACCACCACACTGCGCGCGATCATGGGGCTGACCGGCCGGCGCACCGGCTCGATCCGCATCGGCGGACGCGAAACCATCAACCTGCCCACACATCGCATCGCGCATTGCGGCATCGGTTACTGCCCGGAAGAGCGCGGGATTTTCTCGAGCCTCTCGTGTGAGGAAAACCTGCTGTTGCCACCGCCCGTCGGCGACAAGGCGCACATGATGTCGCTCGAAGAGATCTATTCGATGTTTCCGAATCTGCAGGAGCGCCGCATGAGCCAGGGCACGCGGCTCTCGGGTGGCGAGCAGCAGATGCTGGCGGTCGCGCGCATTCTGCGCACCGGCGCGAGTTTGCTGCTGCTCGACGAAATCTCGGAAGGCTTGGCGCCAGTCATCGTGCAAGCGCTCGCTCGCATGATCATGACGCTCAAGGAGCGCGGCTACACGGTCGTGATGGTCGAACAGAATTTCCGCTTTGCCGCGCCACTCGCCGATCGCTTCTACGTGATGGAGCATGGTGCGATCGTCGAGCACTTCGAGGCCGCTGAGCTCGAAAGCAAGATGCCCGTACTGCACGACCTACTGGGCGTATAGACAGAAAGTAACGAGAAACGTCCGATTGCCTCTGATAACCACAAGCGAAGAAACCAGGAGACAGGAATGAAAAAGAACCCACTCGCGCGACTTGCCACACTATGTTTCGCGGTTGCCGCCGGCGCCGCGTTGACGATGGGCAGCGCGCAGGCCGCTGACGATGCCGTGAAGATCGGCTTCATCACCGACATGTCGGGTCTGTATGCGGATATTGATGGCCAGGGCGGTCTCGAAGCGATCCGCATGGCCGTGGCCGACTTCGGCGGCAAGGTCAACGGCAAGCCGATCTCGGTGGTCTATGCCGATCACCAGAACAAGGCCGACATCGCGGCGTCGCGGGCGCGCGAATGGTTCGATCGGGATGGCGTCGATCTGCTGATCGGCGGCACGAATTCGGCAACCGGGCTGTCGATGAATACGGTGGCCGGTGAGAAGCACAAGGTCTATATCAGCATCGGTGCAGGCGCCGATACCCTGACCAACGAGCAATGCACGCCGTACACGATCCACTATGCATACGACACGACGGCGCTCGCCAAGGGCACCGGTTCGGCGGTGACGAAGCAGGGTGGCAAGACGTGGTACTTCCTGACTGCTGACTACGCGTTCGGCAAGGCACTCGAAAAGAATACGTCGGATGTGGTGAAGGCCAACGGCGGCCAGGTGCTGGGTACCGTGCGTCATCCGCTTTCGGCATCGGATTTCTCGTCGTTCCTGTTGCAGGCGCAAGCTTCGAAGGCGCAGATCCTCGGCCTCGCCAACGCGGGCGGCGACACGATCAACTCGATCAAGGCCGCCAAGGAATTCGGCATCACGAAGACGATGAAGCTGGCCGCACTGCTGATGTTTATCGACGACGTCCACAGTCTGGGTCTGGAAACGACCCAGGGCCTGGTGCTGACGGATAGCTGGTACTGGAACAAGGACGCCACCACGCGCGCGTGGGCGCGGCGCTATTTCGACAAGATGAGGAAGATGCCGTCCAGCCTGCAGGCCGCCGACTATTCGGCGACCATGACTTACCTGAAGGCCGTGCAGGCAGTCGGCTCGACCGACTCCGACAAGGTGATGGCACAACTGAAGAAGGCCAAGATCGACGACTTCTACGCGAAGGGCTACATCCGTCAGGACGGCAGCATGATCCACGATATGTACCTGATGCAGGTGAAGACGCCGGCCGAATCCAAAGAGCCGTGGGACTACTACAAGATCACTGCGACGATTCCTGGCGAGCAGGCGTTCACAACCAAGGCAGAGACGCGCTGCGCGATGTGGAAATGAGTGCAGGTTGGTAACCAGATGACCGTCTGTCTGCTTTGCCTGGCGGGAAATACATAGCGCCGTTTTGGTACACAGACTGACGGCAAGCTGCTTCATATGCCGCGCGCGGTCGGGCGGATGGCTCGCCGGTCGCACGCCGGCGGGATCGTACGTAACCGATCTCACCCGGACGATGGCTTAAGGGATTAAGGCTTCAATGGAAATCTTTGGCGTTCCGCTACCGGCGATGCTGAGCCAGTTGCTGCTGGGGCTCGTGAACGGCTCGTTCTACGCGATTCTGAGCCTGGGTCTGGCGGTGATCTTCGGCTTGCTTAACGTGATCAATTTCGCGCACGGCGCGTTGTTCATGCTCGGCGCGATGCTCGCGTGGATGGGCCTGTCGTATTTCGGCCTGCCGTACTGGGTGATGCTGGTGCTCGCGCCGCTGATTGTCGGCGTGTTCGGCATCGTGATCGAACGCTCGATGCTGCGCTGGCTGTACAAGCTCGATCATCTATATGGGCTGCTGCTCACTTTCGGGCTTACGTTGGTTGTCGAAGGCGTGTTCCGGTCGATCTATGGTTCATCCGGCCAGCCATACGACGTGCCGTCGGCGCTCTCCGGCGCAACCGATCTCGGCTTCATGTTCCTGCCGAACTATCGCGCGTGGGTGGTGGTGGCGTCGCTCGTGGTCTGCTTCGCCACGTGGTTCGTGATCGAGAAGACGCGCCTCGGCGCTTACTTGCGCGCGGGCACCGAGAACCCGAAGCTGGTCGAGGCGTTCGGTGTCAACGTGCCGTTGATGATCACGCTCACCTATGGCTTCGGCGTCGCGCTGGCTGCGTTCGCCGGCGTGCTTGCCGCGCCGGTGATTCAGGTCTCGCCGTTGATGGGCCAGCCGATGATCATCACCGTGTTCGCGGTGGTCGTGATCGGCGGCATGGGTTCGATCATGGGCTCGATCCTGACCGGCCTGCTGCTTGGCGTGATCGAAGGGCTGACGCGTGTGTTTTACCCGGAAGCGTCGGCGACCGTCGTCTTCGTGATCATGGCGCTCGTGTTGCTGGTGCGCCCGGCGGGTCTCTTCGGCAAGGAAAAATGATGCAGAGAAAAGTGCTTTACGGTCTGCTGCTGATCGCGCTTCTCGCGGTGCCCGTGCTCGGCATCTATCCGCTCTTCGTCATGAAGGTGCTGTGCTTCGCGTTGTTCGCGGCGGCCTTCAATCTGCTGATTGGCTACACGGGTCTGCTCTCGTTCGGTCACGCAATGTTTCTCGCCTCGGCCGGTTACGTTACCGGTTATGCGATGCAGACGCTTGGCTTCTCTCCGGAGCTCGGCGTGGTGGCCGGCACCGCCACGGCAACGTTGCTTGGGCTGGTGGTCGGGCTGTTCGCGATCCGCCGGCAGGGCATCTACTTTGCAATGGTGACGCTGGCGCTCGCGCAGATGGTCTACTTCGTGTTCCTGCAGGCGCCGTTCACGCACGGCGAGGACGGCCTGCAAGGCGTGCCGCGCGGCAAGCTGTTCGGCTTGCTGGATCTCTCGTCGGACGTGACGCTGTACTTTGTCGTGCTGGCCGTGATGGTGCTGGCATTCCTGCTGATCGTGCGGATCGTGCACTCGCCGTTCGGGCAGGTGCTGGTAGCGATCAAGGAGAACGAGCCGCGTGCCGTGTCGCTCGGTTACGATACCGATCGCTTCAAACTGCTGGCGTTCATTCTGTCCGCTGGGATCGCCGGTTTGGCGGGCTCGCTCAAGGTACTGGTGCAGGGCTTCGAGACGCTGAGCGACGCGTACTGGACCATGTCGGGTCTCGTGATCCTGATGACGCTCGTCGGCGGCATGGGGACGCTGTTCGGGCCGCTGCTCGGCGCGGCGCTGATCGTTGCGCTCGAAGACCGGCTCGGCGATATCGGCACGGCCCTGGCATCGTCGACGGGCGTCGAATGGTTCCGCTCGCTGGGCGAATCCGTGACCATCGTGACAGGCGTAATTTTCATTGCCTGCGTGCTGGCGTTCCGGCGCGGTATTGTCGGTGAGATCATCGCGAGAGTGCGGCCATTGCGGGCCTGAAACGGCACTGGAGCGGCACTGAATTTTAAATTGCTTTGGCATCCGATATAATTCGGCGCTCGTGAAGTCGGCCAGACTGGATCTTGCGTTGCGCGCGGGTCGGGCTCGCGCTAAATCGGCACAAAACGTGCCCCACATTTGTGCCGCAGTGCACCACTAGGGTAATTGCTAGTTGTAAGGGGGAGGGTGCTCGTTTAATCTTCATGCAGTTCTGATGCACCACGAATTTTGCAGGTGGAGAACGAGGAGACAATGAGGCACTCAGTGCCCAGACGAAAGCGCTGTTGGATTGATATCCAACAGCGCTTTTTATTTGTGCTTTTCGTTATTCGCCATTCAATTCCTCCGCTAATTCGGTGCCCCTTTTTTGTTCGCCGAGCCACCCCGAATTTCATCTGCCATTACCCTGCAAAATGCTTGCAGCACGGGGCTTTCGTCCGCTAAACTTGCCATTCACCGACCGATCGGTCGGTGATTTGAATCTGCGGATTTAAATTCAAATGAATAACGCGGTAGATAGAGGAGCGGGATGAAGTCGGCATTGCGTTGGATGAGCGCGGCACTAGTCGCCACCGGGGTATCCGCGGCATGGAGTGGCCACGCATTCGCGGACGTGAAAATCGGCGTCACGGTGTCGGCAACGGGGCCGGCTGCGTCGCTCGGTATTCCGGAAAAGAACACGATCGCGCTGCTGCCTAAAGAAGTGGCAGGGCAGAAAATCGACTACATCGTACTCGACGACGCCACGGATTCGACCCAGGCCGTCAAGAACGCGCGCAAGCTCACCAGCGAAGATCATGTGGATGCGTTGATCGGCTCGACCGTCGTGCCGAACTCGCTGGCCATGATCGACGTCGCCGCCGAAAGCACCACACCGATGATCTCCATGGCCGCCGCGGCGAGCATCGTTGAACCGATGGATGCGAAGCGCGCGTGGGTCTTCAAGACGCCGCAAAACGACATTCTGATGGCCACCGCGATCGCGCAGCATATGTCGAATCACGGTGTGAAGACGGTCGGCTTTGTCGGCTTTGCAGATGCGTACGGCGAGAGCTGGTTCAAGGAATTCGGCAAGGCTGCCGATCTCGCGAAGATCAAGATCGTCGCGAACGAACGCTTTGCGCGCAACGATGCTTCGGTGACCGGCCAGGTGCTGAAGATCATGTCGCAGAACCCGGATGCGGTGCTGATCGCCGGCGCGGGCACACCGGCCGCGTTGCCGCAGAAAACCCTCAAGGAACGCGGCTACAAGGGCAAGTACTATCAGACGCACGGCGTCGCCAATAACGACTTCCTGCGCGTGTGCGGCAAGGATTGCGAAGGCACCTATCTGCCGGCTGGTCCGCTGCTGGTTGCTGATCAGTTGCCCGATTCGAACCCGGTGAAGAAGACTGCGCTCGCGTACAAGCATGCGTATGAAGCTGCGTACGGCGCCGGTTCGGTGTCGACATTCGGCGGTCACGCATGGGATGCAGGCTTGCTGTTGCAACGCGCGATCCCGCTTGCGCTGAAGAAAGGTCAGCCGGGCACGCCTGCGTTCCGCGAAGCGCTGCGTGCGGCACTCGAAAACACGAAAGACATGCCTGCTTCCCACGGCATCTTCAACATGAGCGTGAACGACCGCGCTGGTCTTGACCAGCGGGCGCGTGTGATGGTGGAGATCGCTGGCGGCAAGTGGAAGCTGTCCGGCGACTGAGCGAAGGCGAAGCGATACGGAACCTACTCAAAAGGACGCGTGCAGTTGACGCGTCTTTTTTATTGCCCGCATTTGATGAGTGGCGGTGCTTGAAGTGTGTTGGACAAGCGAAGGATCGGAGATGAAAACGTGGTCGAAGCGCGGCCTAAGCGGCTCGTTTCAGGACAAACCCGCATTCGGGCGACAGTCTATTGACCGTGAATGATGCAGAACGCAATACTACTAACATGTTAGTGTTTCGGGCATTGGAAATCGCAACAGTGGTTCGCAGCAGGGGAGTGGCACCAGAGCGGCGACGGCATTGATATTGAGCAGGGAAAACCATGCTTGGCATGCCAGAACCCTATAACTAGATTCAGACACCCGGCCCGTGCGCCGGATTACAGATACGCGCTTCAAAGCGTTTGGAGACTTGCATGAAAAAGACAAAGCAGTGGGTACGCACCGGTATCGCGATGGCGTTGATGTGCGGCGCGGGCGCTGCCTTCGCGCAGGTGAAAATCGGCGTCACGCTGTCCACCACGGGACCGGCCGCGTCGCTCGGGATTCCTGAGAAGAACACGATCGCGCTGCTGCCGAAAGAGATCGGCGGCAAGACGGTGCAATACATCATCCTCGACGATGGATCGGACACCGGCAAGGCCGTGCAGAACACGCGCAAGCTGATCGACGAAGACCACGTCGACGCCATCGTCGGTTCGACCGTCACGCCGAATTCGCTGGCGATGCTCGACGCAGCGTCCGAAGGCAAGACGCCGATGATCTCGCTGGCGGCATCGGCCGCGATCATCTCGCCGATGGACGCCAAGCGCACATGGGCCTTCAAACCGCCGCAAAACGACAGCCTGATGGCTGACGCGATCGCCGACTACATGGAGCGTCACGGCGTGAAGACGGTCGGCTTCATCGGCTTTGCTGATGCGTACGGCGACGGCTGGAACAACGTCTTCACTGCGGCGGCCGCGGCACATCATCTGAAGATCGTCTCCAATGAACGCTTTAACCGCACCGATGCCTCGGTGACCGGCCAGGTGCTGAAGACGATGGGCGCGAACCCGGATGCGGTGCTGATCGCGGGCGCGGGTACGCCGTCGGCGCTGCCGGCCAAGACGCTCAAGGAGCGCGGCTACAAGGGCAAGGTCTACCAGACGCATGGCGTCGCCAACAACGACTTCCTGCGCGTGTGCGGCAAGGATTGCGAAGGCGAACTCCTGCCGGCCGGTCCGATCCTCGTGGCGGATCAACTGCCGGAATCGAATCCGGTGAAGAAGTCGTCTGAAGCCTACAAGGATGCGTATGAGAAAGCGTATGGCGCGGGCTCGGTGGCGACCTTCGGCGGTCATGCATGGGACGCCGGCCAGATGCTGCAAGCTGCGATTCCGGTCGCGTTGAAGACCGCTCAGCCGGGCACCGAAGCATTCCGTATGGCACTGCGTGGTGCACTGGAAAACATCAAGGAACTGCCGGTCTCGCACGGCATCATGAACACCACGACGACCGACCACAACGGCCTCGACAAGCGTGCACGCGTGATCGTGCAGATCGTCGACGGCAAGTGGAAGCTGCTGAACGACTAACAACAAAAACGATACGCGCCTCTCGCGCAACATGCGGCGCAAGACGCCGCATTGCCATTCTGTTCGATGACAATGGCAACGACCGCTGCGCCGTATTCCGGCGCGGCGGTCGCTTTTTCAGGCATCGCTGGTGAGTGGCCGGCCGCGGGTTCTGCCGCCACGACTGTTCCCGGTTTTGACTTCGACGCTTCAGGACGAGGAAGTATGGATCTATCAATTGCGGCGATCCTCGCGCAGGACGGCATCACCACCGGCGCGATCTACGCGCTGCTCGCGCTTGCGCTAGTGCTGGTGTTCTCCGTGACGCGGGTGATCTTTATCCCGCAGGGCGAGTTTGTTTCGTACGGCGCGCTGACGCTCGCCGCACTGCAGACACAAAAATTTCCAGCGACGTGCTGGTTGTTGATGGCGATGGGCGCGGCATGCTTTGTCGTCGAGATAGCGGGGCTGGTGCGGCATCCCGAAAGACGCCGGCATGCGGCGCGCACGCTGGTGATGCTGGTCGGCAAATATCTGCTGTTTCCGATTGCGGTGTACGCGCTTACGCAAGGTGTTTTCCTGCATCCGCTGCCGATGATCGCGCAGATCGCGCTGACGCTGCTGATCGTGATTCCGATGGGGCCGTTCGTCTACCGGCTCGCGTACGAGCCGATCGCGGAGGCGACCACGCTGTTGCTGTTGATCGTCGCGGTGGCGGTGCACTTTGCGATGGTCGGCCTCGGGCTCGTGATGTTCGGTGCGGAAGGCTCGCGCACCACGGCGTTCTCCGATGCGACCTTCAACCTCGGCACGCTGTCGATTTCCGGGCAAAGCCTGTGGGTGGTCGGCACGGCGGTGGTGCTGATCGGCGGGCTGTACCTGTACTTCGATCGCTCGATCTCCGGCAAGGCTTTGCGCGCGACGTCCGTGAACCGGCTCGGCGCGCGGCTCGTCGGCATCGGCACGACGCAAGCGGGGCGCCTCGCGTTCACGCTCGCGGCGGGCCTCGGTGCGCTGTGCGGCATCCTTGTCGCACCCCTGACCACCATCTACTACGACTCGGGCTTCCTGATCGGTTTGAAGGGCTTTGTGGGCGCGATTATCGGCGGCCTGGTCAGCTATCCGCTGGCAGCCGCGGGTTCGATCCTCGTCGGTCTTCTGGAGTCGTATTCGTCGTTCTGGGCGAGCGCCTATAAGGAAGTGATCGTGTTCACGCTGATCATTCCGGTGCTGTTGTGGCGGAGTCTGGCCAGTCCGCACTCGGAAGAGGAAGAGGAGTGACACGATGAAACGGATCATGCAAAACAAGTTCTTCTGGTTGTTCCTCGTTGTGCTGTTCGCGTTGCCGGTTCTGCCACATCCGATTCATGTGCCCGAGTACTGGGTGACGCTGCTCAACTACATCGGCCTGTATTCGATCGTCGCGATCGGTCTCGTGCTGCTGACGGGGATCGGTGGGATGACGAGCTTCGGGCAGGCGGCGTTCGTCGGCATCGGCGCGTATGCGACCGCGTATCTGACGACGGCGTACGGCGTGTCGCCATGGCTCGCGCTGATCGCGGGCGTGGTGGTGACGGCGCTGATTGCGCTGATGCTTGGGCTCGTGACGATGCGGCTATCGGGCCACTTTCTGCCGCTCGGCACGATCGCGTGGGGGCTCGCGCTGTTCTATCTGTTCGGCAACCTGGAGATGCTCGGCAAGTACGACGGCATCAATGGGATTCCGGTGCTGAATGTTTTTGGTATCAATCTGGAGTCCGGCCGCCATATCTATTACCTGATCTGGGTGGTGGTGCTCGGCGCGGTGATTTCTGTTCAAAATCTGCTTAATAGCCGGCCAGGGCGGGCGATCCGCGCCTTGCGCGGCGGCGGCATGATGGCCGAAGCGATGGGCGTCAACACGGGCTGGATGCGTGTGGTGATCTTTGTCTATGCCGCGGTGTTGGCGTCGATTTCAGGGTTCCTGTATGCGCACCTGCAACGTGCGGTGAATCCCACGCCGTTTGGTCTGAACCACGGCATCGAGTTTCTGTTCATGGCGGTGGTGGGGGGCGTGTCGCATGTCTGGGGCGCTGTGCTCGGTGCGGCGATCCTGACCGTGTTGCAGGATTATCTGCAAACGCTGTTGCCGAAGCTGCTCGGCGAGAACGGCAACTTCGAAGTGATCGTGTTCGGCATTCTGATGGTGCTGTTGCTGCAATACGCTCGGCAGGGTGTCTGGCCGTTTGTCGCGCGATTTTTCCCGAAGGGACCGCGCGCGCACCTGTCGGATCATGCGGAGCCGTTGCCGCAACGCAGCAAGCCGGACGCAGGTGAAGATCTGCTGACGGTGAATAAGGCGCGCAAGCAGTTCGGCGGGTTGGTCGCGGTGAACGATGTCAGCTTCGAGGTGAAAGCAGGACAGATCATCGGTTTGATCGGCCCGAACGGCGCCGGCAAATCGACCACCTTCAATCTGGTGACGGGCGTGCTGCAGGCGACGAGCGGCGAAATCACCTTTCGCGGCGAGCGTATCGACTCACTGAGTTCACGTGAAATCGTCAAGCGCGGCATTGGCCGAACGTTCCAGCACGTCAAGCTGCTACCGGGGATGACGGTCTTGGAGAACGTTGCAATCGGCGCGCATCTGCGCGGCCAGGCTGGCGTCTGGCGCAGCGTCGCGCGCCTGAACGGTGCGGAAGAAGCGCGCTTGATGGCTGAAGCGGCTCGCCAGATTCGTCGCGTCGGACTCGAACAGCATATGTATGACGAGGCGGGTAGCCTGGCGCTAGGACAACAGCGGATTCTCGAAATTGCTCGCGCGCTGTGCTGTGACCCGACCCTGCTACTGCTCGACGAACCTGCCGCCGGCCTGCGGTACCAGGAAAAACTGCAATTGGCAGACTTGCTGCGCCGCCTCAAAGCCGAAGGCATGAGCGTGCTGCTGGTCGAACACGATATGGATTTCGTGATGAATCTCACCGATCGACTGGTGGTGATGGAGTTCGGCACGCGTATCGCCGAAGGCTTGCCGCAAGATGTCCAGCAGGACCCGGCTGTGCTCGAAGCGTATCTGGGCGGGGTGGAGTAATGGAGAACACGATGAATGATGCTGCGCCGATTCTCGACGTGAACGGTTTGTCGGTCCGCTATGGCAAGGTCGAAGCGCTGCACGGCGCGGCAATCAGGGTGCGGCCCGGTCAGATCGTCTCGGTGATTGGTCCGAACGGCGCGGGCAAGTCCACGTTGCTGAACGCGATCATGGGCGCATTGCCGACGACGGGCCATGCGAAGGGCTCGGTCCTCTATCAGGGTGAAGACGTCAGCGCGGTTCCGGTTGAAAAGCGGGTCGCGCGCGGCATGTGCCTGGTGCCGGAAAAGCGCGAGCTGTTTGCGTCGATGACTGTTGAAGACAACCTCGTCCTCGGTGCGTATCGGCGCAAACGGGCAGGAGAGCGCAACTTTCTCGATCAGCTCGAGCCGGTCTTTACGCTTTTTCCTCGCTTGAAAGAGCGACGGAAGCAGGCGGCCGGGACGTTGTCCGGTGGCGAACGGCAGATGCTTGCGGTGGGCCGTGCTTTGATGGGCAAGCCCGATCTGTTGATGCTCGACGAGCCGAGCCTGGGTCTCGCGCCGCTGATCGTGAAAGAAATTTTCCACATTATTAGTGCGCTGCGGCAGACGGGTGTGGCGACGCTGCTGATCGAGCAAAACGCACGCGCTGCGCTGCAGATCTCCGACTACGGCTATGTGCTTGAAACCGGAGAGTTGGCGCTGGAAGGGCCGGCCGCGGATCTGGCGCAGAATCCGCGCGTGATCGAGACGTATCTGGGGTTGGCCAAGAAAGTGGCTTAGTTCTCCATTTTCGTTCTGATCGCTGCGCTTCAAAGCGGTGTGTTTCACGTGAAACACACCGCTTTTTTCTTGTCTGAGCATTCGGTCGAAATTCGGGCCTAAACCGAACCCGTTATAATTCGCCCATACATTTTCCTTTGAAAGGCTCACGCGACGATCTGGCGTGAGATCCGCGATGCTTTTTCCCACAGAATTTGACGTAATCGTCGTCGGCGGCGGTCATGCGGGCACTGAGGCCGCCTTGGCCTCGGCACGCATGGGCAATACCACCCTCCTACTGACGCATAACATCGAAACCCTCGGTCAGATGAGCTGCAACCCGTCCATCGGCGGGATTGGTAAAGGCCATCTGGTGAAGGAGGTCGATGCGCTCGGCGGTGCGATGGCGGCCGCGACGGACGAGGGCGGGATCCAGTTCCGCATCCTCAATTCGTCGAAGGGGCCTGCCGTTCGCGCGACGCGTGCGCAGGCGGACCGTCTGCTGTACAAGCAGGCGATCCGGCATCTGCTGGAGAATCAGCCGAATCTGTGGCTGTTCCAGCAAGCGGTCGACGATCTGATGGTGGAAGGGGATCGTGTGGTCGGTGCGGTAACGCAGGTGGGAATTCGTTTTCGCTCACGCGCAGTCGTGCTGACGGCCGGGACGTTCCTCGACGGCAAGATTCACGTGGGTTTGAACAACTACACCGGCGGCCGTGCTGGCGATCCGGCAGCGGTGTCGCTGTCCGGTCGTCTAAAGGAGCTGAAGCTGCCGCAAGGCCGCCTGAAGACCGGGACGCCGCCGCGCATCGACGGTCGGACGATTGACTTTTCGAAGCTCGAAGAACAGCCGGGCGATCTGGATCCGGTGCCGGTTTTCTCGTTCCTAGGCCGCGTCGAGCAGCATCCGCGCCAGGTGCCGTGCTGGGTCACTCATACGAATGAGCGCACGCACGACATCATCCGCGGTGGTCTAGACCGTTCTCCGATGTACACCGGCGTGATCGAAGGGGTGGGGCCGCGGTACTGCCCGTCGATCGAGGACAAGATTCACCGTTTCGCATCGAAGGAGTCGCATCAGATCTTCCTCGAACCTGAGGGGCTGACGACGAACGAGTTCTATCCCAACGGGATTTCCACCAGTCTGCCGTTCGACGTGCAGTTGGAACTCGTGCGTTCGATGCGT
The DNA here is from genome assembly GCF_030511745.1 of Paraburkholderia sp. SECH4. NCBI lineage: Bacteria > Pseudomonadati > Pseudomonadota > Betaproteobacteria > Burkholderiales > Burkholderiaceae > Paraburkholderia > Paraburkholderia sp. SECH4. Next base: position 108,923 of record NZ_JALOCP010000006.1, read on the forward strand.
GGTCTGGAGCACGCGCATATCCTGCGGCCGGGCTATGCGATCGAATACGACTACTTCGATCCGCGTGGGTTGAAGGCATCGCTCGAAACCAAGGTGATCAATGGGCTGTTCTTTGCGGGCCAGATCAATGGCACGACTGGCTATGAAGAAGCGGCTGCGCAAGGCTTGCTGGCGGGGATCAACGCCGGCTTGCACGTGCAGGGCAAGGATGCATGGTGCCCGCGCCGCGATCAGGCCTACCTGGGTGTTCTGGTCGATGATCTGGTGACGCAAGGGGTGTCCGAGCCGTATCGCATGTTCACGAGTCGAGCCGAATACCGTCTGAGTCTGCGCGAAGACAACGCCGATATGCGTCTAACGGAGATTGGCCGCGAACTCGGAGTAGTCGATGACGTCCGTTGGGACGCATTCAGCCGCAAACGTGATGCTGTTTCACGTGAAACAGAGCGCCTTCGTACGACGTGGGTCAATCCCAAGACGTTACCGGCTGAAGAAGCGACCGCATTGCTCGGCAAACCGATCGACCATGAATACAGTTTGGCCGATCTGCTGCGCCGCCCGGGCGTGACTTACGACGGTGTCTGCGGTTTGCGCGAGGGTGCATGTGCTGCGCGTGAGACGCTGGCTGAAGACGGCGTTCTGCTCGCCCAGATCAAGGAGCAGATCGAGATCGGCATCAAGTATCAAGGCTACATCGACCGCCAGGCCGATGAGATCGAGCGGAATGAATCGCACGAAAGCACGCGTTTGCCTGAGGGGTTGGACTACGCCGAGGTAAGGGGACTGTCGTTTGAAGCGCGTCAGAAGCTGACGCAATTCCGCCCTGAAACCATTGGCCAGGCGTCGCGTATCTCCGGCATTACACCGGCGGCGATCTCCTTGCTGATGGTCCACCTCAAGCGTGGCTTGGGACGCCGTTCGACGAAACCCGCCGAGCCCGGCACCGACAACACGCCGGTGGTGCAATGACGGTGGGTCAGAAGGGAAGCACTAGTGAGGCATTGGCGCCGCTGTTAGCGGACGGCGTCCGAGAGCTCGGCCTCGATCTCAGCGACGCGCAGCTCGGCAAACTGCTCGACTACGTTGCGCTGCTGTCCAAATGGAATGCCGTCTACAACCTGACGGCGATTCGCGATCCGCGGCAGATGCTTATCCAGCACATCCTGGATTCGCTTTCGATCGTGCCGCATCTCGCTACGCGCGGTGCGTCTTCGGTGCTGGACGTGGGCTCCGGTGGCGGCTTGCCTGGCATCGTGCTGGCCATCGTCCTGCCTGAGTGGACCGTCACCGTGAACGACATCGTGCACAAGAAGACGGCTTTTCAGGCCCAAGCCAAAGCGGAGCTCGGCCTTGCGAATCTGTCGGTTGTCACGGGCCGGGTCGAGACTTTGCGGTCGGGCGCCGAAGTACCGGCAAAGTTCGACGTAATCGTGTCGCGCGCATTCGCAGAGCTCGCGGATTTCGTTACACTGGCCCGTCATCTCGTTGCGGAGCAGGGTGCGATCTGGGCGATGAAGGGTGTGCGTCCGGATGGTGAAATCGAGCGCCTGCCAGCGGGTGCCCAGGTGGAACAGATCATCCGGCTGAATGTGCCGTCGCTCGACGCTGAGCGGCATCTGATCAAGGTGCGGGTGGACGAGGGCCGCTGAGGGCCGCCTCCAGTAGGTGCCAGGTACGCACCGCATACCACGAGCGCTTTCTACTTTATTCAAGCAGCAAAAGGGACACACCAACGATGGCAAAAATCTTCTGCGTTGCGAACCAGAAGGGCGGCGTCGGCAAGACGACGACGGCAGTCAATCTGGCCGCGAGCTTGGCAGCGCAGGGACAGCGAGTCCTTCTCATCGATCTGGACCCGCAGGGCAACGCCACGATGGGCAGCGGTGTCGACAAGGCTGCGTGTGCGAATACCGTCTACGAAGTGCTTGTGGACGGCGTATCCGTGGCGGATGCGCGAGTGCGCCCGGAAGCCGTCGGCTACGACGTGGTGCCCGCGAACCGTGAACTGGCGGGTGCCGAAGTCGAACTGGTCAGCGTCCAGCATCGCGAGCGTCAACTGAAAGTCGCCTTGGCGGAGGTCGAAAGCGAATATGAATTCGTGCTGATCGACTGCCCGCCGGCTTTGTCGCTGCTGACGCTCAATGGTCTGTGCGCCGCCCATGGCGTAGTGATCCCGATGCAATGCGAGTACTTCGCGCTTGAGGGGCTGTCCGACCTTGTCAACACGATCAAGCAGGTGCACGCGAACCTGAATCGCGACCTGAAGGTGATCGGCCTGCTGCGCGTGATGTTCGATCCGCGCATCACCTTGCAACAGCAAGTTTCAGACCAACTGAAAGAGCACTTTGGCGACAAGGTGTTCGATGTGGTGATTCCGCGCAATGTGCGCCTTGCCGAGGCGCCTAGCTATGGGTTGCCGGGCGTCGTGTTCGATAAGGCCTCGCGCGGTGCGCAGGCGTATGTGCAGTTCGGTGCAGAGATGATTGAGCGGGTGCGCACATTGAATGACGCGCCCCAGGCGTCCTAAGCGGATCGAGGAAGCACGATGAACGCAGTAGCAAGAAAGAAAGGGTTGGGCCGGGGTCTGGAAGCACTGCTGGGTGGCAGTGCGGATATTACCGAGGCCGTCGTGATCGAGGGTGCGCCGAACGTGCTGCCGCTCAGTAAGCTGCAGGCCGGCAAGTACCAGCCGCGCACGCGCATGGACGAAGGCGCGTTGCAGGAATTGGCCGCCAGCATCCGTGCTCAGGGGCTCATGCAGCCTATCCTGGTGCGGCCGGTATCGGCGGATAGGTACGAGATCATCGCCGGCGAGCGGCGCTTCCGCGCGGCACGCATCGCCGGTCTGAATGAGGTGCCGGTGCTGGTGAGGGACGTGCCGGACCAGGCCGCCGCTGCGATGGCGTTGATTGAGAATATTCAGCGCGAAGATCTGAATCCGCTGGAAGAAGCGCAGGGTATTCAGCGCTTGCTCGACGAGTTCAATTTCACGCACGAACAGGCGGCCGAATCGGTTGGTCGTTCGCGCAGTGCTGTATCGAACTTGCTGCGTTTGCTGAATCTGGCGTCGCCGGTGCAGACGATGCTGCTGGCCGGTGACCTCGACATGGGGCATGCGCGCGCGCTGCTGGCCGTCGATGCCGCGACGCAGATCACGTTGGCCAACCAGGTCGTCAACAAGCGTATGTCGGTACGCGAAACCGAAAAACTGGTGACGACGACGACCAAGGTTGCGCCTGCGGTCAAAGCGCGAGCGAATCAGGACGGCGGCCGCGATACGCGACGGCTTGAGGAGGAATTGTCCGATCTGCTCGCCGCAACGGTTAAGATCAAGCTCGGCCGACGCGGCCGTGGTCAGGTGCTGGTGGACTTCGGCGATCTGGACGCGTTAGAAGGGATTCTCGTCCGGTTGCGTGGTAACGCTACGGCCTGATCGTGGCGGGTTGATTGTTGAGGGATGTTGAGCATGCTTGCGGGCTGGCTGGGGGTGGTTGTCGGTTCTCGCCTCTCGCTCGCAAGCCGTTTGGCGCGCCTGGTGTGTTTTTCGGCGGTAGCGGTGGGGCAGCGGTCGTATCCGCCGCAAACATGGCTCGTTTGATGGTCTCCCTGTTCGACCGATAGCCCATGTGGATACCAGTTGGATACCTAACTATATGTCGCGTGTAATAATAAGGATTGCGATGTATCAGCTTCTGCGGATATTTCCGTGGTGACGCAGACGAGGCCGGGTTGTGCGGTGAGTTGAGCTGCTCGTGCAGGCTTGGCCTTACTGCTGCGATGTTGCAACGGGTTCCGCATGCTCCGTCCTTTCACGTGCCCGGATTCGGCAGCGGGTGTTAGGTGCCAACGCGGGGATTGTTAAGGTGCGAGGGCAGGGCGGGATCGGCATGAAGTGGCAGGCGCCTGACTGCACGTTGCGTCGACCGTCAGGACCGAGGGTGGCCTCCGGTGATGTTTGGTCACCATAGGAAGGACCACGGCCTGCAGTCGCCGTTGCGCTTCTACCCGGCGCCGTCCTTCATGTCTACCAAAGGTGGTAAAAAACATCGTCTGTTGCATTTTTGAGACGTCCGTAGCAGCGTCGAAACGACACATCCACGCGCTTCAAGCGACCTGATTCATCGCGCATGTTTTGCCATCCCCCGACCGCCTTACATTTGCCGTGTACACACCGCCCGAGATCGCGGTCCCGCATCGTGGCGGCCGTTTTCATGCTGGTTATTGAACGGCCTAAAGTCTTGAATTGCCTGCAACTATCGCTTACAATCGCCCGGATTTAATTGCACGGCAACCCCGTAAGCGCAGCGTAAGCTCGCGGGCTGGAACAAGACTTTCGGAACACTGCGATGGCGGTTAAAACGTCGAATCAAGCGCCGAAGAATGGGCGTGACGACCACCGCGCTGAACGCACCGTTTCCGATGCGTCCACCGGTCAGCACGTTACAACTGACGATGCGTGGGATGTCGAGCAACAAGATAACAATATCGTTCCGCTCACGCGGGTCGAGGCCGAAAAGCTGTTTGGCCCGAATGTGAGTCGTCCATCGCGCGTCACGCCTTTCAAGGTCGTGGTGGCGCAAATGGTTTTGTCCCTGGGTGCTACGCTGGTGTGGTGGCTGTTCTACAAGCCGCCGGGCGCTGCTGCGCTGTCCGCGTTCCTGGGGGGAGCGATTTGCTGGGTGCCGAGCGCGTTGTTCGCGGCACGTCTTAGAACGCTGAGCGGCGCCGAAACAGCGATGAGCTGGATGATCGGCGAAGCGCTCAAGATGGGGACAACGATCGCGATGTTTGTAGCCATCGCCTTCTGGTATCACGACGTACGCTGGGTGCCGCTGCTCGTGACTTACCTCATCGCGCTCAAGACCTACTGGATCGCCCTCGCGTGGCGCTAAGGTAGGAGCAGAGAGTAGCAACACAAAATTCAGGCTGGCGCGCAGCGCTGGCGTAAGGAGTGCGGATATGACACGATCCGCACCCGGCGTGTTCCCGCAATACAGAATTGCGGCGGGAACGGCCTAAGACGATTTTCGACAATTTGGGTGGCATTAACGATATGGCAGCTAGCGAAGGCACGCGCGCTCTGGATCCGTCCGAGTACATCGCGCACCACTTGCAGAACTTTTCCACCGCGCACCAGACGTCGATTTTCGACATTCACGTGTGGAATCTGGACACCCTTTTCTGGTCGATCGTTTGCGGTCTGGCCACGATCGCCATCCTGCATCTGGCGGCTCGCAAGGCGACGTCCGGCGTGCCGGGTCGTTTCCAGTGCGCGATCGAAATGCTGGTCGAGATGGTCGAAGATCAATCGAAGTCGATGATCCACGGCACGCGTACCTTCATTGCACCGCTGGCACTGACCGTGTTCGTCTGGGTCGCGTTGATGAACTCGCTCGACTTCATCCCCGTCGATCTGCCGGGCCGCGTAATCGGCTGGCTGGGTTTGTCGGAAGCCATCCCCCACCATCGCATCGTGCCGACGGCCGACCTGAACGGTACGCTCGGTATCGCACTCGGCGTGTTCGCGCTGATGATTTACTACAACTTCAAGATCAAGGGCGCAGGCGGCTTCGTGCATGAACTGCTGTCGGCTCCGTTCGGCGCGCATCCGCTGCTGTGGATCCCGAACCTTGCATTGAACATCATCGAGTTCGTCGCAAAGACGGTTTCGCTCGGCATGCGGCTGTTCGGCAACATGTACGCGGGCGAGCTGTTGTTCCTGCTGATTGCTCTCCTCGGCAGCATGTGGGGTTTCGGCGCGGACGCGTCAGTGCTCGGCTTTATCGGCCACGTCATTGCAGGCACGGTCTGGGCGATCTTCCACATCCTGATCGTTCTGCTGCAAGCGTTCATTTTCATGATGCTGACGCTGGTGTACATCGGACAGGCACACGACAGCCACTAATCACGGCGTGTCGAACGACGAATTGTTTTAGTTTTGTTTTTATTAAATCCCAGTTCCAACCAGTTCTAAAAGACTTTTCACAAAGGAGTGATCATGCAAGCTTTCATCGCCAACATCCAGGGTCTGACCGCCATCGGTATCGGCATCATCATCGGCCTGGGTGCAATCGGCGCCTGTATCGGTATCGGCCTGATGGGTGGCAAGTACATCGAAGCATGTGCTCGTCAACCGGAACTGATGAACCCGCTGCAAACCAAGATGTTCCTGCTGGCTGGTCTGATCGATGCTGCGTTCCTGATTGGCGTTGGTGTGGCAATGCTGTTCGCGTTCGCGAACCCGCTGCTGTCGAAGCTGGCAGGCTGAGGTTCCTCGGAAGTTTGCGCCTGAGCTATAACTGGTAAAGGCGCAGGGCGGAACGGGCACTTGGGCGCTGATCGAATACAGAATCGATGAGCGCCTTGCCGTTTCACTTTCCGAACTAGCAACGTTTAAGGAAACACCGTGAATCTCAACGCAACCCTGTTTGCGCAAATGGTCGTGTTCCTGATCCTCGCGTGGTTCACGATGAAGTTCGTGTGGCCGCCGTTGATCAACGCCCTCGACGAGCGCTCAAAGAAGATTGCTGACGGTTTGTCTGCCGCTGAAAAGGGCAAGGCTGAACTCGAAGCCGCCCACAAGCGCGTCGACCAGGAACTGGCTCAGGCACGCAACGACGGTCAGCAACGTATTGCTGAGGCAGAAAAGCGCGCAGTGACAGTCGCCGACGAAATCAAGGCTCAAGCACAAGCTGAAGCCGCTCGCATCATCGCGCAAGCGAAGGCCGACGCGGAACAGCAAGTCGTGAAGGCCCGCGAAACGCTGCGCGGCGAAGTTGCCGCGCTGGCAGTGAAAGGCGCTGAACAGATCCTGAAGCGCGAAGTCGACCAGGCAGCTCACGCTGACCTGCTGAATCAACTGAAAGCCGAGCTCTGATCATGGCCGAACTTGCAACCATCGCCCGTCCGTACGCAGAAGCGCTGTTTGGCGTGGCCGAAGCTGGTGACATCGCCGCCTGGTCCACGCTCGTGCAGGAGCTGGCACAGGTTGCGCGTCTGCCCGAAGTGCTGTCGATCGCCTCGAGCCCGAAAGTGAGCCGCGCACAGGTCAGCGATCTGCTGCTGTCCGCGGTCAAGTCGCCGCTCAAGGACAATGCGCAAGCGAAGAATCTGGTGCAAATGCTGGTCGATAACCATCGTCTGCAATTGCTGCCGGAAATCGCCACGCAGTTCGAAGAGTTGAAGAACGCCCGCGAAGGGGCGGCAGATGTGCTGATCGTCAGCGCATTCCCGCTCGAAGGCGCGCAGTTGAACGAACTCGTCGCAGGTCTCGAACGCAAATTCAAGCGCAAGCTGAAGCCGACGGTCGAAGTCGACTCGTCGCTCATCGGCGGCGTGCGCGTGACGGTCGGCGACGAAGTGCTCGATACCTCGGTCCGCGCGCGGCTTGCCAGCATGCAGACGGCTCTGACGGCCTGAAGTGCCCAAGGCGCTGAAGCGGCTGGCACGCAACAGAATTGACTATCAGGAGCGAATAATGCAACTCAATCCCTCTGAGATCAGCGAGCTGATCAAGAGCAGGATCCAGGGCCTTGAAGCGAGCGCAGACGTTCGCAACCAGGGCACTGTGATCTCCGTGACCGACGGTATCGTGCGTATCCACGGCCTGTCGGAAGTGATGCAGGGCGAAATGCTCGAATTCCCGGGCAACACCTTCGGTCTCGCACTGAACCTCGAGCGCGACTCGGTCGGCGCCGTGATTCTGGGTGAGTACGAACATATTTCGGAAGGCGACATCGTCAAGACGACGGGCCGTATTCTCGAAGTGCCGGTGGGTCCGGAACTGCTCGGCCGCGTGGTCGATGCACTCGGCAACCCGATCGACGGCAAGGGCCCGATCAACGCGAAGAAAACCGACGCAATCGAAAAGATTGCTCCGGGCGTGATCTGGCGTAAGTCGGTTTCGGAGCCGGTTCAAACCGGTCTGAAGTCGATCGACGCGATGGTGCCGGTTGGCCGTGGCCAGCGTGAGCTGATCATCGGCGACCGCCAGTGCGGCAAGACCGCAGTCGCAGTCGACGCGATCATCAACCAGAAGGGCAAGAACCTCTTCTGTATCTACGTCGCGATCGGTCAGAAAGCTTCGTCGATCATGAACGTGGTCCGCAAGCTGGAAGAAACCGGCGCGCTGGAATACACGATCGTCGTGGCCGCTTCGGCTTCGGAATCGGCTGCGATGCAATACCTCGCACCGTACGCCGGCTGCACGATGGGCGAATACTTCCGCGACCGCGGTCAAGACGCCCTGATCGTTTATGACGATTTGACCAAGCAAGCTTGGGCATACCGTCAGATCTCGCTGCTGCTGCGCCGCCCGCCGGGCCGTGAAGCGTATCCGGGTGACGTGTTTTATCTGCACTCGCGTCTCCTGGAGCGTGCTGCTCGCGTCTCGGAAGAGTACGTCGAGAAGTTCACGAACGGCGAAGTGAAGGGCAAGAGCGGTTCGCTGACGGCACTGCCGGTCATTGAAACGCAAGCAGGCGACGTGACCGCATTCGTTCCGACGAACGTGATCTCGATTACCGACGGCCAGATCTTCCTGGAAACCGACCTTTTCAACGCAGGTATCCGCCCGGCAATTAACGCCGGTGTGTCGGTCTCGCGCGTGGGTGGTGCGGCTCAAACCAAGGTTGTGAAGAAGCTGTCGGGCGGTATCCGTACCGACCTGGCGCAGTACCGTGAACTCGCAGCGTTTGCGCAGTTCGCATCTGACCTCGACGAAGCAACCCGCAAGCAACTGGAGCGCGGCCGCCGCGTGACGGAACTGCTGAAGCAGCCGCAGTATCAGCCGCTGCAAGTGTGGGAACTGGCTGTCGCGCTGTTCGCTGCGAACAACGGTTACCTCGACGACCTCGAAGTCGCGCAAGTGCTGCCGTTCGAAAAGGGCCTGCGCGATTACCTGAAGTCGAAGCACGCAGACCTGATCAAGCGCATCGAAGACACCAAGGAACTCTCGAAGGACGACGAAGCCCTGCTGCACACGGCTCTCAAAGACTTCAAGAAGTCCGGCGCTTATTGATCCGCGAGTGACCCGCAAGGCATAAACGGACCTTGAAGCGGCGCGGGCCGCAGGCAACTGAACTCGCGCTGCTTCGATCGCTTTGCATGGGACCCGAGTAACCGCTAAAGCGCTGACTCGGGCCGACAAGGAGTAAGCAATGGCTGGAATGAAGGAAATTCGCGGCAAGATCAAGAGCGTGCAAAACACGCGCAAGATCACGAAAGCGATGGAGATGGTGGCCGCATCGAAGATGCGCCGCGCTCAGGAGCGCATGCGCGCTGCTCGCCCGTATGCCGACAAGGTCCGCGATATCGCTGCGCACATGAGCCGTGCGAACCCGGAGTATCGTCACCCGTTCATGGTGTCGAACGAAGGCGCGAAAACGGCCGGCATCATCCTCGTCACGACCGATAAAGGTTTGTGCGGTGGTATGAACACCAACGTGCTGCGTGCGTCGCTGCAGAAGTTCAAGGAACTGGAAGGCCAGGGCAAGACGATCGAAGCAACTGCGATCGGTACCAAGGGTCTGGGTTTCCTGAATCGTCTGCGCGCCAAGGTGGTGTCGAATGTCGTGCATCTGGGCGACACGCCGCATCTGGAAAAGTTGATCGGCGCGGTGAAGGTGCAGCTCGACCTGTACTCGGAAGGCAAGGTTTCGGCGGTGTACCTCGCGTACACGCGCTTCGTCAACACGATGAAGCAGGAGCCGGTGATCGAGCAACTGCTGCCGCTGTCGGCAGACCAGTTCGAGCGCAAGGACGAAGACGGCACGACGCCGAGCACGCAGTGGGACTACATCTACGAGCCGGATGCACAGGCAGTGGTGGACGAACTGCTGGTGCGTTATGTCGAAGCGCTGGTCTATCAGGCCGTCGCGGAAAACATGGCATCGGAGCAGTCGGCACGGATGGTCGCAATGAAGGCCGCTTCGGACAATGCGAAGACGGTCATCAACGAACTACAGCTCGTGTACAACAAGAGCCGTCAGGCCGCGATCACGAAAGAACTGTCGGAAATCGTCGGTGGCGCGGCGGCAGTCTGACCATAAAGGTCAGGTACGCCGCTTCGTGTGCGCCCTGTGAGGCGCACCCGGCTGGGCGCCCCCACCAAAACTGCGCCTTTGCGCGAGTGAAGAATTGAGTATCTAAAGGAAAAGCGATGAGTACTACTGCTTTGGTAGAAGGCAAGATCGTACAGTGCATCGGCGCGGTGATCGACGTGGAATTCCCGCGTGACCACATGCCGAAGATTTACGACGCGCTCATTCTCGAAGGTTCGGAACTGACCCTCGAAGTCCAGCAGCAGCTGGGCGACGGCGTCGTCCGCACCATCTGTCTGGGTGCATCGGACGGTCTGCGCCGTGGTACGACGGTGAAGAACACCGGCAAGCCGATCAGCGTGCCGGTTGGCAAGCCGACCCTCGGCCGGATCGTGGATGTGCTGGGTCGCCCGATCGACGAAGCCGGCCCGATCAACTCGGACGTGGTTCGCGGTATTCACCAGAAGGCCCCGGCGTTCGACGAACTATCGCCGTCGACGGAACTGCTCGAAACCGGCATCAAGGTTATCGACCTGATCTGCCCGTTCGCCAAGGGCGGTAAGGTTGGCCTGTTCGGTGGCGCCGGTGTGGGCAAGACCGTGAACATGATGGAACTGATCAACAACATCGCTAAGGAACACGGTGGTTACTCCGTGTTCGCCGGTGTTGGTGAGCGTACCCGCGAAGGGAACGACTTCTATCACGAAATGAAGGACTCGAACGTTCTCGACAAGGTCGCGCTGGTGTACGGCCAGATGAACGAGCCGCCGGGCAACCGTCTGCGCGTCGCGCTGACCGGTCTGACGATGGCTGAGCACTTCCGTGACGAAGGCCTCGACGTGCTGTTCTTCGTCGACAACATCTACCGTTTCACGCTGGCAGGCACGGAAGTGTCGGCACTGCTCGGCCGTATGCCGTCGGCAGTGGGCTATCAGCCGACGTTGGCTGAAGAAATGGGTAAGCTGCAAGAGCGTATTACGTCGACCAAGACCGGCTCGATCACGTCGGTTCAGGCCGTGTACGTCCCTGCGGATGACTTGACCGACCCGTCGCCGGCTACGACTTTCGGCCACTTGGACGCAACCGTCGTGTTGTCGCGTGACATCGCTTCGCTGGGTATCTACCCGGCAGTGGACCCGCTCGATTCGACCTCGCGTCAGATCGACCCGAACGTGATCGGCGAAGAGCACTACGCAATCACGCGCGGCGTGCAGCAAACGCTGCAGCGCTACAAGGAATTGCGCGACATTATCGCGATTCTGGGTATGGACGAACTGGCGCCGGAAGACAAGCTCGCCGTGGCGCGCGCTCGTAAGATCCAGCGTTTCCTGTCGCAGCCGTTCCACGTCGCTGAAGTGTTCACGGGTTCGCCGGGCAAGTACGTGCCGCTGAAGGAAACCATTCGTGGCTTCAAGATGATCGTTGAAGGCGAGTGCGACCACCTGCCGGAACAAGCGTTCTACATGGTCGGCACGATCGACGAAGCCTTCGAAAAGGCCAAGAAGATCCAGTAAAGGTCGGGTGTAACGAAGCGGGTGCCGCTCCGCGCTGAAATGCTACCTGCGGGGTAGTATTTCGCGGAAACGGCGCCTCTCACTACACTCAATCCAGCCTTGCATGGGACCCGAATAAGCGCCAAAGCGCTAACTCGGGTCGCCACAGGAGTCGATATGGCAACCATTAAAGTAGACGTCGTCAGCGCGGAAGAGCAGATCTTCTCGGGCCAGGCGAAGTTCGTCGCGCTGCCGGGCGAAGCAGGTGAACTCGGCATTTTGCCGGGCCACACGCCGCTCATCACGCGGATTCGTCCGGGTGCGGTGCGCATCGAAGCTGAAAACGGCGAAGAAGAGTTTGTGTTCGTCGCCGGCGGTATCCTCGAAATCCAGCCTGGCGCTGTGACGGTTCTCGCCGACACGGCGATCCGCGGCAAGGATCTCGACGAAGCCAAGGCCGAAGATGCACGCAAGCGCGCAGAAGAAGCGCTGCAGAACACGGGTTCGAACCTTGAATACGCTACCGCGCAAGCGGAACTGGCGTACGCGACGGCTCAGCTCGCTGCGATCCAGCGTCTGCGCAAGCTGCGCGGTCAGAACTAAGCACCACGTATCAGAGAGAAAGCAGCCTTCGTGGCTGCTTTTTTTTGACCTTCACTTGACGTTTACGGAAAGGTCAGCAAAATCGTGCATTCCGAGCGAACAATGCGCGGTTGCGGCGCCCCCAGCAGCAGTCGATGCGGTGCGGGTAAGACTTGATGCCGTACAGACACACGCCGGTGGCACAATCGATTTCAATTTCATTTCAATAGACTGGGCGAGCTTCCGCTCACGGAGACAACACCATGGCAACCCACCTGTCAGGCGAAGGCGCACTCATCGAACCCAAGGACAACCTGTCGTATGTTCGCGGGTCGACCGAGATCCCGTTGAGCGAAGCACCGGTAGGCCAGTTTCTGCGCGACACCGCGGCGCGTTTCCCTGAGCGCCCGGCCGTGGTGTTTCGTGAGCAAGGAATCAGCTGGACATGGAAGGAGTTCGCCGAAGAAATCGACGTGCTGGCGGCCGGTCTTCTCGCACTCGGCATCGTGAAGGGCGACCGCGTCGGCATCTGGTCGCCGAACCGGGTGGAATGGCTGCTTACGCAGTTCGCGACGGCACGCATCGGCGCCGTGCTCGTCAACATCAACCCGGCTTACCGGCTCGCCGAACTTGAGTACGCCTTGAACAAGGTGGGCTGCAAGGCGATCATTGCCGCAGAGCGTTTCAAGACATCGATGTACCTCGAGATGCTGCAGGAGCTCGCGCCGGAGCTGGCGACCCAGGCGCCGGGCGAACTGCACGCCGCACGCCTGCCCGATCTGCGCTACGTGATCCGCATGTGCGACACGGAAACGCCCGGCATGCTGACCTTCTCCGACGTGATCGAGCAGGGCCGCGCAACACTCGACGTCGCCAGGCTCGACGCCATCGGCGCGACGCTTTCCTCCCACGACCCGATCAACATTCAGTTCACCAGCGGTACGACCGGCAATCCGAAGGGCGCGACGCTGACCCACAGGAACGTCGTCAACAACGCGCGCTATATCGCGATGGCGATGCGCCTAACGGAGCAGGACGGCCTGTGCATTCCCGTCCCGCTCTATCACTGCTTCGGCATGGTGCTGGCGGTGCTGGCCTGCGTATCGGTCGGCGCGAATATGGTGTTTCCAGGTGAGGGCTTCGATCCAGCTGCCACCCTGGCGGCCGTCGCCGAAGAGCAGTGCACCGCGCTGCACGGGGTGCCGACCATGTTCATCGCCGAACTCGATCATCCGAATTTCGCCACTTATGACTTTTCGCGGCTGCGCACCGGAATCATGGCCGGTTCGCCGTGCCCGATCGAGACGATGAAGAAGGTCGTCTCGAAGATGCATCTGAACGAGATCACGATCGCATACGGCATGACGGAGACCAGCCCGGTGTCCTTCCAGAGTTCGACTACCGATCCGCTCGACAAACGCACCACGACGGTCGGGCGTATCCAGCCGCATCTGGAGGTGAAGATCGTCGACCCGCTCGGCGCGATCGTGCCGATCGGCGAGACGGGCGAACTGTGCACCAAAGGTTATTCAGTGATGCAGGGCTATTGGGGGGACGAAGCGAAGACGCGGGAAAGCATCGTCGACGGCTGGATGCATACCGGCGATCTGGCGACGCTCGATGCCGAAGGCTACTGCAACATCGTCGGCCGCCTGAAGGACATGCTGATTCGCGGCGGCGAAAACATCTACCCGCGCGAGATTGAGGAGTTTTTGTTCCGCCACCCGAAAATCCAAAGCGTGCAGGTCTTCGGCGTGCCCGACGCGAAGTACGGCGAGGAAGTGTGTGCGTGGATCGTATTGCGCTCAGGAGAGCAGGCCACAGCGGAGGAAATCCAGCAGTTCTGTCAGGGCCAGATCGCGCACTACAAGGTGCCGAAGTACATCCGCTTCGTCGACGAACTGCCGATGACGGTGACCGGCAAGGTGCAGAAATTCGTCATGCGCGAACGGATGATCAGTGAATTGAAGGTGCAGGAAGACAAGACGGCCTGATGGCCAAGCGGGTTCGGCGCCGCGCGAAGATTCGCGCGGCGCCGGCCGACATCTTGGGGAAAACCGTTTGCCATCGAATGAATCCGTGGGCCGCAAATTGACCCGCCCGGCAGCTCGCAAACGTTTGACCAGACGAAAAAAAAGCGGGCCTGGAGCCCGCTAAAAACCACACGCTACGGGGTTAGCGCGAGGAGACCAAAGATGGAACCAACTGAGACGACGACCCTGCGTCGACTACGGCCCCAGCAGGGATGCCCCTTCACAGGGCTTCGGCAAACGCCGACCGGCAAGTGCATCGTATCCGCTCACACCACGCACCCAGCCACATCCGTGTTGAAACCGTTGAGGGCATTGTGGGCGAATTAACCTACGAGCGCGGTAACAAAGTGTTTCAGGTTGTAACGCCCGCCAGATAAGGCGTTGCGGGACTTATTTCCAATCCGAAACGTTTTAAAAGTAATTTTTACCGATGACTGTAACGCAATTTCATACGCTTGATTGATGCTATTCGCGACGCATATTGCGGCGTAATCCATTCAGTCGATTCCGCATGAAATGGTTGCATGCTCATCTTTTTCTGCATGAATCGGCTGTATTACAGGCGCTTTTCCAGCGTTACGAAGTCCGTCTGTGTGCGGACAAGTATGTGCGCTGCGCTGCAACACCCCGCACATGAGGGTAATCGTGCAAGCGGCCGGTTCGTTGGGCCCTTGTTCAACGGCATTGTTCGGGTTTTGCGTAGCGCCTTGGGGTCTGGTTACACGATTGTCTCAGCCATGCGGACCTATTAATCGTTCAAGCCGCTTGCCTTTTCCAATTAAGCGCGACGCAGGCCGCACCTCACAACCTTCACTTCAGCCACTTATCCGAGATCGCCTGATATTCCCCGGTCGCTCGCGCAAGGTGCAACCATTGATCGACGTATTGCTGGAAGGCCACATCGCCGCGCGGCAGCAGCCAAGCCTTCTCGCCATACTGGAAGGGCTTGTCCGGATGCACCGAGCAAAGGCCCGGATTCAGCTTTTGTTGCAGCAGGGTCTCCGATGCATCGGTCACCATCACGTCGGCCTTACCGGCGAGGATTTGTTTGAAGATCGTCACGTTGTCCGGATAGACGGTCAGGTTCGCATGCGGGAAATACTGCTTGGCGAAACGCTCGTTGGTACCGCCCGGATTGACGATCACGCGGGTCGCCGGTTGATCGATCTGCGCCACCGTTTGATACTTGTTGACGTCGTCACACCGAACGATCGGCGTCTTGCCGTCGATCATGTACGCCTGCGTGAAAAACGCGCGCTTCTGGCGCTCGAGCGTCGGCGAAACACCGCCCACGCCGACGTCGCATTTCGCCACGAAGTCGTTCATCAGGTTCGGCCACGATGTCTTGACGAATTCCGCCTTCACGCCGAGCGATTTGGCGAGCGACTCGGCCATGTCGATATCGATGCCTTCGAATTGGCCGTCTGCCTTGTAAAACGAGTACGGCTTGTAATCGCCGGTCGTACAGGCGCGCAGCGTGCCGCGCGCGAGAATGTCGTCTAGCCGCGAGGGCGCCGCGGCGGTGGCGGCGCTCTGCGCCTGGGCCACGCCTGCGTGCATCAAAACACCGGCCAGAACGCCGAGCAGTGCGAGTGCTGCCTTGTTCATCGAGTCTCCTTGATTGCGCGTAATTGTTTGGTAAGGCCGTCGGATGATAGCCCGGCAATTCACGCTTGAACATTGGCCGTTCAGCCGAGTCATGGCGCCGCACCGGGCTGCAAAAAAGCCGGCCGCAAGCAAGGTGCGCCACAGTTATTGCCCGCATCAAGCGCGATGCGGCCTGCCGGGTCCGGTAAAATGCTTCTTTGCCTTCAGTCGTACGCAACGTGGCCCATAAACTCCTGAACGATACTTTCCTGCGCGCGCTGCTGCGCCAGCCGACCGACTACACGCCGATCTGGCTGATGCGGCAGGCTGGCCGCTACCTGCCGGAATACAACGCGACGCGGGGTCGCGCGGGGAGTTTCCTCGGTCTGGCGAAGAACCCGGCGTACGCAGCGGAAGTCACGCTGCAGCCGCTCGAGCGCTATCCGCTCGACGCCGCGATCCTGTTCTCCGATATCCTCACCGTGCCTGACGCCATGGGCCTGGGTCTCGAGTTCGTCGCTGGCGAGGGCCCGAAATTCGCTCGTCCGGTGCGCACGGAAGACGATGTGGCGCGCCTGGCCGTCCCCGATATCGACGCCACGCTGCGCTACGTGACCGACGCGGTGCGCGAAATCCGCACCGCGCTGACCGACGCGCAAGGCCGCCAGCGCGTGCCGCTGATCGGCTTTTCGGGCAGCCCGTGGACACTGGCGTGTTACATGGTGGAAGGCGGCGGTTCAGCGGACTTCCGCACGGTCAAATCGATGCTGTACGCGCGTCCGGACCTGATGCACCGAATTCTCGACGTCAATGCGAAATCGGTTGCGGCGTACCTGAATGCGCAGATCGAAGCCGGCGCGCAAGCCGTGATGATCTTCGACACGTGGGGCGGGGCGCTCGCGGACGGCGTCTACCAACGCTTCTCGTTGCAGTACATCCAGCAGGTCGTGAGCCTACTGAAACGCGATCACGACGGAGAAAAAGTGCCGGTGATCACCTTCACGAAGGGCGGCGGGTTGTGGCTCGACGAGATCGCCGATATCGGCGTGGATGCGGTGGGTCTCGACTGGACCGTGAACCTGAGCAAGGCGCGCGAGCGCGTGGGTAGCAAGGTGGCGCTGCAAGGCAATATCGATCCTTCGGTGCTGTTTGCGCCGCCGGCCGCAATCCGCATGGAAGCGCGTGCCGTGCTCGACAGCTTCGGTAATCATCCTGGTCACGTTTTCAATCTCGGCCACGGCATTTCGCAGTTCACGCCGCCGGAGAATGTTGCTGAGCTCGTGGATGAAGTCCATCGTCATAGTCGCGCGATTCGCAGTGGCGCGCATGCACCAAGCTGACGCCGAAAACGTTGCCATTTTTGCTGCAGCGCAGCGAACTGGGCTCTCGGCCTAAGGGAATATTTGTAGTCGGCAGGCCGTCAGATGGCGGTCTTGCGAAAGTCAAGACTTGACTTATGCACATTGTTCACGCTGCGGCGCGGTAGAAGCTTTCGTCGTGCCCTAGCCCTTGCACATTGCAGGCGCATTTGATCTAAGCCTTGTCTGGCAAGGGTTTCAAGGGGGCACGGCAAAATGTGCGGAAACCCACAGAAGGCCGCTGCAGCGCGGTTCCCGGCCTATCTGAACGAAGTTCTCAACAAAGTTATCCACAGGCAAGCGGACCGATTGCAATTGTTCAGCCGAATCCAAAACTTAGCGCCGAAATTGAAGTTTTACTTTAACTTCGACGGACTCGTCGTTTGCTCAATGTGCACCGTGACGCGGCGTCATGCCGCATCCGTTCACTCGATCCACATCGCCGCGTGAGTGAAGTGTTCGTCCGCGTCGCGCTGGATCATCCGCTGCCGACCTTGTTCGACTACCGCTGCGACACGCCCGAGCGTGTCGCGCCGGGCATGATGGTGAGCGTGCCGTTCGGCAAGCGTCACGTGGTGGGTCTCGTCTGCGAAGTGACCACTCACAGTGACGTACCCGCTGACCGCCTGCGAGCGGTTACCCATGTCTGTACCGCCTGCCCGCCAGTGTCGACCGAATGGCTGCGGCTCGCAGCCTTCGCCGCCGACTACTATCAACGCGGTCTCGGTGAGGTGGCACTGCCCGCTTTGCCGCAAGCCCTGCGTGACGCTTCGCGCTGGTCGCGCCTTTTCGCACCTGAGGAGCGCTACAGCCTGACCGCTGAGGGTCGCGCCGCGTTGCCGGAAACATTGCCGGCGCGTGCAAGCGCATTGCGCAAGCTTGCCCAAGCCTTGGCGGAGGCCGAATTTCTGAGCGTCGCCGACGCTCGCGCGCTTCATCCCAAAGCCATCGCAACCCTGGACGCATGGCAAGCCGAAGGCTGGGTCGCGCTTGAGGTGATCGAAGCCGCCGAAGTGCTCGCCACTCCCGCATCACCGGATACGCCCGCACCCATCCTGCCCACGCTCACAGACGAACAGGCGACTGCGGTCGAAGCGATTCGCGACGCGAACGGGTTCGCGCCCTTCCTGCTGCACGGCGTGACGGGCAGCGGCAAAACGGAGGTGTATCTGCGCGCGCTCGCCGAGATTCTGGCGGCGAAGCCCGACGCGCAGGCCCTCGTCCTCGTTCCTGAAATCAATCTGACGCCGCAGTTCGAGTCGGCCTTCCGTGCGCGTTTTGCCGCGCTCGAAGGCACCTCGATCGTCACGCTGCACAGCGGTCTCGCGGAAGGCGAACGCGCCCGCAACTGGTTCGCGGCGCACACCGGGCGCGCTCGCATCGTGCTCGGTACGCGGCTGGCGGTGCTTGCCTCGCTGCCGAAACTCGCGATCATCGTCGTCGACGAAGAACACGATCCGGCCTACAAGCAACAGGAAGGCTTGCGCTATTCGGCACGCGATCTGGCGATCTATCGCGGCAAGCAACTCGGTTTGCCGGTTGTGCTCGGCTCGGCTACGCCGTCGCTGGAAAGCTGGTGGCAGGCGGATCAGGGACGCTACAAGCGTCTCACGCTGTCGCGCCGTGCAGTTGCCGAGGCCGTTCTGCCGACCGTCAGGCTGATCGATCTCGAAGAAGAGCGGCGGCGCGGGCGGGCCTCGGTGGAGGGTTTGTCCGGGCCGTTGATTGCGGCGTTGAAGGCGCGGCTCGAGCGCGGCGAGCAAAGTCTCGTGTTCCTGAACCGGCGCGGTTACGCACCACAGCTCTCCTGCGACGCCTGCGGCTGGGTGGCCGGTTGCCCACGCTGCAGCGCCTACGTCGTCTTGCACAAACCGGAGCGCGCGCTGCGCTGCCACCACTGCGGCTGGGAATCGCGCATTCCGCGCTCGTGCCCGGACTGCGGCAATGTCGACATCGCGCCGATGGGACGCGGCACGCAACGCGTCGAAGAAACGCTGGCGAGCGCGGTGCCCGGCGCCCGCGTGCTGCGCATCGACGCCGACAGCACACGCCGCAAAGGCAGCGCGCAGGCGCTGTTTTCCGATGTCCACGCCGGCGAGGTCGACATCCTCGTCGGCACGCAGATGATCGCAAAGGGCCACGACTTCCAGCGGGTGTCGCTGGTCGGCGTGCTGAACGCCGACACCGCCTTGTTTTCACACGACTTCCGCGCGAGCGAACGCCTCTTCGCGCAATTGATGCAAGTGAGCGGCCGCGCAGGCCGCGCCGGTTTGCCGGGTGAAGTGCTGGTGCAGACGCGCTATCCGCGCCATGCGCTGTATCACGCGCTGGGGCGACATGACTACGTCGGCTTTGCCAATTCGACGCTGGCCGAGCGGCGCGACGCTCATCTGCCGCCGTTCGCCTATCAGGCTTTGCTGCGCGCCGAAGGCCGCACACTCGAAGCCGCGCTCGCGTTCCTGCAGCAGGCGGCCGCCGCGCTGACGGAGATCCCGGCCGCCGGGCGCGTGACAGTCTATGACGCCGTGCCGCTCACCATCGTCAAGGTGATGCACGTACATCGGGCGCAATTGCTGATCGAAAGCGCGTCGCGGGCCGCGTTGCAGGCCACTTTGCGCGCATGGCAACCGATGCTGCGCGGCCTGAAAGGCGTGCTGCGCTGGAATCTCGAAGTCGATCCCCTCGACATCTGACGCCCGCTGCCGGCCGCTTTGCGACAACTTCGCAGCATTACTCCTTTAAGTCATATTCATAGAGCGAATGGTCGTTTCGTTTTGGGACGTCGCTCGCCTATATTTCGCCGAATCGGCGCACCTTCAGGCAAAACTCAAAAATACCGCGCCGATGCACCTCAACTTCCTCGGGGCATTTGCGATGAGCGATACCAACCAGACGTTGCCGACCGGCGCCGCGCCCGGCAAACCGCGCAGTGACCATAGCGCACACGGCGGCGGGCTCTTTTCAACTGAAGACTGGTGGGCCGTCTGGATCGGCCTGCTGGTGATCGTGATTGCCTGGGCGCTGTTCGCCTCGGGCAGCAGCATCAAGTGGCTGGCGGTGGCGCCCGCCAAATGGGCGAGCGTGGGACAGGCCGCGCAGGACATCGGCAAGCATCTGCCGAACTATGTCGCGCTGTTCGTCGTGTTCGCTGTGCTGTTCGGCGTGAGCCTTGCCGCGCTGAAGCAGCGGGTCGGCATTTTCCTTGGCTCGTTCCTGATCCTGTTCATCGCATCGGCGCTGATCTTCACGCTGGGCGCGTGGGTCAATGCGTCGAAGTACAACCTCGAGCCGCCGTTGGTGGCACTGGCGCTCGGCCTCCTGATTTCCAATGTGTTCACGTTGCCCGAGTGGTTTTCAGCGGGCTTGCGCGTGGAGTTTTATATCAAGGTCGGCATCGTGTTGCTCGGCGCGACGCTGCCGTTCACCTTGCTGGTGTGGGCGGGGCCGGTCGCGGTCGGGCAGGCGACCATCGTCTCGCTCGTGACGTTCTTCGTGATCTTCTTTGCCGCCAAGGCGTTCGGTCTCGACCGGCGGTTTGCGGCCGTGCTGGGCGTGGGTGGCGCGGTGTGCGGCGTGTCGGCGGCGATCGCGATTGCCGGTGCGGTGCGCGCCAAACGCGAGCAGGTGTCGGTAGCGATTACGCTGGTGGTCTTGTGGGCGATCGTGATGATTTTCGTCCTGCCCTTTGCGTCGCGCTCGCTGGGACTCTCGACAGCAGTGGCGGGCGCATGGATCGGCACGTCCGAGTTCGCCGACGCCGCGGGTATTGCCGCCGCGCAAGCTTACGGCGACTTCGCGAAACACGCGGGCGGTGCGATTGCGGGCGCCCCCGAGGCATCGCTGCAGGCGTTCACGCTGATGAAGGTGGTCGGCCGCGATATCTGGATCGGTATCTGGGCGTTCGTGCTCGCCATCGTCGCGACGACGCGCTGGGAGTCGCAGGACAGCGGCGTCAAAGCGAAGGCGAACGCCGGTGAAATCTGGGCGCGTTTTCCGAAGTTCGTGATCGGCTTCGTAATCGCTTCAGCGCTGGTGACGTGGATCGCCAGCCACTACTCGCTGGCCGACTACCGCAAGGTCGTCACGCCCGAATTCGTCGCGCCGATCACTGCCTTGCGCACGTGGGCGTTCACGTTCTGTTTCCTGAGCATCGGGTTGACCACACGCCTGCGCGCGCTCTCGGCCACCGGCCTGAAACCGTTCCTGGCCTTTACGGCGGGCGTGGTAGTCAATATCGCCATCGGCTACGCGCTGTCCGCGCACGTGTTCGCACCGTACTGGAATAGCTTGGGGCAGGGCACGTGATGAGCGAGGCGGTCCGCATCGCCGGCACGGCCCACGCACGCTTCGATGCGTGCGCGCCGCGCTGCGCAAGCTGCCGGTATCGCGCCGAGGATCGGCATTCACTGGAGCAGAGCATTCCGGGCCTCGCCGTGTTCAGTTCCGGGTTTGGCGCGAGCGTGGCGGATAGCCGGCTATGCCGTCTGCACGACCAGCTCGTTTCGCCTGACGACACCTGCGCGCAGTACGACCCCATTCCACGGCATTGACGCGTGCGTCTGCATCGCCGCCCGGTGTGAGCCGTGCGGCGCGTACCTGCTTTGCGGTGTCAGTCGAGGAGCGGCGTCTTGATGTCCATCATTAACCGTCCGGCTTAGCCCCTCAATCGTTCAAAGCTGCCCGCGCATCGCCAGCCGATGCGCGCGATGCCGGACGCGCCCGTCTTTCTTCCGTCTCACGTCTGCCCGGGCCGCGCGTCGCGCCGCGGATGAAAAGCACGCCACACGTGGCGCACATCGCCCAGATGCCCAATATCACTAACCACTTTTCCATTTCGCCAGTCCTCTAAAACCCCGTACCGTTTTTATGTGCGTGCCTTGCGGCCGCGACCATCCATATTCTGTATAACGGCGCGCCGAGCAATCTGATAAGGGTAAAAGCGAAAAGAATCACGCCAGGGAAAGTACTGATCGCAACCGCCGTCGCCACGCGCAGCGCCATTCGGCGCAAACCCCCGCCGTACAGGGCTTTTAAAAAGGTGCAACCATGCTCAGCGCATGGTTGCACCTTTTTATTTGGAGGCGTACGATTCGCCCAACTTTTAGTCTTTCCCAGCGAATTCGTTTGGTATCCGAAGAAGGAAACATGGCTAGCACCACCCTTGGCGTCAAGGTCGACGACCTCCTGCGTTCCCGGCTGAAAGACGCCGCCACCCGGCTCGAACGCACTCCGCACTGGCTGATCAAGCAGGCGATCTTCGCGTACCTCGAAAAGATCGAGCACGGCCAATTGCCGCCGGAATTGTCGGGCCACACCGGCTCGGCCGATCTGGCTGACGGCGCCGCGGTGGAGCACGAGGAAGACGGTGCGTCGCATCCGTTCCTCGAATTCGCGCAGAACGTGCAACCGCAATCGGTGCTGCGCGCGGCGATCACCGCTGCGTACCGCCGTCCCGAGCCGGAATGCGTGCCGTTCCTGCTCGGCCAGGCGCGTTTGCCGGCCAACCTCGCGGGCGACGTACAGACGATGGCCGGCAAGCTGGTCGAAACGCTGCGCACCAAGAGCCGTGGCGGCGGCGTCGAAGGGCTGATCCACGAGTTCTCGTTGTCGAGCCAGGAAGGCGTCGCGCTGATGTGCCTCGCCGAAGCGCTGCTGCGGATTCCCGATCGCGCCACGCGTGACGCGCTGATCCGCGACAAGATCAGCAAGGGCGACTGGAAGTCGCACGTCGGCCAGGCGCCGTCGCTGTTCGTCAACGCCGCAACGTGGGGCTTGATGATCACCGGCAAACTGGTGGGGACCAACAGTGAGGCGAGCCTCTCGTCGGCGCTCACGCGTCTGATCGGCAAGGGCGGCGAGCCGCTGATCCGCAAGGGCGTCGACATGGCGATGCGCCTGATGGGCGAACAGTTTGTCACGGGCGAGAACATCTCCGAAGCGCTGGCGAATAGCCGCAAGTACGAAGCACGCGGCTTCCGCTACTCGTACGACATGCTCGGCGAAGCGGCGACCACCGAAGCCGACGCGCAACGCTACTACGCCTCGTACGAACAGGCGATCCACGCGATCGGCAAAGCGGCCGGCGGCCGCGGCATTTACGAAGGCCCGGGCATCTCGATCAAGCTGTCGGCGCTCCACGCACGCTACTCGCGTTCGCAGCAGGAACGCACGATGAGCGAACTGCTACCGCGCGTGCGCTCGCTGGCGATCCTCGCGCGCCGCTACGACATCGGCCTGAACATCGACGCTGAGGAAGCCGACCGCCTCGAAATCTCGCTCGATCTGCTTGAAGCGCTGTGCTTCGATCCGGAACTGGCTGGCTGGAACGGCATCGGTTTCGTGGTGCAGGCGTATCAGAAGCGCTGCCCATTCGTAATCGAATACCTGATCGATCTGGCGCGCCGCAGCCGCCACCGCATCATGGTCCGTCTCGTGAAGGGCGCGTACTGGGATACCGAAATCAAGCGCGCACAAGTGGACGGCCTCGAAGGCTATCCGGTCTACACGCGCAAGATCTACACGGACGTCTCCTACCTTGCCTGCGCGAAGAAGCTGCTCAGCGCGCCGGATGCCGTCTATCCGCAGTTCGCCACGCACAACGCGCACACGCTGTCGGCGATCTATCACCTCGCGGGCAATAACTACTACCCCGGCCAGTACGAGTTCCAGTGCCTTCACGGCATGGGTGAACCGCTGTATGAGGAAGTCACCGGCCGCGACAAGCTGAACCGTCCGTGCCGCGTGTATGCGCCGGTTGGCACGCATGAAACGCTGCTCGCGTACCTCGTGCGCCGCCTGCTGGAAAACGGCGCGAACACGTCGTTCGTGAACCGCATCGCCGACGAAAACGTCGCGATCAAGGACCTGATCGCCGACCCGGCCGACGAAGCCTCGAAGATCGTCCCGCTCGGCGCACCGCACGCGAAGATTCCGCTGCCGCGCAATCTGTTCGGCGCCGAGCGTCTCAATTCGATGGGCCTCGATCTGTCGAACGAACATCGTCTGGCCTCGCTGTCGTCGGCGTTGCTGGCGAGCGCGCATCATCCGTGGCGCGCCGCGCCGATGCTCGAAGACAACGAGATCGCCGTGGGCGTCGCACGTGATGTGCGCAACCCGGCCGATCATCGCGACCTCGTCGGTACTGTGGTGGAAGCGACCTCGGAACATGTGAGCGCCGCAATGGCCCACGCAGTCGCCGCCGCACCGATCTGGCAAGCGACGCCGGTCGATGCCCGCGCCGATTGCCTCGCGCGTGCGGCCGATCTGCTCGAAGCCCAGATGCACACGCTGATGGGTCTTGTGGTGCGTGAAGCCGGTAAGTCGCTGGCGAACGCGGTCGCGGAAATCCGC
The DNA here is from genome assembly GCF_030511745.1 of Paraburkholderia sp. SECH4. Classification (NCBI taxonomy): domain Bacteria; kingdom Pseudomonadati; phylum Pseudomonadota; class Betaproteobacteria; order Burkholderiales; family Burkholderiaceae; genus Paraburkholderia; species Paraburkholderia sp. SECH4. The sequence continues at coordinate 133,366 of NZ_JALOCP010000006.1, forward strand.
GAAGCAATCGATTTCCTGCGCTACTACTCGACGCAGATCCGCAACGAGTTCTCCAACGACACGCACCGCCCGCTTGGTCCGGTGGTCTGCATCAGCCCGTGGAATTTCCCGCTGGCGATTTTTATGGGCCAGGTGGCTGCAGCTTTGGCGGCTGGTAACACCGTGCTCGCGAAGCCGGCCGAACAAACGCCGCTGATCGCCGCGCAAGCCGTGCGTATCCTGCGCGAAGCCGGCGTGCCGGCGGGCGCGGTGCAACTGCTGCCGGGCAATGGTGAAACGGTCGGCGCAGCGCTGGTGGCCGATCCGCGCACCCGTGCGGTGATGTTCACCGGTTCGACCGAAGTCGCGCGTCTGATCAACAAGACGCTCTCGAACCGTCTCGATCCGGAAGGCAAACCGATCCCGCTGATCGCCGAAACCGGCGGCCAGAACGCGATGATTGTCGATTCGTCGGCGCTCGCTGAGCAGGTGGTCGCGGACGTGCTGCAGTCCTCGTTCGACTCCGCCGGTCAACGGTGTTCCGCGTTGCGCGTTCTTTGTCTACAAGAAGATGTTGCGGACCGCACGCTCGAAATGCTGACGGGCGCGATGCGCGAACTGTCGGTGGGCAATCCGGATCGCCTGTCGATCGACGTCGGCCCGGTGATCGACCTCGACGCGAAGCGCGGTATCGACGCGCACGTCGCGGCAATGCGCGAGAAAGGCCGCAAGATCGAGCAACTGCCGATGCCGGAAGGCACGGGACAAGGCACGTTTGTTCCGCCGACGCTGATCGAACTCGACAGCATCGACGAATTGAAGCGTGAAGTGTTCGGCCCGGTGCTGCATGTGGTGCGTTACCGCCGCAGCCAGCTGGACAAGCTGCTCGAACAGATTCGCACGACTGGCTACGGCCTGACGCTTGGCATTCACACGCGGATCGACGAAACGATCGCTCACGTGATCAGCCGCGCGCATGTCGGCAACATCTACGTGAACCGCAACGTGATCGGCGCGGTGGTGGGTGTTCAGCCATTCGGCGGTGAAGGTCTGTCGGGCACGGGTCCGAAAGCAGGTGGCGCGCTGTATCTGCAGCGTCTGCTGGCGACGCGTCCGGCTGGGTTGCCGAAGTCGCTGGCCGATGCGTTGATCGTTGATGTGCCGCAAGCGGGTGTGAACGGGGATAATCCGTCCGCTGCCTTGACGGCGCTGCGCGACTGGCTGATCAGCGAACAGCAGCCGGTGCTGGCCGCACGCTGCGACGGTTATCTGTCGCATGTGCCGGCGGGCGCAACTGCGGTATTGTCTGGACCGACCGGCGAGCGCAACACGTACACGCTGGGCGCACGCGGCACGGTGCTGTGCATTGCCTCGACGGCGAGCGGCGCACGCGTGCAGTTCGCTGCGGCGCTGGCTACGGGAAATCACGCCTTGTTCGAGGGCGCGGCTGGTGAACAATTGGTGGCGCAGCTTCCTGCCGCGTTGAAGTCCCACGCAAGCGTGAAGAAGAGCGCCGATACGCCGTTCGACGCCGTCCTGTTCGAAGGCGATAGCGACGAACTGCTGGCGCTGGTGAAGGAAGTTGCGAAACGTGCGGGGCCGATCGTCTCGGTGCAGGGCGTCGCGGCTCGCGCGCTGGAAAGCGGCGATGAGGACTATGCGCTCGAGCGTCTGTTGACGGAACGCTCGGTCAGCGTGAATACGGCAGCAGCAGGCGGTAATGCAAATTTGATGACGATCGGTTGAGCGAACCTCATCGATTACTTCAAAAAAACGGAAGCGGTACGGCGACCCCGAAAAACCGCTCCATCCACACCTGGTACCAAGGAGAAGCTATGCAACACAAAATGAAACAGCTGGCAGGCGCAGCGCTGGTTGCAGCAATGTCGCTGGCGGGGACGGCCAACGCTCAATCGACCGAAGACGTAAAGATCGGCTTTGCCGGTCCGATGACGGGCGCACAGGCGCACTACGGTAAGGACTTCCAGAACGGCATCACGCTGGCTGTGGAAGACATGAACGCAACCAAGCCGGTGATCGGCGGCAAGCAGATTCGCTTCGTGCTCGATTCGGCCGACGACCAGGCTGACCCGCGCACCGGCACGACCGTTGCACAAAAGCTGGTGGATGACGGTATCAAGGGCATGCTCGGCCACTTCAACTCGGGCACCACGATTCCGGCTTCGCGCATCTACGCGAACGCGGGTATCCCCGAAATCGCAATGGCGACGGCGCCTGAGTACACGCAACAAGGCTTCAAAACCACGTTCCGCATGATGACGTCCGACACGCAGCAAGGTTCGGTCGCCGGCACGTTCGCTGTGAAGACCCTGGGCGTGAAGAAGATCGCGATCGTCGACGACCGCACGGCCTACGGCCAAGGTCTGGCTGATCAGTTCGAAAAGGCAGCGAAGGCAGCGGGCGGCTCGATCGTCGATCGTGAATACACGAACGACAAGGCTGTCGACTTCAAGTCGATCCTGACCAAGCTGAAGTCGGTCAACCCGGACCTGATCTATTACGGCGGCGCGGATTCGCAAGCGGCACCGATGGTCAAGCAGATGAAGGCACTGGGCATCAAGGCACCGCTGATGGGCGGCGAAATGGTCCACACGCCGACGTTCATCCAGATCGCGGGTGACGCAGCGAACGGTACGGTGGCATCGCTCGCCGGCCTGCCGCTGGAAGAAATGCCGGGCGGCAAGGACTATGTCGCGAAGTACAAGAAGCGCTTCAATGAAGATGTGCAAACGTACTCGCCGTACGCTTACGACGGCGCAATGGCCATGTTCGACGCCATGAAGAAGGCTAACTCGACAGATCCGGCCAAGTACCTGCCGCTGCTCGCGAAGACCTCGATGCCGGCAGTGACGGCAGCGAACCTCGCGTACGACGGCAAGGGCGACCTGAAGAACGGCGGCATCACGCTGTACAAGGTTGTCGACGGCAAGTGGACGACGCTGCAAAGCGTGGGCGGGAAGTAAGCGGTTTTTGCAACTTGCTTTAACGTCAGGAACCCCGCTTCGGCGGGGTTTTTTTATGGCGCTTTGAGTTTGTGCTGCTTGCGTGAACTCGATTAGTTAGCCTTCTCCCGAAAAAAAACTCATCGACAATCCTCACGGGTGGCGCGAAATCAGTAGGGCGCTTTTATACCTTGCGGCCGGTACGTGAAGTTCTACTTCGTGGGCAATCCGGAGACCGTGTTTATCAGCGTGCACCAGTGAGCGAAGCTGTGAAGATGAAACTCTACGAAGAAGGCGAGGAGAGCAAGGCAATCTGCCACCACTGCCAGCAGCTTGTGAGCACGACCTTTGCGCGGCGCGACGTACCTTTCAGCGACGGCAAAGGTGAAGTGAAGAATATTCTCGCGGCGGTGTGCGACGTCTGTGACCACGTGGTCGCCATTCCGGCGCAATCCGCGCCAGCCGTCCGCGAAGCGCGGCAGAAGGAAGTCAGGCCGATTGAGGCGCAACTGCCGGCCATCTATCTGGATGTTCTCGATTCGGCCGCTTATATGGTCGACAGCGCGAGCTCGACCGAATTCCGGAAGGTGCTCATGACGCTCTATCTGCACCGGTTTGCATCCGGTGAATATCCGCGGGCACGGTTGATTAAGGCGCACCGATCAGCGTCGGAGCGTTTCAAGGAACGCAGAGGCGCTGCACGGCGACGACTGTCGATGAAGGTGACACCTCGCATCGCCGAAGATATCAAGACGCTGATGCATGACACGGATATGAGCCAGACTGAGGTCATCAAGTCCGTGATCTATCAAATCCAATCCGACGTGATTGAATCTCACAAGCCTGCTCTGATGAAGGAGCTTGGCGCTTTATCGGTCATATACGCTTGAGTCATGTGCTCGTGGCGCACAAAAAAGCCCCGCATTGATGCGAGGCTTTTCTCATGGAGAGCCTTGCATAAACCGGGGTTTTTACTCCATCTTCTGCCTGATGACTGCAAGCGTCTTGGTGTCGTAGTTCAATTCCACCTTTCTGCCGTCCTTGTTGTAGGCTTCGACCTCATAGCAGTTGTCGTCGACCTTGAACTTCGCGATCTTGTAGCCTTGCGCTTCGATCTGCGCACGGGCGTCACTCTCCTTCATCCATTCTGCCGTGGGATGAACTGGACAGGACACGTCCATCGCGAACACGGCGCTCGACAATCCCAGCGCACTTGCAAATACCGCAGCCTTAAGCATATTGACTCCCTGAATCGTTCAGACGAATGGCTACCCTAGCCGATTCGTCAAACGGTGCACAAGGTGATCGCATGGTAAGTCTGCTGTATGTCAAAAATTCGACTTAAGACGCATCGGCGCAGAGGGACGTTGTCCACAAACCTTCTACGCTAAGCCGTCTCGCCTCGCAGTTTCCTTCCCTGCTCGCGAATCTGCTCCAACGTTGCGCCCGGCGTGCTCGCCTCCTGCGGCATGCGAATCTCGATCACTGCCGCGCGCTTCGCCTCAAGAGAACGCTGCAACGCCGGCAGGAAATCTTCAGTTCGCTCCACCGTCTCTCCATGTGCGCCGAACGACTTTGCGAATGCCGCAAAATCCGGATTCGTGAGACCGGTGCCATGCACGCGATTCGGATAGTGCCGCTCCTGATGCATCCGGATCGTCCCGAAGTGGCTGTTGTTCACGACGATGAAAATCACATGCAGGTCGTATTGCATTGCCGTCGCGAGTTCTTGCGCGGACATCATGAAGCAGCCGTCGCCGGCTAACGCGACTACTGCGCGTTGCGGATACATCGACTTCGCCGCAATCGCCGCGGGTACGCCGTAGCCCATCGCGCCACTGGTCGGCGCGAGTTGCGAGCGGAAATGCCGATATGAAAAATGCCGATGCAGCCAGGTTGCGTAGTTGCCCGCGCCGTTTGTGAGAATCGCGTCCTCCGGTAGATGCGCGCGCAACTGCTGGATCACTTCGCCCATTTGCACGTCGCCAGGAATCGGGCGTGGCTTGCGCCAGTCGAGATATGCGCGATGCGCTTCGTCCGCAGCGCCGGTCCATGTGAGCTTGTCGGAAGACGGCCTCAACGCTGCAAGCAATGCTGCAAGTTCTGGCATGCCCGAGACAATCGGCAGATCTGCCGCATACACGCGCCCCAGTTCTTCCGCGCCTTGATGCACGTGCACCAGCGTTTGTTTGGTCTTCGGAATGTCGAGCAGCGTGTAGCCGTTGGTCGTCGCTTCGCCTAGCCGTGGACCGAGCGTGAGGAGCAGGTCCGCATCGCGGATACGCTGAGCAAGCGCCGGATTGATACCGAGACCAACATCACCCGCATAGTTCGGATGCTCGTTGTCGAGCGTGTCCTGGAAGCGGAATGCGAGGCCGATCGGCAATTGCCAATCCTCGACGAAGCGTTGCAGGTCGGCACATGCTGTTGGTGTCCAACCACTGCCACCGGCAATCACCATCGGCCGTTGCGCGCCTTCCAGCAATCGACGCAACTCTTCTATCTGCGCTGCGGACGGCGACGCCGCCACACGCTTGTATGCGGGCGCGCCGGCAACAAGGTCGCACGCATCGCTCAACACATCTTCCGGCAACGACAACACGACCGGCCCCGGACGTCCCGACGTCGCCGTGTGAAACGCATGGCTCAGATATTCGGGAATACGCTTCGGGTCGTCGATTTGCGCGACCCATTTCGCCATCTGCCCGAACATGCGCCGGTAGTCGATTTCCTGGAAGGCCTCGCGATCGAGATGCTCGCGGGCGCATTGGCCGATCAGCAGGATCATCGGCGTCGAGTCCTGAAACGCGGTGTGCACGCCGATCGATGCATGCGTCGCGCCCGGTCCGCGCGTGACGATGGCGACACCCGGACGCCCGGTCAATTTGCCGACGGCCTCCGCCATGTTCGCGGCCGCCGCCTCGTGCCTGCAGACGATAGTCTGGATGCGGTCTGTTTCATCGTGCAGCGAATCGAGCACGGCGAGAAAGCTCTCGCCGGGAACACAAAAAACACGTTCGACGCCGTGCGTCAGCAAAGCGTCGACGACGAGACGCGCGCCTGTGGTTTGAGCGGTGGAAGAAGATTCAGAAGCGAGCGGCATTGCGATGAAGCCTCCAGGCGTTGCGATGGGTGCGGTCGGGTCGTTGTGTTCTCAACACTCCACAATATTCACCGCCAACCCACCGCGCGACGTTTCCTTGTACTTCGTTTTCATATCCGCGCCGGTCTGCATCATCGTCTTGATCACAGAGTCCAGCGACACGTAGTGAGTACCGTCACCGCGCAGCGCCATTCGCGCCGCATTCACCGCTTTCACCGAGCCCATCGCATTGCGTTCGATACACGGAATCTGCACCATCCCGCCGACCGGATCGCACGTCAGCCCGAGGTTGTGCTCCATGCCGATCTCGGCCGCATTCTCGACTTGCTCAGGCGTGCCGCCCATCACCGCCGCGAGCGCACCCGCGGCCATCGAGCAGGCCACGCCCACTTCACCCTGGCATCCCACTTCCGCGCCTGAAATCGACGCGTTCAGCTTGTACAGAATGCCGATTGCCGCCGCCGTCATCAGGAAGTCGATCACACCCTGCTCGTTCGAGCCGGGCATGAAGCGCGTGTAGTAATGCAGCACGGCCGGGATGATGCCGGCCGCGCCGTTGGTCGGCGCCGTGACCACGCGCCCGCCCGCAGCGTTTTCTTCGTTCACGGCGATGGCGTAGAGATTGATCCAGTCGACCATCGACAGCGGATCGCGCAGCGCCAGCTCAGGATTGCTCGACAGCGCACGATACAACTGCGGCGCGCGGCGCTTTACATGGAACGGACCGGGCAAGTTACCGTCCGCATCCGGATTGTTGATACCGCAGCCGCGCGACACGCACGACTGCATCACATTCCAGATCTTCAGCAGACCCGCACGCGTTTCTTCTTCCGTGTGCCAGACGCGTTCGTTTTCCCACATCAATTGCGCGATGCTCTTGCCGGTCGATTTGCACAGCGCGAGCAATTCGTTGCCGCTGCGGAACGAATGCGGCAATTGTTCGACCGCGCTCAGCACCTTCGTGTTCGGCGCGCCCGCCGTCACCACAAAACCGCCACCGACCGACAGATACGTCGACTCACGCAGCGTCTCGCCTTGCGCATCGAACGCGCGCAGCTTCAGCCCGTTCGGATGCTCGGACAGCGCCTGGCGATAAAACGAAATGTGATCTTTCTGGACGAACGGCACGTCGTGCGTGCCGAGCAAAGCGAGCTTGCGCGACGCCTTCACCGCTTCGAGTCGCTGTGCGATCGTATCCGGATCCACCGTGTCGGGTGCATCGCCCATCAGGCCGAGCATCACGCCGCGATCGGTGCCGTGACCCTTGCCGGTCGCGCCGAGTGACCCATACAGATCCACTTTCACAGATGCCGTTGCGCCAAGCAGCCCGTCGCGTTCGAGCCCTTGCGCGAACATCAGCGCCGCACGCATCGGCCCGACCGTATGCGAACTGGACGGACCAATGCCGATTTTGAAGAGGTCGAACACGCTGACTGCCATTTACTGCTCCCTGCTGATAAAGGTTAGTTTAGCGCGCCGGCAGCGGTAAGCACACGGCGAGCCATGCGGGCGGCGTCGGTGCGAGCTGCAGCGCGATCGGCGTATAGCGTCCGTCGAGACGCGCCGCCAGGTGAAACAGTTCCGTCGCGTTTTTCGGATCCCATTGACCCGAATAGCCGGGCAAACCGGCCTCGCGACGTTTGGCATCGAACGGAACGTTCGAATGCACGAATTCTTCATGCGTTTTGCTGCCATCCGCGTACGGCGTGAGCCAGTTCAGCGCGCCTTGTAACGACGCGCCGTTCGCACCCTTTTCCGGCAACCAGTTGCGGTTGTGGCGGCGCGCGGCGAGCGCGGCGGTCACGAGCGGCTGCAGGTCGTAGGTGACGTAGTGCAGCGCGTCGCGCTCGCCGAAGTCGAACGTCGAGCCGTCCGGCGCAATGTTGTCGCCGATATGCTCGTCGAACAGGCGCTGCGCCGCGTTGATCATCTTGCGGTTATCCAGCGTAAACGCGGCCATCGAGATCAGCTTGATCCGGTGGCTTTGCCAGTTGTTCTTGAACGTGCCCGTGAGCGGCCGCGGCTGCGCGTCGATCTGCGCGATATAGCCGCTCGCGAGCTTCGTCAGGAACGCCATCGAAGCATTGCGCGTCTTCACCGGCAACGCGCTCGCGGTCATGTCGTAGGCGAGGATCAGGCCCTCAAAATGGGTTTCGTCGATCGGATTGAAACTGGGTTGATAAGTCGTGACCCACGCATACAGCAGGCGGTCGACCAGTTTCAGATAACGGTCGTCACTGGTCGCGCGCCAGGCGAGCGCGGCGTCGCGCAGCAGATCCAGATCCTTCTCCGCCTCGACGCTTTGATCGTAGATGCCCTCGTGCGGCAACGTGCCTTCGGTATGCAGTTTCGCCAGCGCATGCGGCGGGTCGTTCAGATGTGCCAGTACATTGCTCACCAGTGCCTTGACGCCTGGGTCGGCATTCGTGCGCTCGCTGGTTTGCAACGCGGGCGCCGCGCAAAAATTCATTGCGGCCTGCGCCTGCCGTAGCGGCAGCAGCACCGCCGCGCCAGCCAGCAATAGCGTGCAAGCCTGTTGCCATGTTTGGGTTCGCCTGATTTCGGTCCGGCTTTGCATCAATCGCACCTGTCGCGCCATGCGAAACTCCTCGTTAGGCTGATTCGGTGTGTGATGTTAGCCGTTTGCGGACACAAGCGACAGAACCGCGCAACGCCTGCTTACAACCTTCAGGCGCTGCGCGGTTTGCGGGCCGGCTTACTCGTAGTCGGCGATCGGCACGCAGGAGCAGAACAGATTGCGGTCGCCGTACACGTTGTCCGCACGGCCGACCGGCGGCCAGTACTTCTTGGCGATCAGCGTGGGCAGCGGATACGCGGCGGTTTCGCGCGCATACGCATGTTTCCAGTCGTTCGCGATGACTACCGCCGCCGTGTGCGGCGCGTGCTTGAGCGGATTGTCTTCGCGGTCCGAGCGGCCGTCTTCCACAGCGCGGATTTCCTCGCGGATCGCGATCATCGCTTCGATGAAGCGGTCGAGTTCTTCCTTCGATTCCGATTCGGTCGGTTCGACCATCAACGTGCCCGGCACCGGGAAGCTCATGGTCGGTGCGTGGAAGCCGTAGTCGGCGAGGCGCTTGGCGACGTCGTCGACGGAGATGCCGCTGGTTTCCTTGATCGGACGCAGATCGAGAATGCATTCGTGCGCGACCAGTCCGCCTGGGCCCGAGTACAACACTGGGTAATGCGGCGCGAGTTTGTTCGCGACATAGTTTGCGTTGAGGATCGCGGTTTCGGTGGCGGCCGTGAGGTTCTTCGCGCCCATCATCGCGATGTACATCCACGAAATCGGCAGGATCGACGCGGAACCGTACGGCGCGCCCGACACAGCGCCGATACCGTTCGGTGCGCGCTCGTAGCCCGACGAAATCTGATTCGGCAAGAATTGCTCGAGATGCGCGCCGACCGCAACCGGACCGACGCCCGGTCCGCCGCCGCCGTGCGGAATACAGAAGGTCTTGTGCAGATTCAGGTGCGAGACGTCGCCGCCGAACTGACCCGGCGCACAGAGGCCGACCATGGCGTTCATGTTCGCGCCGTCCACATAGACCTGGCCGCCGTGCGCATGCACGATCTCGCAGATTTCGCGGACGTTCGATTCGAACACGCCGTGTGTGGACGGATACGTGATCATGATCGCCGCGAGCTTGTCGGCGTGTTGCTCGGCTTTCTTTTTCAGGTCTTCGATATCGACGTTGCCTTGCGCGTCGCAAGCCACTACGACCACCTGCATGCCGGCCATCTGCGCCGATGCCGGGTTCGTGCCGTGCGCCGAAGCGGGAATCAGGCAGACGTTGCGGTGGCCTTCGCCGCGCGATGCGTGGTACGCGTGAATGATCAACAGACCCGCGTACTCGCCTTGCGAGCCGGCGTTCGGCTGCAGCGACACCGCTGCGTAGCCGGTGGCCGCGACCAGCATCTGTTCGAGCTGATCGATCATTTCGCGGTAGCCGACCGTTTGCTCAGCCGGTGCGAACGGGTGAATCTGACCGAACTCGGGCCACGTGACCGGCAGCATTTCGGAGGTCGCGTTCAGCTTCATCGTGCAGGAGCCGAGCGGGATCATCGAGCGGTCGAGTGCGAGGTCCTTGTCGGAGAGGCTGCGCAGGTAGCGCAGCATTTCCGTTTCCGAATGGTGGCGGTTGAACACGTGGTGCGTAAGGTACGCGCTGGTGCGTTCGAGCGCAGCGGGCACGGTGTTCTCGGCGGGGAGTTCTGCGTCGAGGGCGTCGATTTGCGGGACTTCGTCGACAAATGCCGCTTGCGCAAACGCTGCGAGCAGATCGGCCAGATCGCTGCGCGTGGTGGTTTCGTCGATCGAGATGCCGACGCGCGTATCGCTCACGCGGCGCAGATTGATGCGCCGCGCCGTTGCCGCGTCATGCAGCGCCTGGGTGCGTGCGCCGGTTTCGAACGTGAGCGTGTCGAAGAACGTGTCGTTGACGAGCGTGTAACCGAGCTTCTTCGCGCCGGCTGCGAGCAATGCAGCGATGCGGTTCACGCGCAGCGCGATCGTCTTCAGACCGTGCGGGCCGTGATAGACGGCGTACATACTGGCCATGATCGCGAGCAGCGCTTGCGCGGTACACACGTTCGAGGTCGCCTTCTCGCGGCGGATATGTTGTTCGCGCGTTTGCAGCGCGAGACGCAGTGCCGGATTGCCTTGCGCATCGACAGTCACACCGACCAGACGGCCCGGCATCTGACGCTTGAATTCGTCGCGCACGGCGAGGTAAGCCGCGTGCGGGCCGCCGAAACCAACCGGCACGCCGAAACGCTGCGTGTTGCCGACGGCCACGTCCGCGCCCCATTCGCCCGGCGGCGTCAAAACGGTCAGCGCGAGCAGATCGGCAGCGACTACCACGTGGCCGCCTGCGGCATGGATCGCTTCAGCGAGCGCGCGGTAGTCGCGCACGTCGCCGTTTACGCCCGGGTATTGCAGCAGCACGCCGAACGCATTCGCGTTCGCCGCCTCCGCAGCCGGGCCCACTTTCACTTCGATGCCGACCGGCGTGGCGCGCGTCTTCACCACTTCGATGGTTTGCGGCAGCACGTCGTCGGCGACGTAAAACACGTTCGACTTCGGCTTGCCGACGCGTTGCAGCAGCGTCATCGCTTCAGCGGCCGCGGTGGCTTCGTCGAGCAGCGAGGCGTTCGAGATCGTGAGACCCGTCAGGTCGACGATCATCTGCTGGAAGTTCAGCAGCGCTTCCAGACGGCCCTGCGAGATTTCCGGCTGATACGGCGTGTACGCGGTGTACCACGCCGGATTTTCGAGCACGTTACGCAGGATCACCGTCGGGGTGTGCGCGTTGTAATAACCCTGCCCGATGTACGAGCGGAACACCTGGTTCTTGTTCGCCAGTTCACGCAGCGCGGCGAGCGCTTCCGCTTCGCTTTTCGGCTGGGCGAAGGGGCCGAGCGGCAGCGTTTCGGTGCGGCGGATCGTCTTCGGAATGACCGCGTCGATCAGCGCGGCGCGCGACGCGAAGCCGAGGGCTTCGAGCATCGCTTGCTGGTCGGCCGAATCCGGGCCGATGTGCCGTTCAGCGAAGGCGTCATGCACTTCGAGCGCGGCGAGCGAGAGAGGAGTGCGGTTCATCAGACGATCCGGGTGTTCGAGCTTCATGAGGTGTTCCTGGCGGTGCGGGCGTCCGTTCGACTGTCGAATCGGACGCGCCGCGCCTGTCGGGTTTAAACGTAATGGTGCAAGTTGCGGTGAATCAGGCGCCGACGGCCTTGGCGTACGCGTCCGCGTCGATCAGGCGATCCTGCGATGCGTCCGCGGCCGGCTTGATCTTGAAGAGCCAGTTCTCGTACGGCGCGCTGTTGACGCCATCCGGCGTGTCGGCGACGGCCGGGTTCGCTTCGATGATTTCGCCCGAGACTGGCGCGTAGATATCGGAAGCGGCTTTCACCGACTCGATCACGGCGACGGTGTCGCCAGCGTTGACGGTCTTGCCCAGTTCCTGAACTTCGAAGAAGACGATGTCGCCGAGCGCTTCCTGCGCGTGGTCGGTGATGCCGACCGTCAGCGTGCCGTCCGCTTCGGTGCGGACCCACTCGTGCGATTCGGTGTATTTCAGATCGGCCGGGATGCTCATCGGATGCTCCTATGCGGTGTTATTCGGTATGAACTTAAAAAGGTAAACGCACGCGCCGGCTGCTTAAACTGCGAGCACTTTGCCGTTGCGTACGAACGGCAGTTTTACCACGCTTGCGGGTACGTTTTTGTCACGAATCTGGACGTGAACGGTGTCGCCCGGCTGCACGCCTTTCGGCACGCGCGCAAAGGCGATCGATTCCTGCATCGTGGGTGAAAAAGTGCCGCTGGTGATTTCGCCTTCGCCGTGCGGCGTGACGACTTTCTGGTGAGCACGCAGCACGCCTGCCGCCTTGCCGTTTTCCTTCAGCAGGATCAGACCGACGAACGAGGCCTGCGAGCCGTCGGCTTCAAGCTTGGCCTTGCCGACGAAATCGCGCGGCGAATTCAGATCGACAGTCCAGGCGAGGCCGGCGTCCAGCGGCGAGACGTTGTCGTCCATATCCTGGCCGTACAGGTTCATGCCGGCTTCGAGACGCAGCGTGTCGCGCGCGCCGAGACCCGCAGGGCGCACACCTTGACGCACCAATGCGTCCCAGAACTCGCAGACGGACGTTGCAGGCAGGACGATTTCGAAGCCGTCTTCGCCGGTGTAGCCGGTGCGGGCAATCATCAATTCGCCAAACGGCGTGTTGTCGACGATCGCGGCGTTAAATGGCTTAAGGAGTTCGGTCGAGGTACGGCTGGACGGCGCGACTTGCCAGACCTTATCGCGGGCGTTCGGGCCCTGCACGGCGACGATCGCCAGATCGCGGCGCGGCGTGATGGTCAGGCCGTAGCTGCCTTCGGCGTCGAGCTTGCTGAACCAGGCGACGTCTTTCTCCGCGGTGCCGGCGTTGACGACCAGGCGGAAGTGCGTCTCGCTGAAGTAATAGACGATCAGATCGTCGATCACACCGCCATTCGGGTTCAGCAGACAGGAGTAGAGCGCGCGGCCCGGCGTTTGCAGCTTGGCGACATTGTTGGCCAGCGCGTGTTCGAAGAAGGCGCGCACGCGTTCACCGGTGAAATCGACGACGCACATATGCGAGACGTCGAACATGCCGGCGTCGGTGCGCACGGCGCGGTGTTCGTCGATCTGCGAGCCGTAGTTGACGGGCATGTCCCAGCCGCCGAAATCGACCATGCGGGCGTTGAGCGCACGATGGGTGGCGTTGAGCGGGGTGTGTTTGAGTTCGGTCATGGGGCCTCAGGCGTCTCGCGAAACAAAAAAGGCCATGCGGCGCTACGCCTCGCGGCTGATGCCTGCGAGCGATTGCGTTGCATGACCCCTCTGTCCTCGATACCTGAGAGATTGCGCTGCCGTGCGATGGTGAAGCCGTGATCGCTACGGTGAAACGCGCGCCCCTTCGGTGGGCAGCTTGCCAGAATCTGCTCGATTAAACGATGCAGACGGCTACTGCCGCTCTCCAGAGTGCGAAAAACCGGTGCCTTGATGTTGCCTGGGCGCGGGTTCTTCGACGCAGTCGGTCCTTTTGCCTGAGAGTTTGCGGGTGTGCCCCTTCGGCGGCGCGGCCTGCGATTTTCTGCGGCCAGCACGCTCTCCCGACGCGTGCGGCGAATGTACGCGAGGGCCGGGGGCTTGTCAAATAAAGGCCCGCAAGGGGCATGGGGGTTGGCGCTGCGGGTTCGCGAATGTCAAAAAAAGCGCGGGACGTGATGCCCGCGCTCCTTTGCTTCAGTGCCAGAACTGGCGCGATTATTCGCCGATGGCGTGTGCCGCGTTGTCCAGTTCCTGGTTCAGCACGTGCTGTTCGTCGCCGGACAGGCCGCCGCCGTGTTGCGCCGCCATGTCGTGAGCTTCCTGACGGATCACGTCGAGGCGATGGTGCAACGCACCGCCTTGCGGGGGCGGGTAGTAGCCTTGGTTGACGCGGGCGTCGATGCGGCGGCTCAGGTTGTCGATCCGGCCGTTGACCTGGTTGAAGCGCTGATCCGCGATTTGTTGCGGGTTAGGGCGCGGCGCCGGCGCGGGTTGCTGAGGAGCCACCACGCAGGCGGCGAGGGAGCTGAGCAAAGCGCATGCTGCTAGTGCGCGGACGATACGAGGCATGGACTCTCCGGGAAGTCGTTGTCGTTTTGTGGTGCTACTGGGGTAGCAACGGATTGCCGGGGACTCACGCTGACCGCGGAGGCGGGGTTATTTGTAACGTTATGTTCCTTTCGGGGTTGTCAGGCGTTTTGCCATTGGCGGCGGCATGGTTCGCGTGCCGTCGCCAAATGGCCAAAAAGCGCCCCGTGGCGCTGGGAAAGTCAGCGAATGCGTTCAAACGGCAACCGGACGCCTTCCTCCGAGCTCCGGGCTGCAAGCTCGATGATCGTCATCACGTCGACCGCGTCCTGAGCGCTGACGGGAAATTTCGTGCCGTTCTGAATGGCATCCGCCAAGGCAATATAAAAGCCGACGTATTCGCCGTTGCGCGTAGGCACCTCCCGCTCGACTTCCTGGCCCTCTTCGAGCACACGCAACACACCAGGCGCATTGCCGGCGCCGAACCCGTCATCGCCCGGCCGCAAGCCGGCTTTCAACTGATCTTCCTGCGTATCGAGCCCGTATTTGACGTAGCTCCCCTGCGTGCCGTGGATCGTAAACCTCGGCGCGACGTACGCAGTCAACGCGCTGGCATGCAACACCACTTCGAACTCGCCGTAGCCCAACTGAATATGCACGTAGTCCGGCGCGCTGGCCTGATCGCGATGCGTCCGAACCGTCGCCGACACGGTCTGCGGTGCGCCGAACAGCGCCAGCGCCTGATCGATCAGGTGCGGTCCGAGATCGAATAGCAAACCGCCGCCGCGCGAAGCTTCCTCGCGCCAACGCTGCCGAACCTCCGGCCGGAATCGGTCGAAATGCGATTCGTATTGCGTGATACGCCCCAATTCTCTGCTGGCGAGCAGATCCCGCACGGTCAGAAAATCACCGTCCCAGCGGCGGTTATGAAAGGGGACGAACCGCTTGCCCCGGGCGAGTGCAATGTTGGCGAGCGTGTGAGCATCTGCGGCAGTCAGCGTGACCGGCTTGTCGACCACCACGTGCTTGCCCGCTTCCAGCGCGCGGCGCGCCAGGTCGAAGTGCGTGTCATTGGGTGTCGCGATGACGACGCAGTCGATTTCTTCGAGCGCCAGCAGGGCGTCGAGATCGGCCACCACCTTTGCGTGCGGGTAATCGGCCAGCGCGTGCTCGGGCTGGCTCGTCGCGATGGCCGCGATGCTCGCTCGCCCGCAGTGCTCGATCACCGGCGCATGAAAGGTCGCGCCAGCAAAACCGTAACCCATCAATCCAATCTTCAGCGATGCGGACATGCGTGTCTTCCTGCAAAAACGGCGCGCCGCTTTGCCACCGCGGCGACGGCGCGCAACAACGTAATTGTGGCATGTCCCGAAGGCGGACTGTCGGCATCGTCGCAGGCGCTTGTCGGCGGTGCCTGTCCGGCGGCGCTCGGACGGCAGTTGCAGCCGCGTTCGGGCCAGCTCACTCGAACGTCCGTTTTTCGTCGTCGGGCGAGCTGCCATCGCGGGCCCCGTTCCTGGCCATCCGACAGCGCGCCTGTCACGGCATCCGCTCCAGGCATCCGTGTTAACATCGCTCCTCTCGCGCGGATCGCTGCGAGCCGGAACGCCCCTCTCACTGAGGCACGCGCGCCAGCCACCCGCCCCGCGCAGCATGCCCCCGGGCCTTCGGTCTCGCGATTCCGCACCCAAGCGCCCTCAACCGCATTACCCATCCACTGACGATGTCCGCAGGCCTGAACCCCGCTCAAAATGAAGCGGTCCGTTATCTTGACGGCCCGTGTCTCGTGCTCGCCGGCGCAGGCAGTGGCAAGACGCGCGTGATCACGCAGAAGATCGCCCATCTGATCGAGGCCAAAGGCTTCGAGCCGCGCCACATTGCCGCCGTCACGTTCACGAACAAGGCCGCGTTGGAAATGCGCGAGCGCGTGGGCAAGCTGCTTGAAGGCAAGACGCTCACCACGCCCGGCAAGGAAGGCCGCAAAGTGCCCGTCAACCAGTTGACGGTTTGCACCTTCCACTCGCTCGGCGTGCAAATTCTGCGGCAGGAAGCGGAACACGTCGGTTTGAAGCCGCAGTTCTCGATCATGGATTCGGACGACTGCTTCGGCATGATCCAGGAGCAGGTCGGCTCGACAGACAAGGGTTTCATCCGCAAGATCCAGTCGATCATCTCGCTGTGGAAGAACGGCATGGTCATGCCCGAGCAGGCGATCGCGATCGCCGCAAACGAGGACGAACATCAGGCCGCGATCGTCTACCGCAATTACGTGGCGACGCTGCATGCGTATCAGGCGGTCGATTTCGACGACCTGATCCGTCTGCCCGCCGAACTCTTCGAGAAGAACGAGCAGGTGCGCGACCGCTGGCAGAACAAGCTGCGCTATCTGCTGATCGACGAGTATCAGGACACTAACGCGTGCCAGTACGAACTGGTGAAACTGCTGGCCGGCAAGCGCGCGGCGTTCACGGCGGTCGGCGACGACGATCAGGCAATCTATGGCTGGCGCGGCGCGACGCTCGAAAATCTCGGGCAGCTCAGCAAGGATTTTCCGAAGCTGCATCTGATCAAGCTCGAGCAGAACTACCGTTCGACGGTGCGCATTCTGACCGCCGCGAACAACGTGATCGCGAACAACCCGAAGCTGTTCGAAAAGAAGCTGTGGTCCGAACACGGCATGGGCGACACGATCACCGTCACGCCGTGCAACGACGAAGAGCACGAGGCCGAGTCCGTGGTGTTCCGCCTGTCCGCGCACAAGTTCGAGCGGCGCGCGAATTTTCGCGACTACGCGATCCTGTACCGCGGGAACTTCCAGGCGCGCATCTTCGAACAGGTGCTGCGTCGCGAGCGGATTCCGTATGTGTTGTCGGGCGGCCAGTCGTTCTTCGACAAAGCCGAGATCAAGGATATCTGCGCGTATCTGCGCCTGATCGCCAACGCGAACGACGACCCGGCGTTCATCCGCGCGATCACCACGCCGCGTCGCGGCGTCGGAAATACGACGCTCGAAGCGCTCGGCTCGTTTGCGGGTCAGGCGAAGGTGTCGTTGTTCGAAGCGGTGTACATGGGTGGCATCGAGGCGCGCCTGTCGCCGCGTCAGATCGAACCGATGCGCGTGTTCTGCGACTTCATGCAGCGCCTCACCGATCGTGCCGAGAAGGATGCCGCCGGGACCTTGCTCGACGAACTGATGGACGCAATTCACTACGAAGCCTATCTGTACGACGCGTTCGACGAACGTCAGGCGCAGTCCAAGTGGCAGAACGTGCTCGAGTTCATGGAATGGCTGAAGCGCAAGGGCACCAAGGCTGAACCCGAAGGTTCGGAGAAGAGCGAGGCAACCGGCTACGACACCGCCGACGGCTTCGGCGACACCGGTAAGAGTCTGCTCGGCCTGATTCAGACCGTCGCGCTGATGTCGATGCTCGAAGGTCGTGAAGAAGATCCGGACGCCGTGCGGCTTTCAACGGTGCACGCGTCGAAGGGGCTGGAATATCCGCACGTGTTTCTGGTGGGCGTCGAAGAAGGCATCATGCCGCACCGTGGCGGCCCGGACGACGAGCCGATCGACGACGCGCGCATCGAGGAAGAGCGTCGTCTGATGTACGTCGCGATTACACGGGCGCAGCGCAGTCTGCATCTGAACTGGTGTAAGAAGCGCAAGCGCGCGAGAGAGACCGTGGTGTGCGAGCCGTCGCGCTTCATCCCCGAGATGCTGCTCGACGACGCCCCGCCGCCGACACCCGAAGAAGCGCCGATGTCGCCGAAGGATCGGCTTGCGAGTTTGAAGGCGTTGTTGCAGAAGCCTTGAGTGATGGAGCGAACGCGTGTGCGTTGCGTTCGCTTGATCGCAAGCGCACGCTTGGCTCGGAGGCGCCGTGCGTAGGCAACCGCAATTCGTTTGCATTCCCCGACTTGCCCACATAACCCCGCGCGCGGCAGGTGCATCGGCGGTTTTTCCACGGACGCACGCTACAGTGGCACGGCCCGTTGATCGGGCGTCGATCAGGCATCAATCGGAGACCGCTCGCATGCACACGCCGCCGCTCGCGCACTATCGCCGCGCGCTCGAAACCTACATCGACGCAAAAGACAACACGCGTGCTAATCGCATTGCCGTGGCCTTCGCACCGGATGCGGTCCTCACCGTTTCGCTCGCTACGTCGAATATCGCGTTTCCGGCGCGCACAGTCGGGGCTGGTGCGATCACGAAAACGCTCGTCACCGATTTCGGCGCGCAGTACGCGCAGTGCCGCACCTATTACGTGTGCGATTCGCTCGCGGTGGACAACGGCACGATCGACGCCTTACCCTGGCTGGTGGTGATGCGCGAACGGGCAACCGGCGCATTGCGCGTGGGCCACGGAGTGTATCGGTGGACTTTCGACGCGGCGCCGGCCGTCACTGGGTTCCATATCCACATCGCACGCATGGACGTCGTGCCGGACGTCGACGGCAAATTGCTCGAAGCGTTGCAAGATGGGCTGAGCTATCCGTGGCTAGTGCCTGCCGACCTGCACACGCATTTGACGTCGCTGGCTCGTACCACGCCGGCGTTGGCATTTGTCGAGGCGTTCAGCCGCACCGCGGTTGCATCGGCAGGCGCCTGGGCCGACGGCGCATAAAGCGCATTTCGGATAAAAAAATCCCTGCCCGTGTCGCCACGGTGCAGGGATTTTTTGTCCTGCGACAACCGCCAGAAGCGCCTTATTTCGCCGCGCTGACCATGTAGTCGACGGCCGCCTTCACGTCCGCGTCGGAGGCAGTCGAGCCACCCTTGGGCGGCATCGCGCCCTTGCCGTGCAGCGCATAGTTGTAGACCGTGTCGATCGGGTCTTTCAGGCGCGACGCCCATGCTTCCTTGTCGCCGAACTTCGGTGCGTTCAGCACGCCGGCCGCGTGACAGGCCTGGCAAACCTGCTGATACAGCGCCTTGCCGGCTTGAGAGGCGTCCGCGCTTTGGGTTCCGCCCGCTGCTGGCGCAGCCGCTTGCGGCACGCTGGCCATGGCCGCCATTGCTGCAGCGGCTTGTGCGGCGCCAGCGTCCGAAGCACCCGCCGGCGCGGCGGCAGCAGCGCCAGACGCGGCGGCCGCCGCGCCCGCTGCCGGTTGCGCCGGTTCAGGGAAGCTCGCACCGGAATTGTTCGCCATGTAAGCCACCGCGCGGGCGATTTCGAAGTCGCTGTAGTCGTCCGGGCTGGTGCCGCCACGCGCGGGCATCGCGCCCTTGCCGACGAGCGCCGTGTGCCACAGCGTGTCGAAGCCCTGCGCGATGCGCGGCGCCCAGTCGGCGGTATTGGTGAATTTCGGCGCGCCTGCCGCACCCGACGCGTGACACGCAGAGCAAACGGCCTTGTAGACCTCTTCGCCGGACTTGTAGACGCGCGGCGCATTGGCGTCGCGAATGTCGACTTGCGCGAGCGGCTTGATGCGCGCGCTGACCTCGGCGTCGGAAAGACTGTCCGTGCCGGCGCCGGTGCGCGTCGAATTATCGACGTAGATCACGAGCAGAACGATGATGACGATCGGTACCGCAAAACTGGCAATGATCGCGGCGATGAGCTGCCCGGGGGTTTTGATTGGGGCTCCGTGTGGTGCTTCGCTCATGCTTGTCTCGTCTCCGTGGGTATGTGAGCGGTACAGCGTGACGGCAACTTCTTGTTCTTTAATCAGGCACGGACGATTATAGACGCAACATTTCGGCGGCGGCGAGGGGCGCGGCGAGGTGTTCAGCAGGCGTTTACCCGCATCGAAAGGTGCGGCCGGTGCCCCCTGGATGGCGGGCAGGAGGCGCCCAATCCCGCCATATAGGCCGTCCGGTGGACGGTTTGGCCGAAACCGGGTATCCTTTCGGTCTCGCTTTGGCGTCGCTCCTGTTCAGGTTGCCGCGCTTTCGTGTTGAAGCGCCCGTAGCTCAATGGATAGAGTACTGCCCTCCGAAGGCAGGGGTTGCTGGTTCGATCCCAGCCGGGCGCACCAATAGCCGTAAGGCTTTCAGCGGTTTCTCTGCTTCACCGTTTCCCCCAGCACAGTGAAAATATAGTCGGCCGGCAGTCATCTGTAGGTCGACGACGGTGTGTGCAGCTGAACCCAACGTGCCAGGCGATCGGCTGACAGGTGCGCGTAGCGTTGCACCATTTCCAGCGTTTCCCACCCTCCCGACTCCTTTAGCACCTCATGCGTGGTGTGTCTTGAGCCAGTCGCGCAGTGCGTCGTTCATGCGCGTTTGCCAGCCTTCGCCGCTTGCTCTGAAACGCTCCACTATCTCAGCGTCGTATCGAATCGTCACCGCGACTTTCGGGTGCGCAAGCTTAGGTCGGCCGCCGCGCGGCTTCATCTGTGCGAACTGTTCATCGGTCGGTTCGAACGTGTCAGGGTCGGCCGCGATGCCGCGAGCAATCGCGGCTTCTTCTTCGGGCGTGTTACGGATCAATTTGGGTTGCTTTTTCATAGCGGTCTATCTCCCGGTTGTTCGCCTTGCGCAGACTAATAACCCGAAAGGTTTCGCCGCGCTGCGTGAACACGACGCAATAGAGGCGGGCGTCGATCACGGCATAGCCAATTTCGCGCAACTCGCCGTAATCCTTGCGGTCGTCGGGTGCGCACCATACGGACGACCAATCAATCGCTTCGGCGATTGACAGAGATACGCCGTGCTTCTGCTCGTTGGCGTTGCTCTTGGTTTGGTCGTGAGTCGTTTTCATATGGTTATTGTAGTTACAAAAACAAAGGGCCGTAACAGGTTTTTGTAACTACGTTTACTTGCCTGGCTTGCGAAAGTGGTCTCGGTGTCGGTCGCTCGTCGGGTCGTCGCGCGTTTCCAGTTCTTCCTGATGGATGCGCGGCATGAATCCGTCCTCCGTCTAAAAACCAATCAAGAGGGTTTTGATTAACAACAACTCGATTGTGGAGTACTCCATTATGATGTAAATCAACCTATTAACTCACAATCCAGAGCTACAATCATGGCTGGACTTTCACCGCTGAGCTTAGCCATGAACCCAAAGGACGAACAGTTTTTCAAGGCGCTGGGCGCGCGTATCGCCAGCGCCCGCAAGGCCCACGAGTTCACCCAACAGCAACTCGCCGAGCAGCTCGGCATTGCCCAGCAGACCCTCGCTCACTACGAAGGTGGGCGGCTGCGGCTGCCTGCCTCACTGCTACCGGAGTTGACCAGAACGCTTGGGCTTTCATCCGATGAACTGCTGGGGCAGAACGTCACCCCAGACGGCAAACGCGGTCCGTCCTCTAAGCTGCAACAGCAGATCGAGGCGATCAGCCGGCTACCGAAGGCGCGGCAACGCTTCGTGTCCGAGATGCTTGATACGGTGCTGGCACAGAGCCAGCGGTAAGGAAGGAGATTTGATGCAGTAGAAGAAGCGCGGGCCGCATGGGCGGCAACCCATACGGCCCGCTGACCACCACCAACTCACCGAAGGAGTTGACCATGGCTGATGCCAATCTTAAACCACGTCGCGCACGCGACGAACACGTCACGCGCATTTCCGTTGCGCTTGAAGCAGACCGCACGCACGAACGCGGCAAGCGTACTGCCTTTCCCTGGATGCAGGTTACCGATGCCATGCTCGAACACGCCGGCTTCCTGCCCGGACACCAGGTCCGGTTCACCATCGACTACCGGCTCGGACAGATCACCATCACCCCGGACTATGACTACAGAGTTGCCGGCAGGTACATGACCGCGCCAGAGACCGAGGCCATGCTGCAAAGACGCAGCAAACGGAAATAAACAATCCACAAACGACAACCCCGGCCAGCGTCGGGGTTGTCGTTCAGGAACTCACACCTTCATACCCTCACCAGCAGCTTCCCAAGATTCTTCCCCTCAAACAGGCTATTCAGCGCGTTCGGCAACGCGTCAAACCCATCGACGTAAGTCTCCTGATAAACGATTTCACCGTTCTTCACCCACGGCGCAACCGTCTGCAGCATCTCATCCATCCGATGCGTAAAATCGCGCGCCAGAATCCCCTGAATCGTCGCGCGCTGAAACAGCATGTGCTGCAGGAAGCGCGGCGCGAGGTCCGGCGTGTCGAGACCGCCGTCGTATTGAGCGATCGCGCCGCAGATCACGATCCGTGCGCGGCGCTTGATGAGCGGAATCACCGCATCTGTGACCATGCCGCCCACGTTGTCGAAATAGACATCGACGCCGCCGGTCGCCGCCTGCAGCGCTGACTGCAAGCCTTCAAGCGTCGGATGCGCCCGATAGTCGACCGCGCCGTCGAGCTTCAGCGTGTCGGTCAGAAACGCGCACTTGTCCGGACCGCCCGCTATCCCAATGACGCGACATCCGGCGCGCTTGCCGAACTGCGCGACCAGCGAGCCGACTGCGCCCGCCGCACCGGACACGACCAGCGTGTCGCCCGGACGCGGCTTGCCCGCTTCCATCAAACCGAACCACGCGGTGCGTCCCGGCATGCCGAGCACGCCGAGCGCGGTCGAAACCGGCGCCGCGGCGGGGTCCAGTTTGGCCAGTTCGCTGTGATGGCACTTGGCATACAACTGCCAGCCGCTATAGGCCGACACCCAGTCGCCCTGCTTGAACAGCGGGCTCGCCGACGCCACCACTTCACCCACCACGCCCGCTCGCTGCACGATGCCGAGTGGATGCGGCACATCGTAGGTATTGCGTTCGTGCTGCTGGATGCGAATGTACGGATCGACGCTGATAATGCGCGCCCGGATGAGCACCTCATTGGATGACAATTTGTCGTCGAGTTCGCTTTCGCGTAACTCGTAATGCTCATCGCCAACGCGTCCTTCAGGACGCTTGACGTAAAACCACTGGCGGTTTTGAAAACTCATGTGAACACTCACTGCGGTCGTAAACGGTGAGTGATCTTACCAGTGGGGCCATCGCACGCTTGCGAGGCTGATGTCGCATCACCGGACGGCCGTAGCAAAACCAGAGGGCGCCGGCCCACGCGCCCGATTCCAAGCTTGTTGAAAGCCGCCCGTCCCGTTAGAATCCCCCAGTCACTGGGGAGTAGCCTTCCTTCATCCTTTGAAGGAGAGCGCGTCAACATACTTGGCCTGCGGGTCATGGCGCGTTCGACCGGGTCGGTTTGGCGAGACCATTGGCGCACTGCTTCGTTCTGGTCGGACGGGTCGCGGTGCGTCATTGGTTCGTTACTTTCGTCCGACCGCGGAGTTGCCCTGTGAAACATCGTTGTGCCCTGCCAGTCTCCCCACTTGCCGGTCCGTTGTGCCGCTTCCCCTTTGCATTTGCAGGGAGCCACGCATGACCGGTCTCCTGTTCCAACTCGCCATCATGCTGGTCGTCATTCTCGTGGCGGCCGAGCTCTTCACCAATGCCCTCGAGCATCTCGGCGAGCGTCTGAAAATCTCCGAGGGCGTGACGGGTTCGCTGTTCGCGGCGGTCGGTACCGCCTTGCCCGAAACCCTCGTCCCGCTGCTCGCGATTGCGGGCGGCACGACCGATAGCGCGGTCAATCAGGAGATCGGCGTCGGCGCGATTCTCGGCGCGCCGCTCATGCTCTCCACCCTCTCCACCTTCCTGATGACGCTGGCGATTCTCGGTTCGCGCGGTGCCGGCGGCTGGGTCACGCCGGAACGCACGGGTTTCACGCGCGATCTGAACTACTTCCTGTGCGCCTTTGTGCTGGCCGCCGCGGCAATGTACGTGCCGCATGAAGAGATGATCGTACGGGGGCTGTTCAGCGCGGCGCTGGTCGGTGTGTACATCGCGTATGTGGTGATGACGTTCCGTGCATCGAACAAACTGGTCGACGCCGGTCACGGCACTGAAGCGCCGGGCAGAATGCTGCTGTCGCGTCTTGGCTTGCCCACCAATCTCGCGACCATTGCCGTGCAGTTGGTGCTGGCGGTTGCGTTGCTGGTGTGGGGCGCGGAAGGCTTCATCCACGGTGTGCGGGGCGTGTCGCAGGTGCTCGGCGTCTCGCCATTGCTGCTGTCGCTGCTGATCATTCCGATCGCCACCGAGTTGCCGGAGAAGGTCAACAGCATCCTGTGGATTCGCCGTGGCAAGGACACGCTGGCGTTCGGCAACATCACCGGCGCGATGGTTTTCCAGGGCACGCTGCTGCCCGCCATCGGGATTCTGCTGACACCGTGGACGCCGCGTATCGAAGTGGTGACCGGTATCGTGATCACGCTCGCCGCCGCCGCGTGGCTGCGGATCAACGTGCGCGCGCGCGGCGTGCCGGTGTGGGCGCTGCTGGTGTGCGGCGTGCTCTACGCCGCTTATCTGGCGATCACGCTGAGCCGCTGAGCGCGTGATGAAAGACCGGGAAGGCCGCAGCGAAGCGCGGCCTTCCCAACCAGCCGCCCTTAATTGGACGGCGCCGCCGCAGCCGTTGCTGTGCTATCCGTCTTGAAGACCGTCTTCCAGTCATCCTTCACATCGACGACGAGCCAGCCTTTCGCGCCGGCTTCGTCCAGACCCTTGTCGAGCTTGCCGCTTTTCGCCGTGCGATCGTACGCATACTCCCGTTCGCCGTCGGTGTGGTGCAGCAGCGCCGCGAGGCGCGGACCGTCGCCAGCCGAGGTCCATTCGAGCATCGGCACGTCGCCGTCCGCGTTGCCGAACGCGATCACCGGACGCCGGCCGATCGCGCGGTCGATGGCAAGCGGTTTGGCCGCGCCATCGACGAGCGTGTCGACTTGGGCAAGCCGGGTCAACGCTACGGCGCCGTTCGTCTGGCTGTACTTGTATTTGACGGTGCTGCCGATCACCTGCTCGGGCGGAATGCCGTACACGCGCTGCGCGATCTCACGGACGAACTCGACATCGCTGCCCGTCACCAGATAGGTCCTGAAGCCGTTGGCGCGCAGATAGGCGAGCAACTCGAGCATCGGCTGATAAGCGAGGTCGGCGTACGGGCGATTGAAGCGCGGGTCGCTCGCGGAGTCGAACCATTCGTGCACGAGCGCGGCGAATTGATCGCTGGTCATGCCGGCATGCGCCGCCGCCAGCAGCCTCATCGAACCGGCGTCGCCGCTCGCCGCGATGCTCTTCAGATTTCCTTTCAGAATCGAGAGGAACGGGTCCTGCCGTTTCCATTCCGGATGCCGGCCGGCCACCGTCTTCACCCGTTGCAACGCGAACACCAGTTGTACCGAGGCGGGTTGCTCCGGCCACAACGTGCCGTCGTTGTCGAATACGGCGATCCGGTCGGCGCGCGGGATGAAGTCTTTCGACTCTGGCGTCGTGACCAGCGTGACGAAATCGACAATCGAGCGTTTGCTCGCAGTATCGTTCCACGACGCGAGAGTTGCGGCGGTCGACGCGCCGGTCGGCGACTCGCTTGCGTCGTGGTGCGGCGTAACGGTACAAGCTGAAAGAACCATAACGGTCAAAGCAATGCAGTACCGGTGCATCGTGCGAATCATAAAAGCCTCATCAAAAGCGGTGGGTCAAACTTTAAGCGAGCGCAAGTCTAATGGGACACGGCGCTTGTTGCAGCCCATTTTGTTGCTTTTTTTGGACGACGGCGTGAATGCCGGTAATTGTCAAATGGCGTATGCCGCTATGCAGCTTTTTATGCAACAAGCAAACAAATGCTCAACGTAGTGGCAAAAGTGTGGAATAAGAATGGCGGCCAAAATTTAACTCCGTCCGAAATTGCGTAGATTTCTATCGCGTTACAAATTTATCTCTGTAATCTCCTGAAACGTTTGCTACTATTCCGCCACAACACTCCCGGATTGTGAATTTTTTACCTCCGCATGCGTCGTTTGGTGCGGCGTCTCTTGAGTCTGAAAGGAGCGTCCATGCAAGCCCTGTATCCGGCCGTACCGTCTTTCCAGCTTGCTCGAAAGACTTAGTGCGAATTAATCGCGCATCTTATCCGCTTTGCATATTTCCCCGGTTGCGCGTGGCCACCGGGTGAGGTGAACTTACGCCTGCGATTAGTTTGCGTTAGTTCGACCTAATTCGAAAATACGAATGCCATTGCTCCTGCTTTATTTGCATCGGGCAAAAGAATGCGTTCGCCTATAAGAAATGCCCATAGACGAGGTGCGCGAATGGGTTGTAAAAGCGTGGTTGGGTCGGTAGCGTTATACGCCGCCTCGGTGGTGTTGTCGCCGGCGTTCGCTCAGGCATCGGCCGACGAAGCCAATAAGAGTAATAACCCGCTTAATCTGGCCGCCTCATTCAACATCCAGAATTACTACACGCCGAGCGTGTTCGGCGCGAGCGCACACACCAACGATCTGCTCTTGCGCCCCACCGTGCCGATCGGCCCGAACAGCCTGATCGGCGTGCCGGAAATTTTCCGCGCCACGGTGCCGGTCAGCACGCGGCCCGATCCAAGCGGCGGCTATAACACCGGCCTCGGCGACCTGAATCTATTCGACATCTTCCTGCTCTCGCAAGGCGACGTGCAGGTCGGCGTCGGCCCGCTCGTGACGATGCCGACCGCCACCGACCCGAGCCTCGGCACCGGCAAGTGGCAGGCCGGTCTTGCCGCGGTCGCCGTCAGCGCGACGAAGGCGCGGCTCCTCGGCGCCCTGGTGCAGTGGCAACACTCGTTCGCGGGACAAAGCAGCCGGCCCACCACGCAATCGCTCACCGCGCAGCCGTTCGGCATCTTCAACCTGCCGGGCGGCTGGTATATCCGCTCGACCGGCACCTGGACTTTCGACCTGCAGCATGGCAGCTATTACATCCCGGTGGGTCTGGGTGCGGGCAAAGCGTGGAAAGGCGGCTCGACCATCTACAACGCGTTTATCGAGCCGCAATACTCGGTAGCGCATTCAGGCGCCGGCGTGCCGAAGTTCACCATCTTCGCCGGGCTGAACATGACGTTCGGCAAATAAGCACAAAAAACTGAGTACAGAAACAGAGGACTTAACCATGACCTTATTCAAACGCCTGCCGACCTGCGCAGTCATCGCGGCCTTGTCACTGATCACGTTACCGCATACGCAAGCCGTCGCTCAAGCGAGCGCCCCCACGGCGGCGACAGCGGCCGTCACCGCCTCGCCTGAAGAAGCGCGCGCGATCGCCAAAGACGCGTTCCTCTACGCGTATCCGATGCTGTTCAACTACAAGACGCTTTATGAGCAGGCGCTCGATTCCAGCTCGAAGTCTTATGTGGGCGGCTTCGGCAAGTTCCGCAACTACTCGCATCCGTACGGTCCTGAGAACAAGGACATCGTCACGCCGAACAACGACACGCCGTACTCGTGGGCGTGGCTCGATCTGCGTCGCGAGCCGTGGGTGCTGACGGTGCCCCCGGTGCCGAAAGAGCGCTACTACGTCTTCCAGTGGATCGACCTGTACACCTACAACTTCGCGTACGTCGGTTCGCGCGCCACGGGCAACGGCGCGGGCCACTATCTGTTCGCCGGCCCGAACTGGCACGGTGATACACCCAAGGGCATCGACAAGGTGTTCCGCTCCGAGACGGACCTGATCCTGACGCTCGGCCGCACGGCGCTCAACGGCGCGAGCGACGTCAAAAACGTCGAGGCGATCCAGAAGCAATACAAGCTCACGCCGCTGTCCGCCTTCGAACATACGGCTGCGCCGCCGCCCGTCGCGAAGCTCGATTTTCCGAAGTGGGATGAAGCGAAGGCGACTTCGGTCGACTTCATCGCCTATCTGAACTTCATGCTGCAGTTCACGCAGCCGCCGGCGCCGTCCGAGCAGGAATTGATGGCGCGCTTCGCGAAGATCGGCATTGCGCCGGGCGCGCCGTTCGATCCGGCCACCGTGACGCCGGAAACGCGCGCCGCGCTCGAAGCCGGTGTCGCAGACGGCAAAGCCGCATTGGCCGACGCGGAAAAACACACCACTGGCTCGTTCAGCCTGTTCGGCAGCCGTGCGGATCTGAAGGACGACTACACCACGCGCGCCGTCGCGGCGGCGATGGGGATTTACGGCAATACCAAGGAAGAAGCGGTGTACGTCGGCACACGCGTGAACGGCGAACGCGCGCAACTGCTCGGCTCAGAGCCGTACGTGCTGCACTTCGACAAGAAGGACTTGCCGCCCGCGAAATTCTTCTGGTCGATGACGCTGTACGACCTGCCCGCGCGCCATCTGGTTGCGAATCCAATCAACCGTTACTCGATCGGCGATCGCACCAAAGGCCTGAAGTACGGCGCCGATGGCTCGCTGGATATCTACGTGCGGAACACGTCGCCGGGTGCGGACAAGACGTCGAACTGGCTGCCGGCGCCCACTGGTGCGTACACCCTCGTCATGCGCATCTATGGCCCGGATGAGAAGGTGCTCGACGGCGACTGGAAATTCCCCGAGCCCCAAAAGCGCTAAGCCGCGCATGGACGAACCTGAGGACAATATGAATAAGAAAACAGCGACATGGGTCACGGCCGCCGTGCTGGCGTCGGTTGCTGCACCCATTCTGGCGAAGACGCAGCAGGACCAGCCTGCCCACGCAACGGCCACTATGGCGTCCGTGCCGGGCCCGGTGGCCGGCTACGCGATCTCTGAAGAATACGCACGATTGGTAGCGCGCCAGACCTACTTCTGGGCGTGGCCGATGGTGAACGTCTACGGCCGTCTGCTGGCGATGAAGCAGGTCCCACAGCCGGGTCTGAACGGCGGCATCGTGCCGGTTGCGCCGCCCAATCATCTGTCGATGCTGCGCGACTACATTCAGCCGCAGGAGCGATTTGTTGCGTGTCCGAATCAGGACGTGGTCTACGGCTCCTCGATCCTCGATCTGAATCAGACGCCGGTGGTCGTGCAGGTGCCCGATTTTGGCAAACGCTTCTGGGTCTATCAGGCCGTCGATCTGCGTACCGACGGTTTCGCGAGTCTCGGCAAGATGTACGGCACACGTCCGGGCTTCTATCTCCTAGCGGGCCCTGACTGGCACGGCCAGGTGCCGAAGGGCATCCGCCAGGTGTTCCGCTCGTCGACCGGAGTCGGCAGTTTTATTCCGCGCGTTTTCATGGACGACACGCCTGAAGATCGCGTGGCCGTGCAGTCGGTGATTGCGAAGGTTGGCCTGTATCCGCTCGCCGAGTACGACGGCCAGGTCAAGGAGACCGACTGGTCGAAGCTGCCGAGCTTCGGCGAGGCCGGTGGTGCCGCGGGCGGCAACGCCGAAGAGATCAAGTGGGTCGATCCAAACCGCTTCTGGGACATGCTGCCCACCGTGCTCGACGAGACGCCGCCGCAACGCGGCGAAGAGGCGCTCTACGCGCAGGCGCGCGCATTGATCGTCGCGGCGCAGAAGGATCCGGCAATCAAGACCGCGATTGTTGAGGAAGGGACGAAGGCCGAAGCGGATCTGGTCACGCCGCTGTTCAACTTCAACACCTTTGGCAAGCGGCTGCCGGCGAACTGGAACACCATCAGCAACGGCGCCGCGTTCGGCACGGACTACTTCACACGCACGGCGGTGGCGAAGTCGAACATCTTCGTCAACAAGCCTAACGAGACCAAGTATTTCTACGCCGACGCCGACGCATCCGGTCAGCGTCTCGATGGCAACGCACGCTACACGGTGACGTTCGCCAAGGATCAGTTGCCTCCGGTCAAGGGGTTCTGGTCGCTGACGCTGTACAACTCGCATCACTTCTTCTCGCCGAACCCGCAGAACCGCTACTCGCTCGGCACCAAGAACAAGGACCTGAAGTTCAATGCGGATGGCTCGTTGACGCTCTACGTGCAGAACACGAGTCCCGGTGACGACAAGGTCTCCAACTGGCTGCCGGCGCCCGCCAATGAAGCGTTCTCGCTGTATGTCCGCGCCTATTGGCCGCAGCAACCGGCGCTCGACGGCAGTTGGACGCCGCCGCCGGTCAAGCGTGAACCGTAAGAAAACACGCCGATATGCACGCGTGCGGCTTGCCGCCGCGGTGTGTCAAAACCTTGTTTCGCAAAGTGGAAGTGCGGAAAGTTAATTTCATGAGGATGACTATGAGTCGCACAAACCGTTTGTCCGCAAGCCGGTCACTCGCCAGGTTGTGCACGGGTGCGCTTCTTACCACCGCCGGCGTGGGTCTTTCGCAACAAGCGTGGGCTACTGAAGGTGGCGTCGGCAGACCGATCACCGGCATGCAGGTCACGCCGTACGCAGGCGTGGTGCCGCCCACCAGCGACTGGATCGTGTCGGCCAACACGATTTACTACGAAGGCTCGCTCGGTGCGAGCAAGACGATCCCGATTGCCGGTACTGTCACCGCCGGGCTCGACTATTCGATCGTGTACACGCTCGTGAATGCGATCAAGACCTGGGGCATTACGGCGGGCGGCTGGAACTTCGCTTCTTCGTTCGGCGTACCGATCCAGTACACCGACGTGTCGTCGTTTCATGGCCGCTTGCCGAACGATCATGGCACCCAGTTCGCCGACCTCTTCTTCACGCCGGTGGTGGCCGGCTATCACCTGACCAGAACCGACCACATCGCGTTGAGCCTACAGATCTATGCGCCGACCGGCGCGTACACCTCGAGCCGCCTCGCCAATGCCGGGCAGAACACGTGGACCTTCACGCCGACGGTCTCGTACACGAAGCTGTTCCCGAAAGAAGAGATCGAGTTGTCGTTGAACTATGGCGTCGAGTTCTATACGCCGAACGGCGACACCCACTATCACAACGCACCGGTCAGCGTGCTCGACCTGCTCGCGCTCAAGCGCTTTGGCGGCGGCTGGGGTGTGGGCGTGGTGGGCGGCTATATCCAGCAGATCGGTCATGATAGCGGCGGCCTGGCCGATGCCACCGGCGGCAATCAGGGGCATTCGGTGGGTATCGGGCCGATGGTCACGTGGTCTGGCAAGGTCCAAAAAACGCCGGTGTCGGCGTCGCTGCGTTGGGTCAACGAGTTCAACGTCAGCAACCGGCCTAAGGGGAATGCGGTCGAACTGTCGATTAGTGCCACCTTCCAGTAACGGAGCATGCATCTGGTGATCCGTCGCTCCTCGTGTGTGCCGTTTCCCGTCGACGCCGCTCCACCGAGCGAGTCCGAGGTGCCCCGCAGACGATCGCTGCGCGCCTCGGCGGTGGTCGCGGCGTTGCTGCTCGTGTCGGTCCACGGCCGCGCGGCGTCGAAATTCACCGATCCCGAAGACGGTGCTTTCGACTTGAGCAATCTTCTGCTGACGCATAGGGGCGTCTTGCCTGTGCCGACGCTGATCACCGAGCCGGCGGTCGGCTACGGCCTGGGCCTCGGCCTGCTCTATTTCTCGCTGCCGACGAAAAGCGCCGATGCGCCCGACGACGCCAAAGTGCCGCCGAACATCACCGGCCTCGGCGGCTTCGTGACCGGCACGCATAGCTGGGGCGCGGGGCTGATGCACTTCCACACCTGGGACGACGACCACATCCGCTATCTCGGCGTAATTGGCAAGGTGGGGCTGCATCTGAATTACTACGGCATCCAGAACCAGCCGCGCGCCTATCAGCTCGACGGTATCGCGCTCGTGCAGCAGTTCCTGTTCAGGCTCGGCAATAGTCACTGGTATGTCGGCCCGCGCTATACCTTCTTCGACGCGAGCACGCGTTTCGACGCGAGCGTTCCGGCGGGGATTCGCGAGTTCGAGAGAGATCAGCGCGTCGCCAAGGGCGGCGTGGTGGTCGACTACGACACGCGCGACAACATGTTCTATCCGTCGAGCGGCACCTATGCGGAGCTGGAAGCCAACCTCGCGCGTGGCGGCCTCGGCAGTTCCACCAACTTTCAGGAGCAGACGGCACGCGGCTACCAGTGGATTCCGCTGTCGAAGAGCTGGGTGCTCGGCCTGCGTGCCGACACCGGCTTCTCGCAAGGAAACATTCCGTTTTTCGCGCAGCCGTATGTGTCGCTGCGCGGCGTGTCCGATGCGAAGTTCCAGGACAACAACCAGCTTACCGCGGAAGCCGAAATTCGCTGGAACGTCACGCCGCGCTGGTCGGTGCTCGGCTTCGGCGGCGTTGGTAAAGCCTACGGCCATCTGCATTCATTTTCGGATGCACCCACCGCGTTCGGCTTCGGCACAGGGTTTCGCTATCTGATTGCTCGCAAGCTCGGCGTGACGATGGGGATCGACGTCGCGCACGGGCCCGGGCAGAACGCGTTTTATGTGCAGGTGGGCAGCGCATGGCGGTGACTCGTGAAACGTGGTTACGCATCGAACTGGTCGTGAAATGCGGCCCTAATCGGCGAAGTGCGCCGCAGTGCTCGCCGATATGCTGTTCATGACCATCGTCGCCATTCGCGACCTCAATGTTGAGGCGTGGCCGGCGACGCGATGCGAACCACCTTTTGCGGACCATCATGAACGTAACCACCTCAGACGACTTTATCGGAGTTCAACCCCAACACCCCTTTTCGAAGGCCTTTATCGTGCTCGGGTATCGGGATGGATCGATCTCGACGATCCCGAACAACTTCTTTCGTGACTGGCTGGATGAAGAAGCGAAGGTTGGGACCTTCTCGATTGGCAAGTGTTCGGGAATCGGTGTCGGCTCGATCGCCAAATATGATGCCGGGTTGCAAAAGCTTGTAGTCGGAAAGTTCGTCGCGGGTGGCTTGAGACTGAAGTTCCTGCTGAATGGGCAACACGACATGCGGACGATTTCAACGTCGATGCTTAGCGTTTACGGCAGTGGGCTAAACAACGTCCCACCGCCTCAGTACGGCGACACGGTTATTCGCAACGACGTATGGATCGGCGACGAAGCGATGTTTCTTGGCGGTTCCACGATTGAAAACGGCTGCGTTATCGGTGCAAGAACCGTGGTGCCGCCCAATTTCAAAAGTGAACCCTATGGCATCTACGTGGGTAGCCCCGCACGCCTTGTTCGATTCCGTTTCTCCGAGCGCATCCGCGAGAAACTTCTTGAACTTGAATGGTGGGACATGTCGATGCCCTGGCTGCAAAAAAATAATGACCGCTTCCTCGTTGACCTGACGGCAGACGAGGGGCGGTCGATGGAAATCCTGACCGAGTTGTTGCGCGCAAAAAACGAGTCCGGCAAGGCGATGGCCGCGACGAAGACTTGATGCATCAGCACCGGGCAGGATGGCATTGCTTGATATGGAGGTCACGCTGACGGCGAGCAGGAGCGAATTCGCATCCTTGCCGATCAGCGGGCTCGGTTGACTTGCCGACCGGGGCCGCTGCGTCTGATGACCGGTCTATCCCGCCGTCAATGCTCATGGAGCGATGCACAATGAAAACTACGATGAAGCGATCCTTGCTGTTGCTTGCCGGCGTCTGCACGTCGCTTGCGGTGACAGTCGCTACGCCCGGGCAGGCGCTTGCCGCGGCCGCCGTGCAGCCGCTGCCGACGGCCTGGCCGCGCGACTTCGATAGCGCGCAGCAGCGCATCGAGTTGTATCAGCCGCAGGTGGAAGTGTGGCAGGGCAACCGGATCGAAGGGCGCGCGGCTTTTGCGGTCGGTGCGAAGAGCGCCACGCCCAACTACGGCGTCGCGCATTTCACCGCGCGTGCTGAAGTCGACAAGACCAGCTCGACTGTTCAACTGCTCGATATCGTCATCGACCAGGTCGATATGCCGGCCACGCCGGGTGCCGCGGCTGGGGTGAAAACTGCCTTGCAGGCACGCATCCCGAAAGACGGCCTCACCACATCGCTCGAACAGTTGCAGGCCAGTTATGCCAGCACCCACGAAGGCAGTGAACCCGGCCTCGCGGTGCAGAACAACGTACCTCACATCCTCTTTGCTGAACGCCCCACGCTGCTCGTGCTGGTCGACGGCGACGCGAACTGGCGTGCGCTCGGCGACACGCACTATCAACGGCTGATCAACACGCGGGCGATGCTGCTCAAGGACGCGAGCGGCACGCTGCATCTGAATGCTGCGGGCTACTGGTACGAGGCGACATCGCTCGACGGTCCGTGGCATCTGAACGCAGCACCGCCGCATGAGCTGGTCGCCGCGGCGAACAAAGCGCAAGCAAATCTGAAGTCCGACCCGCTGTTGCCGGCCGACGGCAAGAAACCGGCGCAGGCGCCGGACGTTGTCGTCGCCGCGCAGCCGGCCGAGCTGGTGGTGACGACCGGCAAGCCCTCGCTGCAACCGGTGAAGGGCGCGAATTTACTCTCCGTCGCCAACGCCGACCACGCGCTGTTCGTCGAGCCGCGCGACAACCATTACTACTTGCTTCTGTCTGGCCGCTGGTTTGCCGCAGCGGGCCTGAATGGACCCTGGACCTTCGTCGACGGCAAGAGCTTGCCCGCCGATTTCGCGAAGATCGCTGCCGACGACCCGCACGCGAACGCGCTCGTCTCCGTGCCTGGAACGTCGCAGGCCAAAGAAGCGGCGATCGCCGCAACCATCCCGCAGACAGCGACCGTATCGCGCAAGTCCACCACGCTGAAGGTGGTCTATGACGGCACGCCGAAGTTCGTGGGCATTGCCGGCACGTCGCTTTCGTATGCGGTGAACACGGCGACGCCGGTGATCCAGACGGCGCCTACGCAATTCTTCGCGGTCGCCAACGGGATCTGGTTCACCGCGAGCGCGGCAAGTGGCCCGTGGCATGTCGCCGATACCGTGCCGGCTGCGATCTATACGATTCCGGCGGCTTCGCCCGTGCATTACGTGACCTACGTCCACGTCTATTCGGCGACCCCGGATACGGTGGTGGTCGGCTATACGCCGGGCTATATGGGTGTCGTTGTCAACGCAGACGGTACCGTCGTGTACGGCACCGGCTATGTGTACGCGCCGTACGTCGGCGAGGTCTACTACGGCTATCCGGCCACCTATGGCTACGGCGCGGGCTTCGCGCTCGGCACGACGATGGGCTTTGCCTTCGGCTTTGCGATCGGCGCCACGTGGGGCGCACCGTCGCCATACTGGGGACCGTATTGGGGCGGCAGCTGGCAATACGCGAACGTCAACCAGGCGAATATTTACGGCCGCTGGGGAGGGCAGGCCACCGTGACCCACGCGAGCGGCTGGAACGGCTGGACCGGCAACAGTTGGGCGGGAACGTCCGTGTCCGGTTTCAATCCGTACACTGGCGCTCATTACCAGGGGAGTCGTGGCGCCGTCGAGAACGCGTACAACGGCAACTACGCGGCCGGACGGCAAGGCTCGTTCAGCGATCCGTCGACGGGACGCAGCGGTGCGGGACGTAGCGGCGTAGTGGGCAACCAGGGCACCGGCGATTACGCGGCGGGCGGGCAACGCGCCGGCTACAACGCGCAGACCGGCCGCTACGGCGTGGCCGAAGCGGGCGTAACCGGCAACACGAATTCAGGCGATCATCAGGCGGCCTCGCGCGGCGTGGTGGGCAACAAGAACACCGGTAATGCGGTCGCGTGGAACAACGGCAATGTGTATGCGGGTAGTAGGCAACGTCTACAAGCATGACCAGGGCGGCGGCTGGGAGCAGCACAGCGCCAACGGCTGGCAGCCGGTTCAGCCGAGCGCCAGCCAGACCCAGCAGCTCGACTCGTTAAAGCAGGGGCATGATCTGGGGAATGCCAGGGCGAGCGGGCAGTTTCAGGGGCGTGCGGCTGGCGGGGGCGGTGGGGGGCGGTTCAGGAAGTGAAGCGGGGGCGGCAGATTCTGACTAAAGATATTTGTCGCCCTGTTGGCGATCCCGGACCTTCTTCGCGGGGTTTCCGTACGTCACCGAAAAAGCATCGACCGCTTTCAGAACGATTGATCCGGCGCCGACCACGCTGTGTTCGCCAATCGTGATTCCATGGCGCAACACGGCGCCGATGCTCACGGCGGCGTGGCTGCCGACGCGGCAATTGCCGCCGGTGGTCACGCCGGGCGCCAGGCTCGAAAAATCTTCCATGACGCAATCGTGGTCGAGCGATGCCTTCGTGTTCACAACGCAGAACCGACCCACGCGGCAGTCGGCATTGATAACGGCGCCCGCCATGACGACCGTGCCGGCGCCGATGCGTGTCCCCTTGCCGACGCTGGCCGCCGGGTGGACTGCGCTGACAAATGGCAAGTGCGGACAGGCGTCGGCCACTTTGGCCGCCACGTTCGCGCGAACGTTGTTATCCCCGATCGCTATGATCACGCCCTTCAGATCGTGCTCGGCGGTCAATCTCGCCAGATCGGATTCACCGCCAAGAACCGGATAGCCGAGGGTTTCTTCGCCAACCGCCCGAAAGGCGTCGATGAGGCCGGCGATCCGGTAGGACCCCTGCTTTTCAACGATGTCGATAACGACTTTGGCGTGGCCGGAAGACCCGACCAGCACGATGTTTTGCATAGCATGCATCCCGCTTTTAAGACCGGCTCAATTCATTGAATGCCGGCGACGATGCTGACAATGCGCTCAACCTGTACCGGGTTCAGATCGGGATAGATCGGCAGACACAAGATCCGTTTCGACGCCGCGCTGGCGGCGCTCAGATTGTCCTTATGCGACGACGGCAGGCCTCGATACATCGGGAATTCAGAAATCAGCGGGTAGAAGTAGCGACGCGCATAGATATCGTGTTGCTTCAGGTGGTCATAAAGCGCATCACGGCTGATCGGAAAGTTATCTTCGACCTGAACGGGAAAGTACGCGTAGTTCGCGACTTTTTCGCCCGCGTCCGACAGGCAGCGAATGCCGGGCACGTCAGCCAGCAGCTCGCGATACTGCGCGTCGACCATCTTGCGTTTTGCCAATGCGTTATCTATGTGCTGCAGTTGCAGAAGCCCAAATGCAGCATTGATTTCGCTCATCTTGCCGTTGATGCCGGCGGCCACAACGGTCACCTCATCGACGAAACCGAAGTTCTTCAGATGGTCGATACGCTGCTTCGTCTTCGCATCCGGGCAGATGATCGCGCCGCCTTCGAACGTATTGAAGACTTTGGTGGCGTGGAAACTGACGATCGACAGATCGCCATGCTTGAGCACGCTGCCCTCTTCGGTCTGCACGCCGAACGCGTGCGCGGCGTCGTAGATGACCTTGAGGTTGTAGTTATCGGCGATCTTCTGGATGGCTTTCACATCGCAGGGATGGCCGTAGCAATGCACCGGCATGATCGCGGTGGTTTGCGGCGTGATGGCCGCTTCGATCTTCTCCGGATCGAGATTGAGCGTGTCCGGGTCGACGTCCACGAAAACCGGCTTGATGCCGTTCCACAGGAGCGAATGCGCGGTCGCTGCGAACGAGTAGGGCGTCGTAATCACTTCGCCATTGATGCGCAACGCCTGCAGTGCTGTGACGAGGGCTAGCGTGCCGTTCGCGAACAGCGCGAGGTGCTCCACGCCCAGATACTCGCAGAGCGCTTTTTCGAGTTGCTGGTGGAACGGTCCCCCGTTCGTGAGGATCTTGCTGTTCCAGATCTTTTCGAGGTACGGCATGAACTCGGCCAGCGGCGGCAGATGCGGCTGGGTCACATAGATGCGTTCGTCGTCCAGCGACGCGATCGCACGAAGAGGAGCGCTTGAGCCCATGGTTTCCTCGCTACTGTTTTTTAGTCCGGGTCACGGATGGCGGCCGTTATGCGGTGTGAACCGGGTCGCCGCTTGCTGCTTGCGGGTCGTGCGCGCTGAAGGCGGCCGGTGCGAGATCGTTGCACCAGCGCTGCCACATCGTGCGGAATGCGCGTGAAAGGCTTTTTGCGACAACTTCCGGCTGGAACGGGGGCGACTGCATGCAGCGATCCCGCAACGCCGTGCGAATGCTGGCGAGTGCAGGGATGTCGGAGGCCAGCTTGACACCCTTTGCCACGAAGTCGTCTGCGTCTTCGGCCGCGAACGCGTCGAGACCTGAATGAGCGAGCCATGCCGTCGCTGCCCGGCTCGCCATGGTCTTGCCGACTATCGTCAGCGTGGGCACGCCCATCCACAACGAGTTCAGAACGGTCGTCGAACCGGTATAGGGAAAGGTGTCGAGACAGATGTCGACCTGGAAGTGCTGTTGCAGGTAGACCTCTACTCGCGAACGCGTACGGAAAGTCAGGCGTTCCCGTGAAATCCCTTCGTTGACGAACCAGCTGATGAGATTTTCATCGCCTTCATCGCCGGTCATCGAACCCAGCACCATTCGGGCAGTGGGCAACTCGCGAAGCAACCTCGCCCACACGGCGATTACGTCGGGGCGCAACTTGTTCTGCCGGTTGAAACTGCCGAACGTGATGTAGCCGTTATGCATGGCCGGCAGGATGTTGACAGGCGGCGCATTCTTGTCCGGCTGAAACGGCCCGATGGAGGCGAGATGCACGAGCTTCTCGGAGAACTGCTGCTCGATGTCGCCGAACGGCGTAAAGAAACGGTCGCTCAGATAGTAGTCCATCGCGTCGAGACCGGTCGTCGCGGGGTAGCCGATCCAGCTGACCTGAATTGGCGCGGGCTTGCGCGCAAACGCCTGCAGCCGGTTACGGCCGGTATGCCCGCTCAGGTCGATCAGGATATCGATCTTGTCGGCCCGAACCTTGGCGGTGAATTGCTCGTCCGTCATGCCGGAAATCATGTTCCATTCGTGCATCTGGCTGCGCATCCACTGCGTGTAATCGTCCTCAAGCACATGGTTGGAATAGACATGGAGCTGCAGGCTCTCGTCTTTCGCGAGCGGCTCGATGATCGGCATCAAATAGGATGCGACCGCATGCCGGAACAAGTCGCCGGATACGATTCCAACCTTTAACTGGCGATGGGGCGCGCGGCTATTCGTGTGACGCTGCTTCGGCAAGCGCAGCGATGCTTCATGAATCCGGGCAAATTCGCGATGTTCAGCGTAGATTTGCTCCGCGGCGATGTTAGGGTTGTGCGCGATGGTGAAGAGCAAATTGCTGCGCGTCGGTGCAATTTTGGGATCGAGCTCAAGCGCGCGGCGAAAGCATAGTTCGGCCTCGTCCGTAGCGCCGGCGTTAAGCAACACGACGCCCAGCGTGCTATGCGACTCCGAGTAATCGGGCGCGAGTTCGGTTGCGCGACGGCACTCAGCGATCCCTTCGCGGGTGCGGCCCAAGCCGGCGAGCACCATGCCAAGGATACGATGACCTTCTGAATGGTCCGGATGCAGTTCGAGCAGTTTTCTGCACTCGGCTTCTGCATCGGCATAGTGACCAAGCAAGCGCAGCAAGTCGGCCAGCGCCTTCCGAACTTCGGAATCGTCGCTACCAAACTTGATGGCGTTTCTCAGGGGTTCGGCGGAATCGCTGTATAGGGCGGCTTTATGAAGCGCGATACCGAGGCAACGCCAAGCGAGACCGTTCGTTGGAAATCGTTCCGTCAGGCTTCGTCCGAGCTTGACGGCGTCCGGAACGTGGCCCTTGGCGAAGAGCGTGTTGAAGCGGTGTATTTCCTGTGGGGTGGGGCGGCGCGTATCGAGTGCTGCCGTTGTGGCATCCGAGGTGTCCCGATCTGTCGAAATGACCACCGTCGTAGTGAGTTCCGGCGAGGCAACGACCGGCGTGACCGCAGCGGTGGCGTACACGGCAGTGCCGTGCGCCATGCGCGTAATCAGTCCGTCGACTGCTGGCCCCTTCAATCCCCTTTGCTGCCCCATTTCCAGCGCCAGCCAGGCCGCCTGGGTTTGGTCCGCATCGATCAACGCGTTGATGTACGCAACCCAGAATTGTCCATTGTTCGGCGCGCCGCCGAGCGCGGCTTCCAGGTGTGGCAGGGCCTCGACAGGACGACTGCGCTGCACGTACAGCACGCCGAGGTTGTACTGCACGTCGGCGTGGCTGGGCGTGGCTTCGAGGATCGCCTTATACAGCGCTTCGGCGTCGTCGAACTCTTCCTTGTGGTGATGCGCCAGCGCGGTTTGCAAAACCAGGGCGATGTCATGCTCGAACTGCTGTTCGGGCGTCAAGGGTTCAGCGGTCGGCTGCTCGTGCAGGAGAGTCATGGTGTCAGCGCAGAATGGTCTATGACGGAAATTGTGCGACGGGGAGGGCGTTTCCGATGCGCGGAGATGACGGTGAAAAAGCCGCCTGTTTAGCGCATGGAGAGGGGGGCGTGAGGACGAAAGCCAGAAAAAAGCCCGCACGAGGCGGGCTGAGGGAACGAGCGCGCCCTCACTTCAGCGCGTAGTTCTTATTGTCTGGTACTGCAGTTCAGTGCTGCTGCGCCTTTTCGGCGGGTCGATCCCGCGGTTCGGCCTGTTCGGTTCGGCAAGGAGCGGTCGCCGGACCTTTCGCCCGCTTACAGCCGGGCCACCCGCTGATATTCGCCGGCGGCCTTGGTACGGCCGATCGCCGCTTCGAACTCAATGTGCAGTTCGTTCTTGGTGGTTTCCGCATCGGCGAGCAGCGATTCGTCGATCGCCTGGATCCGGCGGATCATTTCCAGCGCAACGGGTTCCTGATCCGCCGACAGCGACATCAGCAGCGGCGAACGCGCTTCGGTCAAACGGGCCGCTTCCGGCCAGTCGGCGAGCGAAGCCGCCTGTTCGATTTCCCGTGTAATCGAAAGCAGACGTTCGACCAACTCCGACTGGTTCATTTGGATCGGATCCATGGCTTAGCCCTTGTTGGTCGCCAGTGCGCCGGCACTGTTGGTGCCGCCGAACAGGGCGGTCAGGTACTGCGAATTGTTGTTCATCGTCGCCATCAGCGTGTTCAGGGCGGTGAACTGCGCCTGATACTGACTCGTCAATTGCGCTGTGTAGTCGGCGAGCGCCGTTTGCTGCGTGGTGATGCTCTTCAGGTCGGCGTTCAGCGCGGTATTGCGCGTATCGATGATGCCGCCGGTCTGCGTGAAAGTGGTGATGCTGCTGTTCAACTGCTCGGCGATGCCGTTGGTCGAGTTGAAGAGCGAGGCGACCGTTGCCGGGTTGGCCGTCAGTGCGGTGCTCAGTGCGGTGTTGTCGACCACCATCGTGCCGTCCGCCGGGTTGTCTTTCAACGTGATGCCGATCGATGCCAGCGTGGTGCCGGTGCTGCCCGAGCCCACCGAGCCGCCCACGATCGAGGCCAGCGTGTTCTTGATCGTCTGCAGCGTCGAGTCGCCCAGCAGTGGGCCTTGTGACGACGATCCGGAGCTGAACGACGTGAGCGTGGACATCGTCGTGACGACGGTGTTGTAGAGGCTGACGAAGTTGTTGATCGCGGTGCTCTGCGACGTGGTGTCCGTCGCAATGGTCAGCGTCTGCGTGGTGCCCGCGGATGCCGCTGTCAGGTTCATCGTGACGCCGGAAATGGCGGTCGTCACGGAGTTGGTTGAGCTGCTGGCCGCGATCCCGCCGACCTTGAATTCAGCGTCCTGAGCAAACCCGCTTTGCGTCCAGGCACTGCTCGAATTCGCCGACGTGATCGACGATTGGCCACCCGTGGTGCTGGCGGTCGAGGTCACGCCGAGGCTCGACAGGCCGGTGTCGGACGTGACATTGCTGGTCGAGACGTT
This sequence comes from Paraburkholderia sp. SECH4, assembly GCF_030511745.1. Classification (NCBI taxonomy): domain Bacteria; kingdom Pseudomonadati; phylum Pseudomonadota; class Betaproteobacteria; order Burkholderiales; family Burkholderiaceae; genus Paraburkholderia; species Paraburkholderia sp. SECH4. The sequence goes on from NZ_JALOCP010000006.1 coordinate 174,803, forward strand.
GATGACGTTGGCGGCGCCCGTGTTCGCCCCGCGCAGCACGAGGTGAGCGCCGTCCGTGCCGGTCACGATGGTCGCCGTGACGCCGGGGTTGCTGCTGCTGGCATTGATTGCGGAAGCGATGCCGGAGAGCGTGTTGTTAGTGCTGTCGACGTTGATGTTCATCGACTTGCCGCCAAGCGAAACCGTCAGCGTGCCGGTGCCGAGTTGCGTGGTGGCGCCGAAGGCCGCCGAGGACAAAGCCTGCGAACTGGCGATCTGCGTCACCGCGACCGAGTAGCTGCCGGCCACGGCGCCCGCACCGGCTGTCGCCGTCAGACCGGTGCCGCTGGCGGTTGCCGAGAAAGTCGACAGCGTGGTGCCGTTGGCGAGGTTCGTGATGCCCGACTGCAACGCGCTCAGCGCGGAGCTCAGGGCACCGTATGCGGACAACGTGGTGTTATCCGAGGTTTGTCGTGCCGACAGAGCCGCGGTTTGTCCTGCGGTCTTCGCGTTCACGAGTGCCGTAACGAGCGTCGACACGTCCATCGACGAGTTGCCGGTCGAGCCGCTGATGATCGATTGAGCGGCCGACTGCAGCGCCGCGTTGGCAGCGGCGGTTGACGCAGCAGTAGACGTTGTTGAGATCGAGGACATGCAGAGGCTCCGGGCGTCTGGAAATCTGTATTGGGTGGTGCGCGATGCTACATCACTTGGTGATGGGAATGCACAGCGGGAGGCGAGCCTCCCGTTGTTTGGAACCCGGAGATGCGCCGCATTGACGCGCGGCGCATCACCGTTACTGCGTCAGCTCTTAACCCAGGAGCTTCAGAACTTGCTGCGGGTTCGAGTTAGCTTGCGCCAACACCGAGATACCAGCTTGTTGCAGCACTTGCGCCTTGCTCAGGTTCGCCGTTTCTTGTGCGAAGTTGGCGTCCGTGATTTGCGATTGTGCCGACGACAGGTCGGTCGACTCAGCTTGCTGCGACGTCGAGATTGCGGTGAAGCGGTTTTGCGCGGCACCCAGCGATGCTTGCAGGTTGTTGACGGTCTGCAGTGCATTGTCGATCGAGACCATTGCTTGGTTCGCGCCAGTGACATTGCTGATGTCCAGGTTCGAAACCGTCGGCGGGCTGTTGATCGCGTTGATCTGTGCGACTGCCGAAACCTGAGCAGCGGAACCTGCACCTGCCGTCGTCGTTGCACCAGCCTGGAGTGCCAGAGCCGTACCTTGCGTGCCCGTACCTGCCGTTGCGCCTGCGCCGAAAACTGCGGCTGCGACCGTCGCTGCAATACCCTGGTTGTTTTGATCGGTGAAGGTGTAACCGCCCTTGCCGTCCGACAGCACGTTGATTGCTGTGATTGCCGGGCTGGCAGCCGTCGTGTAAGCACCCGCCGAGTCCACGCTGAGCGAGACCGTGCCGACGGTTTGACCCGTTTGCACCAGGCCGCCACCGATCTTCGCTGCCGACATCGATTGGCTCAGGTTCAGGCTGATGGTCTGGCCAACGTTCGCGCCGACCTGGAACGTCAGGCTGCCTGCCGAGCCGTCCAGAATGTTCGTGCCGTTGTACGTCGTTTGCGACGCGATACGGTTCACTTCAGAGATCTGCGCCGACACTTCCTTCTGCAGTGCTGCCTGGTCGCTCGACGACAGCGAACCGGTCGATGCTTGCACGGCCAGCTGACGGATACGTTGCAGGCTGGAGGTCAGCGACGACAGTGCGCTCGATGCGGTTTGAACCATCGACACGCCGTCATTCGCATTCGACACGCCCTGGTTCAGGCCGTTGATCTGCGTTTGCATACGCGTCGAGATCGCCAGACCTGCTGCGTCGTCAGCCGCGCTGTTGATGCGCTTGCCCGACGACAGACGGGTGATGGCTTGCGAAAGGGCGCTTTGCGAGCCATTAAGGTTTTGCTGTGCAACCAGCGAGTTGATGTTGCTATTGATTCCGAGCATGAAAATCTCCTAAATAAGCCTTGAGCCCAATACGCCACGTTGGCATCGGCGGAAGCACTCGTTCATTGCTGGCCGCCTCAGTGAAGGTTGACGGCGCGTCTAAAAAAAACTTGAGGAACTTTGTGCAATAACGATCCAATTGTTTTTCGGGCCGGTTGGGCTGCGACCCGTCTGTAAGCCGCTTGCAGCCTTGTTCGGGACATCCGCTGCAGGTATTGAAAAGACGGCGTATTCTCCTTTTCTCTTGTGACAAACCCTGGAGAAATCATGCAAAAGCGCCGGATTGGACGTTCCGAATTAGAGGTCGCGCCGCTTATGTTCGGTGGCAATGTATTTGGCTGGACGGCCGATGAAGCGACCTCGTTTTCGATCCTGGATGCATTTGTCGATGCGGGGCTCAACTTTATCGATACCGCCGATGTCTATTCCGCGTGGGTGCCGGGTAACCAGGGTGGCGAATCGGAAACCATCATCGGCAAGTGGTTCAGGCAGAGCGGCAAGCGCGACAGAATCGTGCTTGCCACCAAGGTTTCGAAGCACCCGCAGCGCACGGGCTTGTCGGCGGCGAACATTCAGGCGGCCGTGGAGGATTCGCTGCGGCGCTTGCAGACCGACTACATCGATATCTATTTTTCTCACGACGACGACACCGAAACGCCCCTGGCCGAAACCCTCGGCGCGTATCAGAAGCTGATCGAGGCGGGCAAGGTGCGGGTGATCGGCGCGTCGAACTACAGCGGCGCGCGCGTCGAGGAAGCGCTCGCCGTGTCCCGCCAGCACGGGCTGCCCGAGTACCAGTTGTTGCAGCCGGAGTACAACCTGTACGACCGCGCGGAGTATGAGCGTGACATTGAGCCGGTGGCGCTCGCCAATCAGCTCGGCGTGGTGGTGTACTGGAGCCTTGCAAGCGGCTTTCTGTCCGGCAAGTACCGTTCGCAGGCCGATCTGGCCAACAAGGCGCGTGCCAGCCGGGTCGAGAAGTATCTGAACGAGCGCGGTTTGCGGATTCTGGACGCGCTCGACCGGGTCGCCGGGCGGCACGGCAGCACGCCGGCCACGGTCGCGCTGGCATGGCTGATCGCCCGCCCGAGTGTAACGGCCCCAATTGCCAGTGCGACCTCGGTCGACCAGCTCAAAAGCCTGGCCGCCGCCGTCCATCTGATGCTGACCGGTGCCGATATCCGTGAACTGGACGAGGCGAGCGCCTGACCCGCGCAGGAGACCTGGCGCGATCGCTAAACCCCTGGTAGGATGGGGAGTTTCCTGATATCATCGGGAGTGAATTGAGATCTTTGCCTGTTTCGTCAATGTTTTTCATTGATGAAAGGTTGGCGAAACGGCAGCAGACGCGGCATATGCGTTACGTCTGTCCGCGTTCCGCGGTGAACTCCCCACCTCTCTTTTCCGGCCTCCGTGGCCGTTATGCCTCTCGTTTCATTCGTGGTTTGGCCGGGATTTTTCCCGCGTTTGCCTGTTACTGGCCATGAATCGGAACGACCGGAGGGCCGGCGCGTGAGCGGTATCCGCCACGCAATTTACCCCTATCAAGTGATTGAGTTAGGAATTACATGACGACGATTCTTCTGAAAGAAAACGAGCCGTTCGAAGTGGCGATTCGCCGCTTTCGTCGCGCAATCGAAAAGAATGGCCTGATCGCAGAACTGCGTGAGCGTCAATCGTACGAAAAGCCGACTACGGCACGTAAGCGCAAGAAGGCTGCTGCTGTGAAGCGCCTGCACAAGCGCCTGCGCAGCCAGATGCTGCCGAAAAAGCTGCACTAAGCACGTTTTTTCGCGCTGTATTTAGCGCACTGCACGCCGAACGGCGGTGTGAGCTTCGAAAGAAGCCACATCGCCGTTTTGCTTTTGGGGAGTCGATTTACGTTGGGCTTTGCCGCCGTACCGAGGCTCGTTACGCGGCGCTCTTCAGGCGCTCGGCGGACAGGCCGAATTGCCGGGCAATCGAGCTCAGACGCTCATGCCATTCCCACGTGCCGAACACGTCGTGCACGTTCTGCAGGCAACTCAGCAGAGCGATTGTGGCCGGGTCGTACACATTGAGGCGGGCGCGCAGGAGCGCCTTTTTGAGCGCAGAGATGCCGGCATCCATATAAGCAGGCACCTCGATGGCCGCCTTGCCGATGTAGCGCACCGGAACGCCTTCCATCGCGGTCATATAGTCGTGCGGCTTGATGAAGCTGCCGACCGGGCAGCCACCGCAGTAGCCGCGGTATGCGCCGCCGCCGCGCGGCAGCAAGGCGGCGCGTTTCTGGCCGAGCAGATGGTCCACGGCCTGATCGAAAATCTCCTGATGGGTCAGGAAGCTAAGGGTTTTCATGGTTGGTCTCCCATGCGTTACGCAGCGTTTATTCGTTGTTCGAGCGCATGAACGGCAGTATCGGACACGCGCCAATTAACGAAACCCGGACTAGCACGGCGAAAAGCCTTCAATTCCCGGGTTTGGCTCGTTTGCCCTTTATGCAGCGTCAACCGGCCTTGCGATTGCGTCCCTTCTTGCCGAGCGCCGCGCATCGCGCGCGGCACATGCAGCTTCCCTCGTGGTCGTTCACCATGCCGACCGCCTGCATGAACGCATAGCAGATTGTCGAGCCGACGAACTTGCAGCCGTAGCGCTTCAGCCCCTTGCTGAGCGCGTCCGAAATTTCGGTCGACGCAGGCGCCTGTTTATACGTTGCCCAATCGTTCTGGATGGGCGTCTGATCGACGAACGACCATACGAAGTTGGCGAACGAACCGTGCTCGGCCTGAATCTGCTGCGCGGCGCGCGCGTTGGTAACGGCCGATTCGATCTTGCCGCGATGACGCACGATACTTTCGTCCAGCACCAGCGCATCGACATGTTTGGGCGTAAAGCGCGCGACCTTGTCGATGTCGAAGTCGGCGAACGCGCGGCGATAGCCGGTTCGTTTGTTGAGAATCGTCGACCATGACAAACCTGCCTGGGCGCCTTCCAGTACAAGCAGTTCGAACAAATGCTGATCGTCGCGCGAGGGCACGCCCCACTCGGTGTCGTGGTAGTGTGCGAGCGCTTCGCTCGATACCCAGTTGCATCGCTGTGTCACTTTCGCGCTCCCGCGTTGTCATGTCGTCCGTCAGCATAGCGGAAGCCGTGCGCGCCGCAAGCCGGCCATTCGGCCGATTGCGGGATTGAAACTGACCTGCCACGCTATGCCTTATTCACCACCTGAACTCACTCGATTCGATGAATAAAGACCTCTTTCTGATCGGCATTGACGGCGGCGGCACTGGTACACGAGTCGTACTCGGCGACGCGCAGGGCCGTGAACTGGCGCAGGCGGCGAGCGGGCCCTCGGGGCTGGGCCTCGGCGTGGAGCGCGCGTGGCAGGCCATTGAGGCGGGCTGCGCCGATGCATTTGCACGTGCCGGCGTGCCGCTGGACTGGGCGCGCTGCGTACTCGGTTGCGGGTTGGCAGGGGTCAACAATCGCGACTGGCTGGCCGCGTTTCGCGCGCAGGCGCCGGCGGTTGCCGGGCTCGCGGTGGAAAGCGATGTGTACACCACCTTGCTTGGTGCGCACGGCGGCGCACACGGCGTGGTCGTCGCGCTTGGCACCGGCAGTCAGGCGGCCGTGCTTGACGGCAATGGCGACTGCCGAACTGCCGGCGGCTTCGGTTACCCGTCGGGCGACGAAGCGAGCGGCGCCTGGCTTGGGCTACGAGCCATCGTGTATGCCCAGCAAGCGCTCGACGGCCGTGTGCCCAATGACGATCTGGCGCAGGCGCTGCTCGCCCACACCGGCGCACATGACAGCGACAGCCTCGTGGTCTGGCTGTGCGAAGCTAATCAGACCGCTTATGCGAGGCTCGCGCCGATCGTCATTGCGCATCGCACGCATCCGTTCGCAGCGCATTTGCTCGATGAGGCCGGCGTGGAGGTGGGCAAGATGATTGCCGCGCTCGACCCTTCAGCGAGCCTGCCGGTCGCGCTGTGCGGCGGTCTCGGGGCACCCTTGCGCGAGTACGTGCCGCAGATCTATCAAGCCCGCTTGCGCGAGCCGTTGGCGGACTCGGCACACGGCGGTTTGCAATTGGCGCAGCGCGAAGCGGCTCGCATCGGCGGTTGAGAATCGTCTGGCGCGCCGGGTGTGATCTCGCGGATGCGCGCGCAACGGTAAAATGCGATCTTTGACGCTGCCCGGCTGCTCACACTATGTATAAAGTCATTGCCACGGATCTCGACGGCACGCTGCTCAACGCCGATCACCAGGTGGACCCGTTCACGATCGCCACCGTGCGTAAGCTGGAAAGCGATGGGCTGCACTTCGTGATCGCCACGGGGCGCCACTACTGCGACGTTGCGGGCATTCGTGACCTGCTGGGCATCAAGGCGTACCTGATCACGTCGAACGGCGCGCGCATTCACGCGCCGGACAACACGGTGATCCACGCCGACGACCTGCCGCCGGCCATCGTGCAGCGGCTGGTGCAGCCGGAAATCGCCGGCGCGCACGGTCGTGTGATCGTCAACCTGTTCGCCGACCAGGCGTGGTTGATCGACCGCGATGCGCCGGATCTGCTGAAATTCCATCAGGATTCCGGCTTCACCTACGAGGTCACCGATTTGCCGAAGCACGACGGCGTCGACATTGCCAAGGCGCTCTACATCGGTGAGCCCGCCGATCTCGCGCAAATCTCGGCCAACCTGGCGCGCGAATTCGGCGACGCGCTGTACGTCACCTATTCGCTGCCGGATTGCCTGGAGGTGATGACGTCGAACGTATCGAAGGGGCGTGCTTTGCAGATCGTGCTCGAGCGCCTCGGCGTCGATGCCTCGCAATGCGTGGCGTTCGGCGACAACATGAACGATATCGACCTGCTGGAGACAGCCGGCCATCCGTTCATGATGAACAACGCCAATCCCGATCTCATCACGCGTCTGCCGAACGTGCCGCGCATCGGCAACAACTTCGAAGCGGGCGTCGCGCAGCATCTGCGCAAACTTTTCTCGCTCGACGGCGAACTGATGTCCTGAAAACGGACCGGCCCGCATCCTCTTTCGCGGATGCGGGCCGGTTGTTCGCGTTCCTACGCGACCTTACGAGCCAACGCTACGATCAGCCGTGCCATCCGCCATGGCGATCGCCACGGTCATCGTGACCCCAGTGGCGGTCGTTGTGATCCCAGCCGCGGTTATCCCGGTGGTCGTCGCGATAGTAGCCGCCGCGGTCGTAGCGATGGTCCCAGCCGCCGTTGCCGTAGTACACCGGCTGCGGCGCTGCGTAGACGGGGGCAGGCTGGGCATAAACCGGCACGCCGAGCGACAGTCCGATATTCAGATCCGTATGCGCTTGCGCGACACCGCATGCGCCCGCCGCGAGTCCGGCAGCAACCAGCAAGTGAGTGACGATGCGTTTCATGTTGTTCTCCTGTGAGGCGACGTATGTTTGTCGCACAGGACCAATCTACGCATTCCGGTCGCGGGTTAGTGAGACGAGATGTTACGGACTGCAAGCATCGTCGCAGGGTTTGAAAGGCGGTAGAAGGAACCTTCGAACGCAACGCGCGACACGTGCTTTCCGCCCGAAGCCCCGTCAATAAGGTCTCCAGGCTCCTTAGACCGAGCCGGCGTCCAGTTCCCGCCGCCTATTGCCGCAATTGGACGGCCGCGCTCGTAATCACGGCTTACATCTGTATTACCCAATTAATCAGCGGAGCCAGCGGAAGCACCCGCCGCAGCCGCGGAAGGCGCTCCCGGCAGTGCCGCGCATGGGCAATCCGCAGCGCGGCCGTTCAGTCCCTGACGGTCAAGCTTGAACGTAGCGTGGGCCGTGCCGTTTTGCCAGTTGAGGCGAACGACATAAATACTGTCGAAGTCGTCGCTTTGCCAGTTGGGGACATCGGCGGCATTGCCGCCATGCGTGCTCATCATCTGGCGCAGCAACTTCACGATCAGCTTGTGCTCCCACGCAACGACAATCAGCTTGCTGCGATTGGCGGGATTGACGAGCGCTGTACCGAGCTGGTCGATCTGGGCGAAGCCGTACGGGGTTTGCACCGGCATCTGGAACTGGATGGCGGTTGGCTCGATGGTCGCCAGCGGCCGGACATAGTAATAGGGATGGCCGCTGTCGTCCTTTTGCTGGCCGGGATCGGGCGCGTAGATCGCATCCGGCTTGCCGAACTTGGCGGCGATCACTGCCGGCAGGGCCAGCGACCGGTTGAGCCCCTGACAATCGAGCTGGCCGTAACCCTTGGCGGGCTTCTCGCCGTGGCGCACGAATACGAGCGTTTCGGTATTGCTGTCCGCCGCATGGGCCGCGGGTAACACCAGTACGCCTGCACACAAACCGCCGATGGAGAGTGCGACGCCATGCAGGAATCCGCGGAAACGGGTCATCGGTAGCACCTGTGCGAGCTTGGGAAGTCGCACGATTCTAGCAGCGGGTTATCGGCGGGCCACGGGCCGCGCGCATTGTGCGCAAAACCGAAACGGGCGCTGTAGCGCCCGCTTTGACTGCCTGGAATATGCACATCCGAGCACACCCGGACACACCCGGCGCACTCGCTGATCAGTCGAGCGCCAGTTCCTGCGAATTGCTGCGGCGGCTTTCGGCGACGAACGGGTACAGCACGCCTGCGATCACCGCGCCGATAATCGGTGCGACCCAGAACATCCATAGCTGATCGACCGCTGCGCCGCCGACGAACAGCGCCGGACCGGTGGAGCGCGCCGGGTTGACCGACGTGTTGGTAACCGGAATCGAGATCAGGTGAATCAGCGTCAGGCACAGGCCGATGGCGATCGGCGCGAAACCAGCCGGCGCGCGCTTGTCGGTCGCGCCGAGGATGACGAACAGGAAGAAGCCGGTCATCACCACTTCGCAAATGAATGCGGCCGCGAGCGAGTATTGGCCCGGCGAGCGCTCACCGTAGCCGTTGCTGGCGAAACCGCTGGCAACGAGGTCGAAGCCAGGCTTGCCCGAGGCGATCAACGACAGCACCAACGCACCCAGCACCGCGCCGATCACTTGCGCGACGATGTACGGCAGCAGGTCGCGGGCCGGAAAGCGGCCGGCGACGGTCAGGCCGACGCTCACCGCCGGATTCAGGTGGCAGCCGGAGATGTGGCCGATCGCATACGCCATTGTCAGCACAGTGAGGCCGAATGCGAGCGAGACGCCCACGAAACCGATACCCAGGCCGTGGACCGGGCCGGCGAAGTTAGCGGCGAGGACGGCGCTGCCGCAGCCCCCGAGCACGAGCCAGAAGGTGCCGAACAGCTCGGCAGCAAGGCGCTTTGACAACTGCATGATTTGTAATCCTAAAATGTTTGACGCTTGGAGTGGCATGAGTGCTAAGCGCAGGTGCATGTCATTGAGCGCGCAATTCTAGGGAAAGACAGCCGGATTAGGTGTCAAGAATTGTCAAAGTGGAGTCGCCTTTACCTATTATTACCAGATAAAGATCTCGTTTTACAATTCATCGACGCTTAATAATTATCAGATGATTTCTTCCTAAATCGGTATTATTGTCCATTGCGAATTTTTATAATTGCAGCTAGTCTGCGAGCGAATGAGTTCTAAAAAAGGGGAGAACCGATATGTCTCAATATGCAGACCTTAAGGCACAGATTGCCAAATTGCAGGCACAGGCAGACGAAGCCCGGCGTACTGAAGTCGACAATGTTGTCGCCGACATCCGCCAAAAGATCGCTGAATACGGTCTGACCGCGCAAGACCTCGGCTTTGCGGTGGCCGCCAAGCGTGGGCGCCCGCCGAAGAAGGCGCCGCTGCCGGCCAAGTACCAGGATCCGAAATCGGGCAATACCTGGAGCGGACGCGGCAAACCGCCAAAGTGGATTGTCGGCAAGAATCGCGAGCGCTTTCTGATTGGCGCGGTCTGAATGCCCTGCGGTCCGGGCGAAAGCCAACTGAAGGTTGATCGGTACCGGGTTGTTTATTCGCGTCGAGCTAATCCTGGATGGAAGCGCATCCATGGCTGTATTAAAAAAGCCGCCCTTGAGAGGCGGCTTTTCCGTAGTAGAAGCGGGTTAACTCTAGCTAACCGCTCGCGCAAACGATTCACCAGGCAAATTTACTCATGATTGGCGTGCAAATCGGAAAACGGCGGGAAAACGGCGTAAGCACGACTTAAGCGGCTGAGCGGATAAAAACCTCAGTCGCTTAAGCACGCCGCTCAACCCACCGCTACCCGGCGCAACATTGGGCGGCGCGTCGCTTCGATCAGTGCCGAATAGCCGTCGACGTAATTCTGGGCCATTGTTTTCGAGCTGAAGCGGCGTTCGAACTGCGCGCGAATCTCGGTGCGCGACAGTTCGTCCAGACGCTGCAGCGCGGCGACCGCGCCTTGAACGTCTTCGACAATGTAGCCGGTCACGCCGTGGTCGATCACTTCCGGCACCGAACCGCGGTTGAAGGCGATCACCGGCGTGCCGCACGCCATCGATTCGATCATCACGAGGCCGAACGGCTCCGACCAGTCGATCGGGAACAGCAGCGCCTTGGCGCCCGACAGGAACTCGGGCTTCTGCGCCTCGTTGATCTCACCGACGAACTCCACGTGCGCCATGGAGAGCAGCGGTTCGATTTCCTTCTTGAAGTATTCCTGGTCGACCTTGTCCACCTTGGCGGCGATCTTCAGCGGCAGACCGCTTTGTGCAGCGATCTTGATAGCTGTATCGACGCGCTTCTCCGGACAGATACGGCCGAGGAACGCCAGGTATTCCGGCTTCTTGTGCGCCTGCGGTGTGAGCAGTTGCTCCGGCAGACCATGGTAAATCGTGTTCAGCCAGTTGGCCTGGGGCAGCGGCACGCGCTGCGAATCCGAGATCGACACCACCGGCACATTCGAGAACGCGTCGAACACCGGTTGCAGCTCCGGCAAGTCCAGACGGCCGTGAAGCGTTGTCACGAACGGCGTGTCCATGGTGGTGAAGAGCGGGAACGGCATGTAGTCGAGGTGAAAGTGCAGCACGTCGAACTCATGCGCGACCTTGCGCACCTTCTCCATCATCAGCACATGCGGAGCCAGCGCATCGCGAATCGTCGGGTCGAGGCGCAGCGCACGCGGCCAGCAGGCGTCGAGGTTCGCGGAGGTGACCGAGTCGCCGCTCGCAAACAGCGTGACGTCGTGGCCGAGATCGACCAGGGCCTCGGTCAGATACGAGACGACGCGTTCGGTGCCACCGTAGAGTTTCGGCGGGACAGCTTCATACAACGGCGCAATTTGTGCGATTCGCATGCGTTTCTCCTGTTCAAAACGGCTTCGCACAACGGCGCTCGGGTCGAGCGAGGAGCGAATGCCTGACGGACGGTTGGGCGCGGTAAGCCGCCGCCCGGGGGTGTTCCGAACCTGCATCGGGTAATCCCTTAGCGTCATTATCAGGATCGGCCGCGCTAATTCGAGTTATTTTTCAAACACTTAATGTTGTTACAGCGCGAAACATGATGCGTTACAGGTCGGCAGGAGGCTGGCCCGATGGTCGGCAAGCACGACTGGATGGGCATCCAGACGCTGAAGGAACAGTAGCAAGGGGCGGTCCCGGAGACTGAAGCGCGCCCCTACACCAGGCGCGTTGCGCAGAAGTGAAAACGTCTTATAATTCTTCCTCACCGCTGCAAGGTGCGGATCGTGAGTCACTCAGGACTCACCATTTGGTTCACATTTCCGCTGAAGAATTAGCCAAAACGCATCGCCAGCCCCAAGCTGCGCGCCACTTCGCCTGCTTCAGCCTTCTTTCTAACCCCGCCGTGTAGGAAAAATTCCTACACGAATGACGGATTAATCCGTCAAACAGGCAGGGTGTCTGTCCGATTTTCGTCCGCTCCCCCTTTCGCCACAATGCTCGCAAGACCAGAAACGAGCCGATTCGTGCGGTTTAAGTGCGCGCGTTCGAGCAAACGTTTCCGTAACGGCCTGACCAGCCAGATACACCCGGGGGAATCATGAGCGCGACAAGCGAAATGCTCAATGAGATCAGAGAAGTCAACCTTTCTTATCTCCTGCTCGCCCAGCGTCTGCTGCGCGAAGACAAGCCGATGGGCATGTTTCGCATGGGGATTTCGGACCAGTTGGCCGACGTGCTCGCCAATCTGTCTTTGGCGCAGACCGTGAAGCTGGCGGCGTCCAATCAGGTGTTGTGCCGTTTCCGTTTCGATGACCATGCCGTGCTGTCCGCCCTTGCGGACAAAGGCAAATCCAGCGCCGTGGCCCAGGCGCATTCCGCGATCCTGATGGCAAGCCAGCCAGTCGAGCAACTCGGCTGATGGCAGCTTTTAGTTCAAATAAAGCGATCAGGTCGGGGGAAATGCGAGCGGATGGCATATAAAAGTGTTGTGCAGGAAGTCAGGGAAATTACCCTGGCCATCGAGCTGATCGAACTCGGCGCGCGTTTGCAATTGCTAGAAGCGGAAACCAGCCTGTCGCGCGACCGGCTTATCAAGCTGTATAAGGAGCTGAAAGGGGTGTCGCCGCCCAAGGGCATGTTGCCGTTTTCGACCGACTGGTTCATGACCTGGCAGCCGAACTTTCACTCATCGCTGTTCTACAACATCTACCGTTTCATGGCCGGCCACGGCGGCTGTCTGACGATCCAGTCGATTGTGAAGAGCTACCGGCTCTATCTGGAACATGTCCAGTTGCACGACGACGAGCCCGTGCTCAGTCTCACGCGCGCCTGGACGCTGGTGCGTTTCTTCGACTCCGGAATGCTGCAAATGACCACCCGTTGCCGGTGCGGCGGACATTTTGTCGCGCATGCGCACGATCCGCAGCACGCCTTCGTCTGCGGGTTGTGCCAGCCGCCGTCGCGCGCGGGTAAGACAAAGAAATTTGCCGACGCCCGGGCCCGCGAAAGCCTCGCCGCGCTCCAAATTTGAGCTGCAGGGCGATGCCGGCCCATGGTTCGCAACCCGGCGCGCAGCTCGTTACAACGCCCACACCCCCATTCGACAGGCCTTCCAGCCCGATCGGCCAACACCGGACCCGGCCGGGCCGGTTTAACCCGCCTCTGGTTTACACCGGAGCGACGAGCCGCTTTTCCGTCAAAGTTTTCTGCTCCGTTGCCGTAAACCAGATTAACGACGGTCACCGTCGCTTCTTTGTGAGGGCTCGGCAGTGCTGATTTTCGTGGGAACACTCGTGACGCTTTTGTCCGTTTTCGGCGGTTACGCGCTGGAAGGCGGCCATCTTGGCGCGCTGTTGCAACCCGTCGAAGTGCTGATGATTGTCGGCGCTGGGGTCGGCGCGTTCATTCTCGGTAACGGGATGAAGACGATCAAGGCGACGCTGCGCGTCATTCCAACCCTGTTCAAGGGCGCCAAGTACAACAAGGACGTGTACATGGAGCTGATGGCGCTCCTTTACGTCCTGCTGGCCAAGGCGCGCAAGGAAGGCACGCTGACGCTGGAAGCCGACATCGACGATCCGTCGAAGAGTCCGATCTTCACGCAGTATCCGAAGATCCTCGCAGACCATCACATCATCGAGTTCCTGACCGACTACCTGCGTCTGATGGTCGGCGGCAACATGAACGCGTTCGAGATCGAAAGCCTGATGGACGAGGAGATCGAAACGCATCACCAGGAAGGCGAGGCGCCCGCGCACGCCCTGAACAAGGTCGGCGACGCCATGCCGGCGTTCGGGATCGTGGCCGCGGTGATGGGTGTGGTACACACCATGGCCTCCGCCGACAAGCCGCCCGCGGTGCTCGGCGAAATGATCGCCCAGGCGCTGGTCGGCACTTTCCTCGGGATTCTGCTTTCGTACGGGCTGATCGGACCGCTCGCGAGCGTCGCCGAACAGCGCGTGACCGAGTCGACCAAGATGTTCCAGTGCATCAAGGTGACGATTCTCGCCAGCCTGAATGGCTATGCGCCGGCGATTGCCGTCGAATTCGGCCGCAAGGTGCTCTTCTCGACTGAGCGCCCGTCGTTCGCCGAGCTGGAAGAGCACGTGCGCCGCGTCAAAGCCAAGTAACGGGCGCCGGGAACCGATTCGATGAGCAAGGACAAAGACCGCGCCATTGTCGTCAAGCGCTCCGCGCCGGCCAAGAAAGGCCACCACGGCGGCGCGTGGAAGCTCGCATATGCGGACTTCATGACCGCGATGATGGCGTTCTTCCTGCTGATGTGGCTGCTGAGTTCGGCTTCCACCGTGCAGTTGAAGGGCATCGCCGATTACTTCAACCAGCCGTTGAAGATCACGCTGTGGGGCGGCGATCGCAGCGCCGAGGACTCGAGCATTCTGAAGGGCGGCGGCCGCGACATTTCGACCGACGCGCAGGGCGTGACGCGCTCGACCGACGGCACCAACAATCGCGCCGAGCGCACGGTCTCCCACAGCAACGACGACTCGGTCAAGCAGTTGCAGGGTGAGCTGGAACGCCGCGAGCAGGTCCGTCTGCACGATCTGCAGGTCAAGCTGATGGCCGCGATCGAAGCGAACCCGGTGCTGCGCCAGTTCAAGCAGCAGATCCGCATCGACTCGACGTTGACCGGCCTGCGCATCGAAATCGTCGACTCGCAGAAGCGGCCGATGTTCGCGACCGCGAAAGACGTGGTTGAGCCATACATGCGCGACATCCTGCGCGAAATCGGCCACACGCTGAACGACGTGCCGAACCGCATCATCGTGCAAGGTCACACCGACGCCGCGCAATACGCGGGCGGCGAGAAGGGCTACAGCAACTGGGAACTGTCCGCGGACCGCGCCAATGCGTCGCGCCGCGAGCTGATCGCCGGCGGCATGGACGAAGCGAAGGTGATGCGCGTGCTCGGCCTCGCGTCGACGCAGAACCTGAACAAGGCGGACCCAATGGACCCGGAAAACCGCCGCATCAGCATCATCGTGCTGAACAGGAAGTCGGAGGAGGCGCTTGACCATGACGACTCCACCACGACCACCTTGTCGGACGACGCGGCCGGCTCCAAGCCGCTGCTGCAAAGACTTGCGCAACCGGTGACGGTTGCACCGAAGGTGCCGGCGGTAGCGCCGGCGGCCCAGTAACAGACAGCGATCGGCAGGCCGGTCCATGCGTCCAGGTGGCGCGGACGGCGGGCCGGTCCATAGCGTAAGTGCAGCGAGGTTTTCATGATCAGGCACATCCTGGCAATCGACGATTCGGCATCGATGCGGCAGATCCTCGCCGCAACGCTGACGACGGCCGGCTATGAAGTGACGCTCGCGGCGGACGGCAATGAAGGGCTCGAAAACGCGCTTGCCATGTCGTTCGACCTCGTGCTGACGGACCAGCACATGCCAGGCAAAACCGGCCTCGATCTGATCACGGAACTGCGCGGCAATCCGGCTTACCAGGCGACGCCCATCCTCGTCCTCACGACGGAATCGGGCGAGCCGTTCAAGGCGGCGGCGCGGGCCGCGGGAGCAACCGGCTGGATCGAAAAGCCGCTCGACCCCGACATGTTGACCGAACTGGTCGCGGCATTAGCCGAATCGGACAACGCATGAGCGCCCCATAAGCGCCACCTTTACACAAGTTATAGAAGCTCTCGACGCGGCGGCACGACAGCCCAAGCGTAGACAGGAACTCTCGCGGTGACCCAGGCATGACACTCGACATCACTCAGTTCTATCAGACCTTCTTCGACGAAGCGGACGAACTGCTCGCGCAGATGGAGCAGTTGCTGCTCAATCTGGATATCGCGCACCCGGACCCCGAAGACCTCGCGGCGATTTTCCGCGCGGCGCATTCGATCAAGGGGGGCGCGGCGACGTTCGGTTTTACCGCACTGACGGAAACCACCCACATTCTCGAATCGCTGCTCGACCGCGCGCGCAATAACGAACTCGTGCTGCGTAAGGACATGATCGACACGTTCCTCGAAACCAAGGACGTGTTGTCGGGCCAGCTCGCCGACTACCGTGCGAGCGCCGAGCCGGATACGGCTGTGGCCAAGGCGATCTGCGCGAAGCTCGAACAGTTGCATGCGGAAAGCCGCCTGGGCGCCGAAGCGGCCGCGGCACCGGCAGCGGCCGTACCGGTGGCAGCCGTAGCATCAGTAGAAGCACAAACAGCAGGACAAGGCGGGACCCCGCCCGAGCACGTCGTCGAACAGGCGGTGCAGGCGGCGGGTGAATGGACTGACGGCGAACCGGCACAGACCGGACAAGCCGCGGGTACCGGTGATGCAGCCGGCCCCCATCTGAAAATTACGCTACGGGGCGTAGGTGAGAAGGACCAGGAACTGCTGTCCGAAGAGCTCGGCAACCTGGGCAACATCGTCGGGCAGGTCAAGAGCGGCGGCGATCTGACGCTGTGGCTCCAGACCGATGTGACCTCCGACGACATCATCGCCGTGTGCTGTTTCGTGATCGACGAAAGTCAGATCTCGATCGGCCGCGGCGCCGCACCGGCGGACGAGACGCAGCAAGGCGAACCTGGAACGCCCGACGCTGCCGATTCGACCCCGGCGCAAGCAGCACAGACGGCACCAGCACACCAGGCGGAGCAGGCAGCATCGTCGGCACCGGCGGCCCACACCGCTGCGCCCGCTCAAGCCGCCTCCACGCACGGACTATCCGACGCGCCGGCGTCGCCAGCGACTACGCCGGCGCCCGCCGCGGCTGCACCCGCAGCAGCGAGCAGCGCACCGGCGGCAGGCGTGGCAACAGGTGTGGCAGCAACCACGACGGCGACCGCCGAACAGGATCGCAAGGCAGCGCGGCCGGCCGCGGCGGCAGGCGGCGCGGAAGGCAGCTCGATTCGCGTCGGCGTCGAAAAGGTCGATCAACTAATCAACCTGGTCGGCGAACTGGTGATCACGCAGGCGATGTTGGCCGAGACCACCAGCACGTTCGATCCGGCGCTGCACGACCGGCTCTTCAACGGCATGGCGCAACTCGAGCGCAACGCGCGCGATCTGCAGGAAGCGGTGATGTCGATCCGCATGATGCCGATGGATTACGTGTTCAGCCGCTTCCCGCGTCTGGTGCGCGATCTGGCGGCGAAACTCGGCAAGGAAGTGGAACTCGTCACCTTCGGTCAGGCGACCGAACTCGACAAGAGCCTCATTGAACGGATTATCGATCCGTTGACTCACCTCGTGCGCAACAGTCTCGACCACGGTATCGAAACCGTGGAAGCGCGGCGTGCGGCGGGCAAGGATTCGACCGGCCAGTTGGTGTTGTCGGCGGCACACCATGGCGGCAACATCGTCATCGA
The DNA here is from genome assembly GCF_030511745.1 of Paraburkholderia sp. SECH4. Classification (NCBI taxonomy): domain Bacteria; kingdom Pseudomonadati; phylum Pseudomonadota; class Betaproteobacteria; order Burkholderiales; family Burkholderiaceae; genus Paraburkholderia; species Paraburkholderia sp. SECH4. The sequence goes on from NZ_JALOCP010000006.1 coordinate 191,924, forward strand.
AGTGAGCGACGACGGCGCCGGTCTGCGCCGCGACAAGATTCTCGCGAAGGCCGCCAAGCAGGGCATGCAGGTCAGCGAATCGATGTCCGACGAAGAAGTCTGGAACCTGATTTTCCTGCCGGGCTTCTCGACGGCGGAGCAGGTCACGGACGTCTCGGGCCGTGGCGTCGGCATGGACGTGGTGAAGCGCAACATCCAGTCGATGGGTGGTCACGTGGAAATCACCTCGCATGCGGGCAAGGGCAGCACCACGCGCATCGTCTTGCCGCTCACGCTGGCGATTCTCGACGGCATGTCGGTCAAGGTCGGCAACGAGATCTTCATTCTGCCGCTGAACTTCGTGATGGAGTCGCTGCAACCGCGTGCCGAGGACATCTACACGGTGGCCAACGGCGAACGCGTGGTGCGCGTGCGCGGCGAATATCTGCCGCTCGTCGCGTTGCATGAAGTATTCGCCGTCGACGACGCCAAGCAGGAACCGACGCAAGGCATCGTCACCATCATGCAAACCGAAGGGCGCCGCTTTGCGATGCTGATCGACGAACTGGTGGGACAGCAGCAGGTGGTCGTGAAGAATCTGGAAACGAATTACCGCAAGGTGCACGGCATTTCCGCCGCAACCATTCTCGGCGACGGCAGTGTCGCGCTGATCGTGGACGTGGCGGCGCTGAATCGCGAGACGCGCCATGCGCACGGCGCGATGAGCCTCGCATGACATCCGCAACACTCACTCAACTTATTTCATCCCAACCGTTTGGGGGCTAACGTGGCAGAAGTCCAATCCATCAATTCGAGCGTCGCGAACGCGAGCGGTACGAATGGCCGCCGCGACTCGCAGCAGGCGGACGCCGGCGGTCAGGAATTCCTCGTCTTCACGCTCGGCGCCGAAGAGTACGGCATCGACATTCTCAAGGTGCAGGAAATCCGCGGCTACGACAACGTGACGCGGATCGCCAATGCGCCTGAGTTCATCAAAGGCGTGATCAATCTGCGCGGCATCATCGTGCCGATCGTGGACATGCGCATCAAGTTTCATCTGGGCCGCGTCGAGTACGACCATCAGACCGTCGTGATCATCCTGAACGTCGCGCATCGCGTGGTCGGGATGGTGGTGGACGGCGTGTCGGACGTGCTGACGCTCGCCACCGACCAGATCATGCCGGCGCCGGAATTCGGCGCGACGCTGACGACCGAGTATCTGACGGGTCTGGGCACCGTCGATGGCCGCATGCTGATCCTGATGGACATCGAGAAGCTGATGACCAGCCGCGAAATGGCGCTGATCGAAACGCTGAGCGCGTAAGCATCACTACGCGCCAGTACGAAAGACAGATCGAACAGGGAGCATCAAGATGCTGAGCAGGTGGTCGATTCGCACATCGTTGACGATGGTGGGGATCATTCTGGTTGCGCTGACCGTCGTGGTCGGCGCGCTTGGTCTGACCGCGCTGAACAGCGCGAGCCAGTCGCTCGACCGTATCGCGCGCGGCGATCTGGTCGCCATTCACGCGCTCGACGATGCGTCGGCGTACCTGTTGCGTTCGCGCGTGACGCTGGACCGCGTCACCGCGTTGAGCACCGCTGGCGACACCGAGCAGGCGAAGACGGCGCTTGATCGTGCGCAAGTGCTGCTCGCCAAGTCAAGCGAAAACTGGCAGGTGTTTCTCAACGCACCGAAGAACGGCGTTGACCAGACGCTGCTCGACGATCTGACGGCGCGCCGCACGACTCTGACGCGAGACGGCGTCGATCCGGAGTTCGCCGCGCTGCGCGCGAACGATCCAGCGGCCTATCACGCGATCGCCGATACCAAGATTCCCCCAATGTTCCTTGCGTACGACAACGTTGCGTCCAATGTGATCAAGGCGATGCAGCAGCATGCGGTGGATCAGCAGTCGAGCGCGCAATCGAACATTTCGCTGATGACCACGCTGATCATCGGCGTCACCGCGATCGCGCTGCTGCTGGTGGTGGGCATCCGCCTTGCGCTGCGCGGCCTGATCGTGCAGCCGCTGAACGATGCGACGGCGTGCTTCGAGCGGATCGCCTCGGGCGATCTGTCCGAGCAGATCAACGTGTTCAGCCGTAACGAAATCGGCCGCCTGTTCGCCGGCATCAAGCGCATGCAGGAAAGCATGGCGACGATGGTGACGGCGGTTCACAGCAGCACCGAATCGATCGACACCGGCGCGCGTGAAATCGCGATGGGCAACACCGATCTGTCGCAACGCACCGAGCAGCAGGCCGCGTCGCTTCAGGAAACCGCTTCGAGCATGGAGCAACTGACCGGCACCGTGCGCCAGAACGCCGAGAACGCGCGCCAGGCGAGCCAGTTGGCTGTCAATGCATCGGATATCGCGACGCGCGGCGGCGACGTGGTGAGCCAGGTCGTCACGACCATGCAGGACATCGCGACCAGTTCGAACAAGGTCGTCGACATCATCGGTGTGATCGAAGGCATTGCCTTCCAGACCAACATTCTCGCGCTGAACGCGGCGGTCGAAGCCGCGCGGGCCGGCGAGCAGGGCCGCGGTTTCGCGGTGGTCGCGGGCGAAGTGCGCAGCCTCGCGCAGCGCAGCGCCAGCGCCGCGAAGGAAATCAAGGAACTGATCGGCGACTCGGTCGACAAGGTGCAAAGCGGCTCGGCCCTGGTGGGCCGCGCGGGTAGCACGATGGACGAGATCGTGCAGGCGGTGCGCCGCGTGACCGACATCATGGGCGAAATCAGCGCGGCTTCCGAAGAGCAGTCCGGCGGCATCGAACAGGTGAATCGCGCAGTCGTGCAGATGGACGAAGTCACGCAGCAGAACGCCGCGCTGGTCGAACAGGCCGCGGCTGCTGCGGCGTCGCTCGAAGACCAGACGCGCCAGTTGCAAGCGGTGGTGAGCGGCTGGAAAGTAGCCGGCGGCCAGACGCGCAGCGTCGCCACTGCAGCGCGTCCGCAAGCGGCGGCACGTTCGCACAGTGGCAAGAGCGGCAGCCAGCGCGTGCAGCCCGCAAAAGCCGCGCCGCAAGCGACCGCACACGCCGCAGCGCATCCGGCAGCAGGCAAGGCGGCCGGTGCGGCAAGCTCGGCAGCGCATGCAACATCGGCTTCGGCCACCCAGGGTGCCGACACCGCGCGTGTGGAACCGGCTCTCAAACCGAAGACGGCCCGCGCCGCATCCGACTCCGCAGCACGTCCGGCCGCAGCAGGCGCCGCGTCGGCAGGATCGGACGCGGACTGGCAAACGTTCTAGGAAGTGGCACAAAGACATGCGGTCATTCGGCATCTCGCTCCATGAGGGGCGAATCATCGAAGCACGCTTAAGAGGCGTGTCGCGGGCCGACCGCGTGTTGGCAGAACTCGCGGTCGGGCGCGACCCCGCGAACACAACCCCTTTCGCCAGAAGCAATGCAGTTGGCGAAAAGCGGGATGGCTCGTATTGCAGGCAGGAACTTTCATAATGGCAACGCGCGCACAGCAATCTTCGCAACCGGCCAGATCCGGCGAGCAAGGACGGGATTTCGAATTCACGTCGGCGGATTTCGCTCGCATTCGCGATCTGATTCATCGCAGCGCGGGCATTTCGCTGTCGGATCACAAGCGCGATATGGCGTACAGCCGTCTCGCGCGCCGGCTGCGTGCCCGTGGCCTCGAGAGCTTCAAACAGTACCTCGATCTGCTCGAAGCGGAAAACGATCCGGCCGAGTGGGAAGCGTTCACCAATGCGCTGACCACCAACCTGACTGCGTTCTTCCGCGAAGCCCATCATTTTCCGATCCTCGCCGAGTTCGTGCCGCGCCGCGCGCAGCCGGTTTCGGTCTGGTGCTCGGCGGCCTCGACCGGTGAGGAACCGTATTCGATCGCGATGACGCTGATCGAAGCGCTCGGCGACAGCGGCGCGCGTCAGGCCAGCGTGCTCGCCACCGACATCGACACGCAAGTGCTGGCGAAAGCCGAAGCCGGCATGTATCAGTTCGACCAGGTGAAGCACCTGTCGCCCGAGCGGCTCAAGCGCTTCTTCCTGAAAGGCACCGGCGCGCACGCCGGCATGGTCAAGGTGCGCCCGGAAGTGCGCGCGATGGTGCGCTTCGAACAACTGAATCTGACCGACCGCGATTACCAGTTGCGCTCGCAGTTCGACGCGATCTTCTGCCGCAACGTGATGATCTATTTCGACAAGCCGACGCAGGCGCAGGTGCTCGGGCGCTTCGAGCCGCTGATGAAATCGGGTGGTTTGCTGTTCGCCGGCCACTCGGAAAACTTCACCTATGTGACGCAGGCGTTCAAGCTGCGCGGTCAGACCGTCTATGAACTGACGCGCGACACAGGCGCCGCACGCACGCCGGCACGCGCCACGAGCCATGCCGGCAGCGCCACGGCGAGCGGGGTGGCCGCATGAGCAGCAGCCTGCCGATCGCTTCCAATCTGTACTTCGACAACCACTTCCAGCGCCCCGGCGTGAAGCTGTTGCCGAACGAGTTTTACACGACGAGCGAGGACATGGTGCTCGTCACCGTGCTCGGTTCGTGTGTCGCGGCCTGCATTCAGGACCGCACGGCCGGCATTGGCGGCATGAATCACTTCATGCTCCCCGACGACGGCGCGGATGCCGGCCAACCCGCGTCGGATTCGATGCGCTATGGCGCGTACGCCATGGAAGTGCTGATCAACGAGCTGATCAAGGCCGGTGGCCGGCGCGAGCGTTTCGAAGCCAAGGTGTTCGGCGGCGGCGCGGTGCTGGCCGGCATGACGACGATGAACATCGGCGATCGCAATTCGGAATTCGTGCGCCGTTATCTGGCGCTCGAAAAGATCCGCATCGTCGCAGAGGATTTGCAGGGCAATCATCCGCGCAAGGTCGCTTTCATGCCGCGCACCGGCCAGGTGATGGTGAAGAAGTTGCGCCTGCAGCAGGAAGCGGGCGTGGCCGAGCGCGAACAGGCGCTGATGCGGCAAAGTGCCGAAGCGCGTACCGAGCGGCTCGCGGCGGCACGCAAACGGGTCGAGTTGTTCTCGACGCCGGCCGCCACGCGGCCCAAGGTCGAACTGTTCGGCGCGGCGGGCGGCAGTGCGGGCGCAGGTGCTACGAAGCCGCGCATCGAACTGTTCGGCGCAAGCCCGCGCCCGATTAACTCAAACAACGCCAGAACTACAGAGGAGGCGTGAGCGCTGTGCAAAAGATCAAAGTACTGTGCGTCGACGATTCGGCGCTGATCCGCAGCCTGATGACGGAAATCATCAACGGCCAGCCGGACATGACCGTCGTGGCGACCGCGCCCGACCCGCTGGTCGCGCGCGATCTCATCAAGCAGCACAATCCGGACGTGCTGACACTCGACGTCGAAATGCCGCGCATGGACGGTCTGGACTTCCTCGAGAAGCTGATGCGCCTGCGGCCGATGCCGGTCGTGATGGTGTCGTCGCTGACCGAGCGTGGCAATGAAATCACGCTGCGCGCGCTGGAACTGGGGGCGGTCGACTTCGTCACCAAGCCGAAGGTTGGCATTCGCGACGGCATGCTCGACTACTCGGAAAAGCTCGCCGACAAGATTCGCGCCGCGGCGCGCGCACGGGTGCGCCAGGCCGCGCCCGTGCAGCACGCGGCCGCGCATGCGGCGCATGCGCCCACTGCCGCCGCGCCGCTCTTCAACAATCCGCTGCTCAGTACCGAGAAGCTGATTATTGTCGGCGCGTCGACGGGCGGCACCGAAGCGATCCGCGAAGTGCTGGTTCCGCTGCCGCCGGATGCGCCTGCCGTGCTGATCGCGCAGCATATGCCGCCGGGTTTCACAAAATCTTTTGCGCAACGCCTTAATGGTTTGTGCCGGATTACCGTTAAAGAGGCAGAGCACGGCGAACGCGTGCTGCCGGGACATGCGTATATCGCGCCCGGCCACGCTCACCTGTTGCTGGCCCGCAGCGGGGCGAACTATATTGCGCATCTGTCGGACGAGCCGCCGGTGAACCGGCACCGCCCGTCGGTGGACGTGCTGTTCCGTTCGGCCGCGCAGCATGCGGGCAAGAATGCGGTAGGCGTGATCCTGACCGGAATGGGGCGCGATGGCGCCGCCGGACTACTGGACATGAAAAAAGCAGGGGCGTATACCCTTGCACAGGACGAGGCGAGCTGTATCGTATTCGGCATGCCGCGTGAAGCCATTGCGCTCGGCGCCGCTGACGAAATTGCTTCGCTGCCGGAAATGAGCCGACGCGTGATGGCGCGTCTGTCGTCAATGGGCGACCGCGTACAGCGGGTATGATGCGCGGGCCTGACGGCGAGCGCCAGGCATGGCAGCGGAGTAAGTAACTCCGGTCGACGCGAATCGGAATGAACTGGCGGTCATGCGCCGCATCATGGATCAAGCAAAGGGAATGAAATGGATAAGGGAATGAAGATTCTGGTGGTTGACGACTTTCCGACGATGCGCCGGATTGTTCGCAACCTGCTCAAAGAGCTCGGCTACTCGAACGTCGACGAGGCGGAAGACGGGCAGGCCGGCCTCGCGCGTTTGCGCAGCGGGGCGTATGACTTCGTGATCTCCGACTGGAACATGCCGAACCTGGACGGTCTGGCCATGCTCAAGGAAATCCGCGCCGACGCCCACCTGACGCATCTGCCGGTGCTGATGGTGACGGCCGAGTCGAAGAAGGAGAACATCATCGCGGCGGCTCAGGCCGGCGCGAGCGGTTATGTCGTCAAGCCGTTCACGGCCGCGACGCTCGACGAGAAGCTCAACAAGATTCTCGAGAAGATGGCGAAAGCCGGGAGCTGATGTGACTCTGCCGACCAACGCGCACGGAGCCGAAGCGGCGACCGAGAGCGGCGACCTCGCGTCTGACCGCATCCTCGCCCGTATCGGACAACTGACGCGCACGCTGCGTGACTCGATGCGTGAACTCGGGATCGACAAGCATGTCGAGCGCGCTGCGGAAGCCGTGCCCGATGCTCGCGACCGTCTCAAGTACATCGCGAACATGACCGAGCAGGCCGCCGAGCGCGTGCTGTCATCGATCGATATCGCCAAGCCGATCCAGGAGCAACTGCAGAAAGATGCTGGCGAACTCGACGCGCGCTGGGAGCAGTGGTACGCGGCGCCGATCGAGCGCGAGGAAGTGCGCGCGCTGATGAACGACACGCGCACCTTTCTGCGCGGCGTGCCCGAGGCGACCACCGCGACCAACTCACAGTTGATGGAGATCATGCTGGCGCAGGACTTCCAGGATCTGACCGGGCAGGTCATCAAGAAGATCACGGATGTCGTGTACCTGATCGAGCAGCAACTGCTCGGCGTGCTGGTCGAGAACATCGCGCTCGAGCGGCGCGAGCAGTTCGCGGCGAATGCGGCGGCACTGGCGGCCGAGCCGTCGTCCACCGGCAGCCCCGAGCATCTGCTGAACGGTCCGCAGATCAATCCGGAAGGCAAGACGGACGTGGTGCAGGATCAGTCGCAGGTCGACGATCTGCTGGCGAGCCTCGGCTTCTGACCTGCCGGCCGCCCGCAAGGGCGCGAGGCAGGATCGCCGGACCGGTTATGGGTGGCGAGCCATGCTCCGGCGTGCGCTTGCTGTCTGTCGACACAAACCACAGGCATACTACGGACTCAAGCAGCGGCATGGCATTCCGGTGAGAGACAGTCACCGGTCGGTGGCGCGGTGAGGCAACTCCCCGTAGTGCGACCGCAGCGGTGCCGTATGATCTGCATACATGCGGCCGGTTCGCACGAGGTGCGAGCCGAGCAGCAGCAGCTCGGGAGGAGCCTCGTCATGTGGAGTCGCGTACGCCGCGCCGGGTTTGTTATGGCGCTTGCATTACCCTGTTCGTTGTCAGCCGTGCAGTCCGCGTATGCGGGATTGGGCGGCGCCCCGATGACACCCCCTACGGATGCGTCGGTTTCTTCCCGCACCGTGCAACCCGGCACCAGTTCCGCAACGGCGGCTCAAAGCGTGATGCGTTCTGCATCGAGCGCTGCTTCTTCCACTTCGGCTTCGGCGTCCTACACCGTGCGTGAAACGACGCTCGGCAACGGCACGGTGGTGCGCGAATACCTCGCCGCGGACGGTTCAGTCTTCGGCATCGCGTGGCGTGGTCCGCAAATGCCGGATCTGAACGATCTGCTCGGCAGCTATTTCCCGCAGTACGTCGCCGGCGTAAAAGCCGTGCGCGCGGCGCGCGGAGGCGCTCGTGGCCCCGTTGCGGTCGACCAGAGCAACCTCGTGGTCCGCTCCGGCGGCCACATGGGCGGGTTCAACGGTCAGGCCTGGTTGCCGCCGGCGTTGCCGGCCGGCGTCAGCGGTTCCGACATCCAGTAAGGGCGAGGACGAACGATGCGAACCATGCAAAGTCATATTGCTGGGAAGTTCAGGGGCTGGGTGCACGCCGTCGTGGCGGTGATGTTGGTGTCGGTGGTGGCCGCCTGCGGCGGTGGCGGCGGCGACAGCTCCAGCAGCAATTCGTCGAACACGCTGAACGGCGGCTCGCTGCCGGCCAGCCCGACCCAGCAACCGATCGCCGCGAACGCGGCGAACACCGTGCCGATCACGGTCGGGCGGGGTGTAAACGGCGTCATCAATATTCCGACAGTTAGCGTGACCGTCTGTCCGCCGGGTACGACATCCAATTGTCAGGTCATCAGCAACATCCAGGTCGATACTGGTTCCTTCGGGCTGCGTCTGGTCAGCTCGGTGCTGAATACTTCATTGCTTGCTGCGTTGCCGGTCAGTACTCTGTCCGGCGGCGCGCAGCTCGCCGAGTGCGCGACCTTCGCCGACGGCTTCACATGGGGCACGGTGCGCACCGCGACCATACAGATCGGCGGCGAAACGACCGCGGCCATCCCGATACAGATCATTGGTGATTCGGCGGCCGGCGCAGTGCCCAGCGGCTGCGGCAGCGGCCCGGCGGACAACACGGCCACCGCTCTCGGCGCCAACGGCATTCTCGGCATCGGCACGGCGCTCACCGATTGCGGCGCAACCTGCTCGACCCCGTCGACGGCCGCCAACTTCAGCAATTACTTCACGTGTCCAGGGGGCACCTGCGCCCGTGCCACGGTGCCGCTCAACCAGCAGGTCGCCAATCCGGCGGCCAACTTTGCGGCCGACAATAATGGTGTGATCGTGCAGATGCCGCCGGTGTCGAACACTGGTGCAGCGTCGGCCACCGGCACGCTGGTGTTCGGGATCGGCACGCAGTCGAACAATGTGCGGCAGGCGTCGGTGCAGACCTTCACCACCGATACTTTCGGCAACATGAACAACAGCGTCTTTAACGGCACGACCGTGCAGGCGTTCTTCGATTCGGGGTCGAACGCATACTTCTTCGCCGACAGCTCGCTCGCGCAGTGCGGCAGTAATTTCGCCGGGTTCTATTGCCCGTCGTCCGCGCAAACCCGGTCGATCACGCTGGGCGGCCTGAGCAGCACGAGAGCGAGCGTCAGCATCGGCATCCTGAGTGCGTCGACGCTGTTCGGCAACACCAGCAACTTTGCGTTCAACGATCTGGCCGGGCAGATCGGCGGCAGCAGCAGCTTCGATCTCGGTTTGCCGTTTTTTTATGGCCGCTACATGTACTACGGCTTCGCGACCGGCGGTCAGGCGCCTTACGTCGGCTTCTGAGGCGCATGACACACGCGTAAGAACCAGCCGGACACCCGCGCGCATCAACGCGGGTGTCCGCTGGCCGTAGCCGGTGCTAGCCGGCCCTCCATCCCTCGAAATACCCCCCTTTCTCCGTCCTTATCCGCCGATCGTCGCTTGCGTCGAGCGGGAATAATCGCTCTCACTGGAAAGAGGCGCCGTGCCTCGGCCGACTGGAGAGCGTTTGTGGCAGAGGATAGCGACCTCGAAAAAACCGAATCAGCCACTCCCCGGCGCCTGCAAAAGGCGCGCGAGGAAGGGCAGATCGTGCGTTCGCGGGAGCTGTCGACGTTTGCGCTGCTGGCAGCGGGATTCTTCGGCGTATGGGGCATGTCCGACAGCATCGGCGAGCATTTGCAGGGCATGCTGCGGGCGTCCTTCACGTTCGACCACGCCACCGTGTTCGAAACCCGCCGCATGCTGATCGGCGCGGGCGTCGCGGGCCGTGAGGGCCTGTACGCGTTACTGCCGGTTCTGGCCTTCACCGGCGCCGCCGCCTTGCTCGCGCCGATGGCGCTGGGCGGCTGGCAGTTGTCGTCGAAAGGTCTTGAGCCCAAGTTCAACCGGCTCAACCCGATCGAAGGGCTCGGCAAGATATTCTCGATCAATGGACCGGTTCAGCTCGGCCTGTCGCTCGCGAAGACGCTGGTGGTAGGCGTCATCGGTGGCTCGGCGATCTGGAATCGCCGCGAAGAAATTCTCGCGCTGGCAACCCAGCCGCTGCACCTGGCGCTCGCCAACACCGTGCATCTGATCGCGGTGTGCTGCGGCATGACGGTCGCGGGCATGTTCGTCGTGGCTGCGTTGGATGTGCCGTATCAACTCTGGCAGTTCCACAAGAAATTGCGCATGACGAAGGAAGAAGTGAAGCGCGAACACCGCGAAAGCGAAGGCGATCCGCATGTGAAAGGCCGGATTCGCCAGCAACAGCGCGCCATTGCCCGCCGCCGCATGATGACCCAGGTGCCCAAGGCCGACGTGGTGGTGACCAACCCGACGCACTTCGCGGTCGCGCTGCAGTACACCGACGGCGAGATGCGCGCGCCGAAGGTGGTCGCCAAGGGCGTGAACCTAGTGGCCGCGCGGATTCGCGAAATCGCCGCCGAAAACAACGTGCCGCTGCTGGAAGCGCCGCCGCTCGCGCGTGCGCTGTATCACAACGTCGAACTGAACCGTGAGATTCCCGGCCCGCTGTATGGCGCGGTCGCCGAGGTGCTTGCGTGGGTGTATCAGTTGCGGCGTTTCAACACCGAAGGCGGCGTCGCGCCGGTCGCCCCGACCGAGTTCAACGTGCCGGCGGACCTCGACAAGGGCGGTGTGCCGGACGATGAAGCCGAGCAGGAAGCCGCCGACGTGCTTAATTCTGCCGATAAGCCAGATAACAACGACGCTTCAGGAGCCTCCGCATGAACGCTCGCGCCGGATTCCTGTCCCGACGGCCGGATGCCTTGAGCGGCACCAATTTGCGCGCCCTCGCCGGGCCGGTGCTGATCTGCATGATCCTCGGCATGATGATTCTGCCGTTGCCGCCGTTTCTGCTGGATCTGCTGTTCACCTTCAATATCGCGCTTTCCGTGATGGTGCTGCTCGTCAGCATGTACACGATGAAGCCGCTCGACTTCGCCGCTTTCCCAAGCGTGCTGCTGTTCTCGACCCTGCTGCGCCTGTCGCTGAACGTGGCGTCCACGCGGATCGTGCTGCTCGAAGGCCATACCGGCCCGGATGCGGCGGGCCAGGTGATCGAGTCGTTCGGCCACTTCCTCGTGGGCGGCAACTTCGCGGTCGGTATCGTCGTGTTTGTCATTTTGATGGTCATCAACTTCATGGTGATCACCAAGGGCGCGGGGCGGATCGCGGAAGTGTCCGCGCGCTTCACGCTCGATGCGATGCCCGGCAAGCAGATGGCGATCGACGCCGACCTGAACGCCGGCCTCATCAACGAAGATCAAGCTCGCAAGCGCCGCCTGGAAGTCTCCCAGGAAGCCGAGTTCTACGGTTCGATGGACGGTGCGAGCAAGTTCGTGCGCGGCGACGCGGTCGCCGGCTTGCTGATCATGGTGATCAACATCCTGGGCGGGTTGATCGTCGGGATGGTGCAGCACGGCATGGACTTCGCGTCCGCGGGCAAGACCTACACGCTGCTGACCATCGGTGACGGCCTCGTCGCACAGATCCCGTCGCTCGTGATTTCGACGGCGGCCGGTGTGATTGTCTCGCGCGTCGCGACCAACGAGGATATCGGCACGCAGCTGACCGGCCAGCTCTTCACGAACCCGCGCGTGCTGGTGATCACGGGCTGCATTCTGGTGTTGATGGGCCTGATTCCGGGCATGCCGCACTTCGCGTTTCTGATTCTCGGGGGTGGCCTGATCCAGCTCGGCCGCACGATGAAAAAGCGCAGCGAAGCCCGCAAGAACAGCGCAACACTCGTCGACGTCGCACCGGCCACGCTCGCGCCGGTCGAGAATGCCGAAGCGAGCTGGGACGACGTGACGATGATCGACACGCTCGGTCTAGAAGTCGGCTACCGGCTGATTCCGCTCGTCGACAAGAACTCGGATGGCGAACTGCTCAAACGGATCAAGAGCATCCGCAAGAAGTTCGCGCAGGAAATCGGCTTCCTGCCGCCGGTGATCCATATCCGCGACAACCTCGAATTGCGGCCGAACGGCTACCGGATTGCGCTGAAGGGCGTCGAGGTGGGCGTCGGCGAAGCGTATCCGGGGCAATGGCTGGCGATCAACCCGGGGCAGGTGTCCGCTGCGCTGCCGGGCACGCCGACGCAAGATCCGGCGTTCGGTCTGCCGGCCATCTGGATCGATACGAATCTGCGCGAACAGGCACAGGTGTACGGCTACACGGTGGTCGATTCGAGCACGGTGGTGGCCACGCACCTGAATCACCTAGTGGTCACGCATGCGTCCGAACTGCTTGGCCGCCGCGAAGTGCAGGCGCTGCTGGAGCGGATGCAGAAGGACACGCCGTCGCTGGTCGACGATCTGGTGCCGAAGTCGCTGCCGCTCACCACGCTGCAAAAAGTGCTGCAAAACCTGCTGGAAGAAGGCGTGCCGATCCGCGACATGCGCACGATTCTCGAAGCCCTGTCCGAACACACGCCGAAGGTCACCGACGCGCACGATCTCACCGCCGCCGTGCGCCTCGCGCTGGGCCGCGCGATTACGCAGCAGTGGTTCCCGGGCGTGGGCGACATGCAGGTGATGGGCCTCGATTCGAATCTGGAGCGGGTGTTGTCGCAGGCGCTTTCCACGGGCGCCAATCCGGGCCTCGAACCGGGCCTCGCGCATACGCTGCTGAACGAAACGCAGAAGGCGATGACGCGTCAGCAGAACCTTGGGCTGTCGCCTGTGCTGCTGGTGCAGCATGCGTTGCGGCCGATGCTCGCGCGCTTCCTGCGCCGCAGCCTGCCGCAGTTGAAGGTGCTGTCTTATGCCGAAGTGCCGGATACGCGCAATATCAAGGTGGTGAATCTGATCGGGGCGCATGGCTAAACCCCGTGCGGCTAAGCCTGATAGCGAGCCGCAGCCGTTCCAGACCGATGGTTTCCGCCGGCGCTCCTCGAGCGCCGGTTTTCATTCCCGCGCCTGACTTTTCGCCCTGCAAGCGGCCGGCGGAGGTCATGCTGCGTCCGCGAAAATGCCGCCGTACGCCGCCGGAGAGCCTGTTTCAAACCGTCGCGCGTGTGAATTGATGTGCGTTTCCATCGCCCGAATTGCCCGCCTTTAACGGTCTTTATCCATCGATCGTCACTCGACAGGTTTCGCAATAATGATCTCAATGGGAAGCGGTATGTTGCCGGTCCGGTAGTCCTTAAGTCCGTACACCTCATCGGGGGTCCAGCTTGAACATTCGTAAATTTGTCGGTGCTACCAGTCGCGATGCTCTGCGTCTCGTGCGCGAAGCCTTGGGCCCGGATGCCGTCGTTTTGTCCAACCGCACGATGGAAGACGGCAGCGTCGAGATCGTTGCCCTGGCCGATAGCGACCTCGCCGCCATCACGCCGAAAGCGCCGCGCGGCAGCGCAGGCGCGCCGCTGGCTATGCCGATGAACGCCATGGCCGGACAACAGCCCGCGCTCGCCGCACCGCGCGCCAATCCGATGATGCAAGCGAATCCGTATGCGAGCGGCATGCCCGATGTGTTCTCGTCGGTGTTCGGCGCAAGCCCGGAAGCGGGCGCCGAGAACATGACGCCGAACGTCGTTGGCACCGTTCAAACCGCCAACGCCGCCTCAGGCTCAGCCGCGAAGTCCGCCGTCGTCCCTGCCGCGCCGAAGGCCACGCTGCCGAACGCGCCCAAAGCAGCGCTGGCCGCTGCCGCGTCGCTGCCGCAACCGATCAACACGGAGCAACCCAGCGCCCGCGCTGCTGCAACGCGTCTCACCGAAGACATCCGCGCCGATCTGCTCAAAGCCGCCGAAGCGCAAGCGCCGCGCACGATGGCTGAATCGAATCCCTGGCTGATCGACCACGCTCGCCGCATCGCCGCTGAACAGCAACAACAAGGCGCGTACAGCGCGCGCCCCGCTGCGATGACACCCGCTGCCGCCATGGCCAAGGGCCTCGGCGCTGCGGTGGAAGCGGGCCAACAGGCCTCGCAACCGGCCGCGCAGCAAGTCACCGATACGCCCGAGTGGGCCCGTGAAGGCGCGCAACTCGCCGCGCGCCGCGCCGCTCAGAAAGTGGCCGCATCCCTGCCTGCCGCCGACGACGCCCGCACGCCCGCTTCGGTCGCCGAAGCGATCAAGACGCGCATGGAGCAAGTCGTCAACGACACCGTGATGAGCGAGCTGTCGTCGATGCGCGGGATGATGGAAGAACACTTCGCCGGCCTGTTGTGGGGCGATCGCCAGCGCCGCAGCCCGGCGCGCGCGGCGCTCACCAAACACCTGTTCGCCGCCGGCTTCTCCGCGCAACTCGTGCAGATGATGGTCGACAACCTGCCCGACGACGTCGACAACATGGAAGGCGGCATGGAGTGGGTGCGTTCGGTGCTCGAATCGAACCTGCCGGTGATGGAAGACGAAGACGCGCTGATGGAGCGCGGCGGCGTGTTCGCGCTGATGGGCCCGACGGGCGTCGGCAAGACCACCACCACCGCCAAGCTCGCCGCGCGCTGCGTGATGCGCTTCGGCGCCAGCAAGGTGGCGCTCCTCACCACCGACAGCTACCGGATCGGCGGCCACGAACAACTGCGCATCTTCGGCAAGATTCTCGGCGTATCGGTTCACGCGGTGAAAGACGGCGGCGATCTGCAACTCGCGCTCTCCGAATTGCGCAACAAGCACATCGTGCTGATCGACACGATCGGCATGAGCCAGCGCGACCGCCTGGTCTCCGACCAGATCGCGATGCTGTGCCGCGCCGGCCAGCCGGTGCAGCGTCTCCTGCTGCTCAACGCGACGAGCCACGGCGATACGCTGAACGAAGTCGTGCAGGCCTATCAGCGTGCGCCGGATCAACAGCCGCTCGCCGGCTGCATTCTGACCAAGCTCGACGAAGCCACCAATCTGGGCGGCGTGCTCGATACGGTGATCCGCTACAAGCTGCCGGTGCACTACGTGTCGACCGGTCAGAAGGTGCCGGAAAACCTGTACGTCGCAACGAAGAAATTCCTGATCAAGAGTACGTTCTGCATCCCGCGCGACAACTCTCCATTCGTGCCGCACGACGACGACATTCCGGCGTTGCTGTCCGCGCTGTCGGCGCGTTCTACGGCCGAACTGCACGAGGTCCGCTTTGGATAAGTTCATGTCCGATCAGGCAGAAGGACTGCGGCGGCTGTTGGCTCGTAGCGGCTCGCGCGTGATTGCGGTGACGGGCGGCTCGGCCAGCGTCGGCTGTACAACGACGGTAGTGAACCTTGCCGCGGCGCTCGCGCAGCAAGGCAAGGACGTGCTGGTGATCGACGAGTGCCTCGGCGACAAATCGGTGAGCGCGATGCTCGGCGGCGTGCGCGGCGCAGGCAATTTTGCGGCGGTGATGCGTGGCGAAATGACGCTCGACGACGCTGCCGCGCGCCACGCACTGGGCTTCTCCGTGCTGGCCGCCTCGCGCAACAACCGAGAAGGCCGCACGGCCGCGCAATTCGACGTGCTGCTGCGCGGTTCCGCGGACATCGTGCTGATCGATGCGCAACTCGATGAGCACGGCCATCTTTCGCCCCTCGCGATGCAGGCGCACGACCTGATGATCGTGACAAGGGTGGCCGCGCAAGCGATCACCGAGGCGTACGCGTGCATGAAGCGTCTGCACTACGCGCACGCCACCGCGCAGTTTCGCGTGCTGGTGAACCACGTACAGAGCGTGGACGACGCGCATACCGCGTTTGTCAACCTCGCCGGCGTGGCTGGACGCTACCTGACGGTGGCGCTGGAAGACGCCGGTTGCATTACCGCCGATGTGCGGATGGCGCGAGCCATGGAGTTGTCGCGGTGTGTCGTCGATGCGTTCCCATCGACACCGGCTGCGCGCGACTTCCGGCACCTTGCCGCCGAATTGCAGTACTGGCCGATGCGGCCAGCGATGTCGTCGCAAACGCCCTGGATGGCGCCTGCGACAGTTACAGCGGCGCAACACGCCGACCAACCGTCCGCGCAGCACGCCTGAGAGGCGGCACATGGACAAGGGGAGCACGATGTATAACGCTCAGGGAAAGATTTCCCAAGCCGAAGTTCTGACGAAGTACGCGCCTCTCGTGCGTCGCCTCGGCTTGCAGCTCGTTGCCAAGATGCCGGCAAGCGTCGATCTCGACGACCTGATCCAGGCCGGCATGATCGGACTGCTGGACGCGGCGAGCCGCTACAAGGAAGACCAGGGCGCGCAGTTCGAGACGTATGCCAGCCAGCGGATTCGCGGCGCGATGCTCGACGAGTTACGCAGCAACGACTGGTTGCCGCGCAGCTTGCGGCGCACGTCGCGCGAAGTCGAATCTGCCGTGCACAAGGTCGAACAGAATCTGGGCCGCTCGGCGAGCGAAACGGAGATCGCCGAGCATCTGCAGATGCCGCTCGACGAATACCAGTCGATGCTCCAGGATCTGCACGGCAGCCAGTTGATCTATTACGAAGACTTCGATCGTTCCGCGGACGATGAACCGTTTCTCGACCGTTACTGCGTCGATCATTCGGACCCGCTGTCGGCGCTGCTGGACGACAGCCTGCGCTCAGCGCTGGTCGAGGCGATCGACCGCCTGCCGGAGCGCGAGAAGCTGCTGATGTCGCTGTACTACGAACGCGGCATGAACCTGCGCGAAATCGGTGCGGTGATGGAAGTCAGCGAATCGCGGGTGTGCCAGTTGCACAGCCAGGCCGTGGCGCGCTTGCGCACGCGCCTGCGCGAAATGGCCTGGGCGAACGCCGAGGCGACTTGAGCTGAGACGGATGGCTGACCGGTGGTGCGCGAAACGTCCGCCTGGTTTTCTCGCCTGTTACGCGTCCGCCATCTCATGCTCCGCGGCCAGCGCGAGAAACGCCGAGCGCGACATGCCGCGTGCCTCAACGTAAGCGTCGATATCCTGAACCAGCGCCTCAGGCAGTGAGATATTGATGCGCACCGCTTTCTTCAACGCCGGAATATTCCGCGTTGTCACGAAACCCCACGTGAAACCCGTGTAGTCCGGATTGCGCCGATGCTCGTCCAGCGTCAGCCGTTCGGGAATCGGCAACCCTTCGTCGAGCAGCGTATCCAGATGCGCCTCGATCGCTTCCTTCGCGTTCGCGTAGGCTTCTTCCAGCGAATCGCCCGCCGAATGGCAACCCGGAATGTCGGGAACGACCACGCCGAACGCTTGATGCGTGTCACCAGGTTCGATCGCGATCGGGAAAATCAGGTTCTTCATTTCAGGCCTGCCTGTTTCAAGATGCTGTTCAGTGTGCCGGGCGGAAGATCTTTCTTCGGATGCGGGATGGTCACGAGACCGGCTTTTACCGCGTGCCGGAAATGGTGGTGGCTGCCCGATATGCGGATCAGCCGCCAACCATCCGCTTGAATCACTTTGACGACTTCGGCACTGTTCATATTGCACTCCTCGAATCATACACACGATTACACAACCTCGCTAGTGGGTAACGCTCCGCCTGGTTCGTCAAAGGCAGCCTCGAAAGCTGCGCGTGACGGCGGATAAGCTCAGTGGGGGAAGCCGTGATTTCAACGTGGCGGAGAATTTCGCGCTACCTGGCCGGATGGCCAACGCGCGTTGGAGGCGGGCTTGGGCGCCCTGTGCGGGAAGGGAAAACAAAAAGGGCTCGTCAAAGACGAACCCTTTTGTTCAAAGCAAGCTACTCAATCGCGTCGGCGCGTGAAACGCGCCGTTCCAGCGAAATCTTCAGGCCGCGGGACGCGCGGGAATCCGGCCATCCGGTCCATAGAAACCGGCCTTCTGCGGCACAGCCACCTGCAGCGCCGTCAGCGCGCGCTGGTTGTAGTCCATCCGCACGCGGATCAGTTCACCGTTACTCGTATTGAAGCGCCGCGCCCGCTCGGCGGCCTTTTGCAGCAGTGCCCATTGATCGGCCAGCCGCGCATCCGCGCTTGCTGCGAGCTCCATGCCAGGCCAGCCGGCCGGAAGGCCCATTTCCGCGAGCAGCGTGTCCCGGGTGGTCTCGAGCCTGGCGAGCAAGCCGATCAGCTCGGTTTTCTTCTCGACGATCGGCGGCAGCAGTTCCAGCGGCGACAAGGCCGTCAGCGCCTTGGTCTCGAGCGTCAGAATCGAGGCGAACGCCTCGACGGCCGAATATTCTTCGATGAGGGTGGCAAGCAGGGCGTCTTTCATCTCAACAACTCGCTGAACACGACAGCTCGCGCATGATTCGCGAGCCGGGTTTGTCGAATGCCGCCCGGCAATTCACCGTATTTCGATGCGTCGATTAGTTGCCGGTCGACGAGGTTTTGCTTTGCAACAGTTCGCGCGCGGTATTCAGCACGCCGTCGGCGATCTTGCTGGAATCGATCTTCAGCGAGCCGTCCTTGATGGCTGCCTTGATCGACTCGACATGCGCCGTGTCGATATCGGCCGAACCGGACGCCGCGAGGCTGCGCAGATGCTGCGACAGACCCGACAGGCTGACGCTGGCGTCGCCCGAACCGCTGCTGGTGGTGGTCTGCGAGGTCGTGCCCGCACTCTGCGCGTTGCTGTTCGCGCTCGTCGCGTCGCTTTGCTGCGAGCGCGACAGGGCGTCTTTCAACGACGGCAGATTCGAATTGGTTGTGGAATCGACTTTCACGATTGGCTTCCTGAACGATTTGATCTTGATAACGGCAACCGCTGATCAAAACTTTAGCGCAATCGCTCCAGGTTTTGCCTCGCCTTTCAAGGCGATCCGGCCCCACGACGGGTTCGACATCCACTGCGTCAGCCGTACCGGCCGTCGCATGTGAATCCACGCTGGCAGACGGGCTGCCGGGCTTGCCGCCGGGCCGCGTCACAACTGAATCTCCACCGTCGAACCATCCTTGACGATGCCGGAGATGATCTGGCCGTTAGCCGTCTTCACCCGCACCTGCTGGCCCGGCGACGCGTTGTTCATCGCGCTGCCTTCGGCCGAAATCGCGAAACCGTTGCCCGCCGCGACAACCCGCACCGTTTGTCCGATCGACACCGCCGACGCGCTTTTCAGCATGTCGCGGCGCAGTGGCATGCCGCCGGCGATGCGCACGAGCGACACTGAGCCGACTGCCTGTGACGGGTCCGTGACGATCGCCTGCGGCAAACCGGTCAGGTCGCCGTCACGCGCGACGAGGTCGGCGGCGGTGAACACTTCGCCCGGCGCCATCGCGCGGGCGGCCAGATAGTAAGTGGCGCGCAGCGAAACGCGCGCTTGCAGATAAATGGTCCAAGGCCGTTCGCCGGCGCAGCGCACCCCGACGGTCATGCGGCCCCACAGGCGCGCGCCGCTGGGCATGAAGGGTTCGAGCATCGTGCAGGCCGCGAGCCCGCGCGGAAATGCCGGCGCGACGGTGATTTCGACCTTGCCGGGCAAGCCTGCCGACTGCTGTTGCAGGAAGGCGAGTGCGGCACTGCGAATCGCCTCGGCGTCTTGCTGGCCCGCCAGTGGTACGGGTTGCGCTAGCGCCGCCGGTCGCAGATTCTGTTGCGCGACAGCCGGCGCCACCTGGCGCATCGACGGCGTGCGGGCAATGGTGGCCGGCGGTGTCGGCATCGGCGCGGGTGTCGGCGCAGCCACCGCCGTGGTCACGACGGGTTTGCCGTTCGCGCCCAGTTGCGGCGGCTCGCCGCGCGAAGCAAGGCTGTCGAAGCCACCGGCCGCGGGCGCGCTGGCGGCTACGCCGTTAGGCGCATTGGCGACGACCGACTGCACGCCGGCGGTTTGCCGCCCGGCATTGAGCGACGGCGCCGGCGTCATCACGACCGGCACGATCTGACGCGAGGCCGGCGCCCCATTGACGCGCGCAATCCCGGCCGGCGGAGTCGTTGCGGCCGCAGCCACATTGGCGCTTCCCGGCGCGGGAATCGTCACGACTCCGTTTGCGTCGGGCTTAAAACTGGTACGGATCATCTGCGGCGCGGCAGGCGGCTCGCCCGCGCCCGGAATGACGATCGAGCCGCTCGCGTTGGCGGCGCGCGTGAATTGATCGGCGTCGCGCGCGACCGGCCCCGGCGTCAGCGACCGCGCGGTAGCGGCGGCCAGCGTCGCCGCGGACCCCGTGCGTTTCGCGGGCGCTGCCTGCATCTGCGCGGCCAGATCGTTGAGCGCGGCCGGATTCTTTTCGCCCGGGCCAGGAATCACGATCGGACCACCGGCGTTCTGAGCCTGCTGAGCCTGGGTCGTGGCCGGCAGCAGCACGATGCCGCCAGCGACCCATACCGCCAGATTCACGACGAGACGCGTCAGGAGACGGGATGCACCGCGCGAAACACGCCGCACGGCGCCAGCACCCACGCGATGCGCCGCCGCGCAGCTTGCGCGGTGCGTCGGGTCGAAGGTGGGCTGGTCCATCGTGTTTCTCCATCGAATGCATCGGTACGCTTTGCATTCTAGTGAGCGCCCCCATTGTGCAAACGTTGAATAGAAGCCCCCTTTCCCGGTTATTCGTCCGATTGCCACTTGCGTTCGGCCCATAAGATGCACTTCATGCAAAAAGGTCTTCCCGGCCGACGCAATCCTCACGCGAAGCACAAAACGGGAAGCCTCGGGAACGTTCTCCGGAGATTTCTATGCTGGACAAACTCGATGCCGAATTCGCCTTTGGCCGCCAGGCGCTCGATGTGCGCGCTTACCGGCAGGAACTGCTGTCGTCGAATATCGCCAACGCCGATACCCCCGGGTACAAGGCGCGCGACGTCGACTTCGCTTCGTCGCTGGCCGGCGCGCTGAAGAAGACCGGCGGCGGTGCGGGCACCGGCGCCTCGAACAACTCGACGCTCGCCATGACGCAGCCCGCAGGGGTGACGAGCGGCATGTCGATGGTGTCGACCGCGCCGGGTCACATGTCCGGCAAGACGACGCTGACGCCGACCGGTGGCACGCCGGACGACTACGGCAATCTGCAATACCGCATTCCGACGCAACCCGCGCTCGACGGCAACACGGTCGACATCGATACGGAACGCGTGCAGTTCGCGGACAACACGTTGCACTTCGAATCGGGCATGACGGTGCTGTCGGGCCAGATCAAGACGATGCTCGCGGCAATCCAGTCGGGTTCGTAGACAGGAGAGGAAAGGAAACATGCCATCCCTGATGAACATTTTTGGTGTTGCAGGCTCCGCGATGTCAGCGCAGTCGCAGCGGCTCAACGTGACGGCGTCGAATCTCGCCAACGCGGACAGCACGACCGGCCCGGACGGCCAGCCGTACAAGGCCAAGCAGGTCGTGTTCGCGGTCAGCCCGATCGGTGGCGCGCGCACGGGCTCCGGTCAGCAGATCGGCGGCGTGCAGGTCACCGGCGTGGTCGACGACCCGACGCCGATGAAGACCGCCTACGACCCCGGCAACCCGGCGGCCAACCCGGACGGTTACGTCACGCTGCCCAACGTCGACCCGGTGCAGGAAATGGTCAACATGATCTCGGCCTCGCGCTCGTACCAGGCCAACGTCGAGACGCTGAACACCGCCAAGACACTGATGTTGAAAACGCTCACGATCGGAACCTGAGGAGAATTCCTTGACCACCAACACCACCATCGGCAGCAACGGCACGAACGTGTCGCAAACGCTGCTCGATACGATGAACGGCACGAGCAGCACCAAGAGCGCGACCAGCTCCACCAGCTCGACCGGCAGCACGTCGGGCACCTCGGCGACCGATCTGCAGAATACTTTCCTGCAACTGCTCGTCGCGCAGTTGAAGAATCAGGATCCGACCAATCCGATGGACAGCTCGCAGATGACCTCGCAGCTGGCGCAGATCAACACGGTGTCGGGCATCAGCCAGTTGAACACGACGCTCACCTCGCTCGCCACGCAGATGTCGGCAGGCCAGCAGTCGCAAGCCGCGCTGCTGATCGGCTCGACCGTGCTCGCGCCGGGCAGCTCGGTATCGGTTGCAAGCGGCAAGGCCGGCGCGTTCGGCGTGCAGCTCGCTAACTCGGTGAGCGATCTGCAGGTGGTGGTGAAGAACTCGGCGGGCACGATCGTCAACACGATCGACCTCGGCAAGCAGTCGGCGGGCACGATTCCGGTGGGCTGGACGCCGACGGATTCGGCCGGCAACACGCTGCCCGACGGCAGCTACTCGATCAGCGCGGTCGGCACGATCAACGGTCAGCAGGCAACGGCCACGACGCTCACGGGCGCGACGGTGCAAAGCGTCGTCATGCAGAGCAGCGGTACGCCGGGCCTCGTGCTGTCGAACGGCACGACCGTGGGGCTGACCAGCGTCGCCGCCATCCTCTGATTCAGATTCTATCAGTTACGACTTTCCAGATACGGAGACCGTCATGGGTTACCAACAAGGTTTGAGTGGTTTGTCCGCATCGTCGAGCGACCTCGACGTGATCGGCAACAACATTGCCAACGCGAACACGGTTGGCTTCAAGAGCGGCGCGGCGCAATTCGCCGACATGTACGCCAATTCAGTGGCGACCGCAGTGGGCAACCAGGTCGGCATCGGCACCAAGCTCTCCGAAGTGCAGCAGCAGTTCTCGCAAGGCACGATCACCAGCACCAACCAGGCGCTCGACGTCGCGATCAACGGCAACGGCTTCTTCCAGTTGTCGAACAACGGCTCGCTGGTGTACTCGCGCAACGGCGTGTTCCAGCTCGACAAGAACGGCAACATCGTCAACGCGCAAGGCCTGCAACTGATGGGCTACGCCGCGAACGGCGCAGGGATCATCAACACCGCGCAGACTGTGCCGCTCAGCGTGCCGACCGCGAACATCGCGCCGCAAGCCACCACCAAGATCGTCGCCGGTTTGAACCTGAACGCGCAGGATCCGCTGATGCTCGGCACGCCGGCCGTGACGCCGACCCTTGTCGGGGGCAGCACGCTCACGACGCCCGGCGCGACCATCACGAACACCGCCTCGGGCACGAATAACGACAGCTACACCGTCAACTTCACGAGCCCGACGACCTACACGGTGACCGACACCACGCTCGGCACGACGACTGCCGCCGCTACGTACACGGCCGGCACGGCGGTCTCGCTCGGCAACGGCCAGACCATCACGTTCAACGGCGTACCGGCGACTGGCGACAGCGTTGCGATCGCGCCGACCCCGGTCGCGTTCAACCAGAACAGCTCGTCGACGTATAACTACTCGACCAGCACGACGGTCTATGACTCGCTTGGCGGCTCGCAGACGGTCAACATGTACTTCGCGAAGACCTCGGCCGGCACGTGGAACGTGTACGCGGGCACCTCGACCGGCACCGCGAGCCTGGTTGGACACGCGAACTTCAACTCGTCGGGCACGCTGCTCGGCACGACCAACGCGGCTGGCGTCGCTACCACCACGCCGTTCGTCTTCAACTTCAGCGTTCCGACCACCGACGGTTCGTCGACGCCGCAGAACCTGACGCTGAATATCGGCGGCACGACGCAGTACGGCGGCAAGGACGGCGTGAACTCGCTGCAGCCTGACGGCTTCGCAGCCGGCACGCTGACGAGCTTCACGATCGGCGCCGACGGCACGCTGACCGGCAACTACTCGAACCAGCAAACCGCGGCGCTCGGCCAGGTCGTGCTCGCGAACTTCTCGAACCAGAACGGTCTCGTGAACCTCGGCAACAACGAGTTCCAGCAGACGTCCCAATCGGGCGTCGCGCAGATCTCAGCGCCGGGCTCGACCAACCACGGCGTGCTGCAAGGCGGCGCGGTGGAAAACTCGAACGTCGACCTGACGAGCGAACTGGTGAACCTGATCACCGCGCAACGCAACTATCAGGCGAACGCGCAGACGATCAAGACCCAGCAGACCGTCGACCAGACCCTGATCAACCTGTAAGCGACCGGGACTTCCCATCATGGATCGGCTGATCTACACCGCGATGTCGGGCAGCACGCAAGCGCTCGAACAGCAGGCTATCGTTGCCAACAATCTGGCGAACGCCTCGACCACCGGCTTTCGCGCGCAGCTTGCGACTTTCCGCGCCGTGCCGATGGCGTTCGGCGACGGCAGTTCGATCAACGACACCACCACGCGCACCTTCGTGCTGTCGTCGACGCCGGGTGCCGACTACACGCCGGGGCCGATCCAGCAGACGGGCAACCCGCTCGACGTGGCGATCCAGGGTCCGGGCTGGCTGGCGGTGCAAACCGCCGACGGCAACGAGGCTTATACGCGCGCCGGCAATCTGCACGTCGACGAGAACGGTCAACTGGTGAACGCCATGAACCAGACGGTGCTCGGCAACGGCGGCCCGGTATCGGTGCCGCCGGGTGCGGAAATCACCATCGGCAAGGACGGCACGGTGTCCGCGCTGACGCCGGGCGATCCGCCGACGGCGGTGGTGACGGTCGATCAGTTGAAGCTGGTGAATCCGGATCCGCAAACCATGACGCGCGGCGACGACGGCCTTTTTCGCACTGCCGACGGCAATGCAGCCGACGCCGATCCGGCCGTCACGCTGGCGCCGGCATCGCTTGAAGGCAGCAACGTGAATCCGGTCAGCGCGATGGTCGCGATGATCACCAACGCTCGCCAGTTCCAGATGCAGACCAAGCTGCTGGAAAACGCGGACAAGAACGACCAGTCCGCCAACCAGTTGCTCAGCTTTAGCTAACGGGATGGGACCGGAGTAAGCGCTAAAGCGCTAACTCCGAACGACAGCTTTGCATGGGACCGGACTAAGCGCTAAAGCGCCAACTCCGGTCGACACAGGAGAAGAATAGTGAATCGCTCGCTCTACATCGCCGCCACCGGCATGAATGCGCAACAGTCGCAGATGGACGTGATTTCGAACAACCTCGCGAACGTCAGCACCAACGGCTTCAAGGGCTCGCGCGCGGTGTTCGAGGATCTGCTGTATCAGACCATCCGTCAGCCGGGTGCGAACTCGACGCAAAACACCGAACTGCCGTCCGGTATCCAGCTCGGCACAGGTGTGCAACAGGTCGCGACCGAACGTCTCTACACGCAGGGCAACCTGCAGCAGACCGGCAACTCGAAAGACGTCGCCATCAACGGTCAGGGCTTTTTCCAGGTGCAGATGCCCGATGGCACCACCGCCTACACGCGTGACGGTTCGTTCCAGACCAACGCGCAAGGCCAGCTCGTCACATCGAGCGGCTACCAGGTGATTCCGGCGATCACGATTCCGAACAACGCAACCTCGCTGACCATCGGCAGCGACGGCGTGGTGTCGATCACCGTCGCCGGCTCGACCAACAGCCAGCAGCTCGGCTCGATGCAGGTCGCTACCTTCATCAACCCGGCCGGTCTGGATGCAAAGGGGGAAAACCTGTTCTCCGAAACGGCTTCGTCGGGTGCGCCGAACGTCGCGCAACCGGGCCTGAACGGCGCCGGCACGCTGAATCAGGGTTACGTGGAAGCATCGAACGTGAACGTGGTGCAGGAACTGGTGAACATGATCCAGACGCAGCGCGCTTACGAAATCAACAGCAAGGCCGTGACGACCTCCGACCAGATGCTGCAGACCCTCAGCCAGATGCAGGTTTAAGGCTTAAGGGACTGGGGAATTAACAGGCGGTAATAATCAAGATGTCGCACTTCACTCGTAACCCGGTTCATTCGCGCACCGCTCAGGCGCTCGTGCAGCTCACACTGCTCGCGGCGTTGGGTGGCTGCGGCCTCGTGCCGAAGCAGCCGATCGTCCAGCAACCGATGACGGCACAGCCGCCGATGCCGCCGCAGGCGCAATCGCCGGGCTCGATCTACAACCCGGGTTACGCGGGCCGGCCGCTGTTCGAAGATCAGCGGCCGCGCAATGTGGGCGACATCCTGACGATCGTGATTCAGGAAAACGTCAACGCAACGAAGTCCTCGGGCGCCGGGGTCAATCGTAACGGCAACACCAACTTCGACGTGCCGACCGCCGGTTTTCTCGGCGGCCTGTTCGGCAAGACCAACCTGAGCGCGAACGGCGCCAACAAGTTTTCGGCAACCGGCGGTGCGAATGCGTCGAATACGTTCAGCGGCACGATCACGGTGACAGTGACCGGCGTGCTGCCGAACGGCAACCTGATGGTCAGCGGCGAGAAGCAGATGCTGATCAACCAGGGCAACGAATTCGTGCGCTTTTCCGGTGTGGTGAATCCCAACACGATCTCCAACCTGAACGCCGTGTACTCGACCCAGGTGGCCGACGCGAAGATCGAATACTCCGCGAAGGGCTATATCGACGAATCCGAGAACATGGGCTTCCTGCAGCGCTTCTTCCTCAACGTGTCGCCGTGGTGATCATGCGTACCGCCTTCTCCCGCTCCCGCCGCGCCGCGTTCGCCGCACCTCTCGCGCGATTGGCTCGCGTGGGCCGTGCACTGGCCTTCATCGCGCTTGCTTGCGCCGCGCTGCCGGCCGCTACGCCCGCTTATGCCGAACGTCTGAAAGACCTCGTGCAGATCCAGGGCGTGCGTGACAACCCGCTGATCGGCTACGGCCTCGTCGTCGGTCTTGACGGCACGGGCGACCAGACCACGCAGACGCCGTTCACCACGCAGACACTCGCCAACATGCTGGCGAACCTCGGCATCTCGATCAACAACCAGGCGGCGGGCTCGACCAACCAGCAATCGTCGCTATCGAACATCCAGTTGAAGAACGTCGCCGCGGTGATGGTGACGGCGGTGTTGCCGCCGTTCGCGCGTCCCGGCGAAGCGATCGACGTGACGGTGTCGTCGCTCGGCAATTCGAAGAGCCTGCGCGGCGGCACGCTGCTGCTTACGCCGCTCAAGGGCGCGGACGGCCAGGTGTATGCGCTTGGCCAGGGCAATGTGGCGGTCGGCGGCGCCGGCGCGAGCGCGAACGGCAGCAAGGTGCAGGTGAACACACTCAATGCGGGCCGCATCGCCGGCGGCGCGATCGTCGAACGCGCGGTGCCGACCTCGGTATCGCAAGCGGGTACGATGCAGCTCGACCTGAACGACATGGACTACGACACCACGCAGCGCGTGGTGGCCGCGGTGAACAACGCGTTCGGCAGCGGCACGGCCACGGCGCTCGACGGCCGCACGATTCAACTGCGCGCGCCCTCCGATCCGGAGCAGCAGGTCGCCTTCATGGCGCAATTGCAGAACCTCGACGTCAAGCCGGCGCAAGCGGCCGCGAAGGTGATCCTGAACGCGCGCACCGGCTCGATCGTGATGAACCAGATGGTCACGCTGCAAAGCTGCGCGGTGGCGCACGGCAATCTGTCCGTGGTGATCAATACGCAGCCGGTGGTGAGTCAGCCGGGCGCGTTCTCGAACGGCCAGACGGTGACCGCGCAACAATCGCAGATTCAGATGAAGCAGGACAACGGCGCACTGAAGCTGGTGACCGCCGGCGCGAACCTTGCCGAAGTGGTGAAGGCGCTCAACGCACTGGGTGCGACGCCCGCGGATCTGATGTCGATCCTGCAGGCAATGAAAGCGGCGGGCGCTTTGCGCGCCGACCTGGAAATCATCTAGGGAAGACACAGGATGAATTCGGATACGACCAATTCCGCCAATGCGGCGAACGACCTGACCCAGCGCTTCGCGCTCGACGTGCAGGGCTTCGGCAAGCTGAGCGCACAGGCCAAGGCCTCGCCGCAAGCCGGCATGAAGATGGCGGCGCAACAGTTCGACGCGGTGTTCACCCAGATGATGCTGAAGAGCATGCGCGATGCGACGCCACAGGATGGTCCGTTCGATTCGCACGACAGCGCCACCTTCACGTCGATGATGGATCAGCAGTTGTCGCAACAACTGTCGCAGAAGGGCATTGGTGTCGCCGACGCGATGCTCAAGCAGATGATGCGCAATCAGGGCATGCAGGTGGGTGGCGCGAGCGGCGCAGGCGGCGGCCTCGCCGGCATGGCCAATGCGCTCGGTGGCGGCAGCGGCGGCGACGAAGGCCAGACCGCGGCGCTGAACGCGCTCGCGAAGGCTTACGGCAACGCGCAGGCCAACGGCCAACTGGCGATGGGCAAGGGCTACTCGGCCAACAGCGCGCTGACTCCGCCGATCAAAGGCGACGGCAGCTCGCCGAAGGTCGACGCCTTCGTCGACAAGCTCGCCGAGCCGGCGCAAGCCGCCAGCGCGGCAACCGGCATTCCGGCGCGCTTCATCATCGGCCAGGCCGCGCTCGAATCGGGTTGGGGCAAGAGCGAGATCAGGAAGTCGGACGGTTCGACCAGCCACAACGTGTTCGGCATCAAGGCGACCAAGGACTGGACCGGCAAGACCGTCTCGACGGTCACGACCGAATATGTGAACGGCAAGCCGCAGCGCACCGTCGAAAAATTCCGCGCGTACGACTCGTACCAGGAAGCGATGACCGACTACGCGAGCATGCTCAAGGGCAACCCGCGTTATGCGCAGGTGATCAACTCTTCGCATGACGTGAATGGCTTTGCCAACGGCATGCAGCGCGCGGGTTACGCGACCGATCCGCATTACGCGAAAAAGCTGATGTCCATCATGCAGAAAATGGGCTGACCTGCCGTTAATGCAGGTGTGCAGTCGCACTCGACTGCGCAGCCGATCAGTTTATGCAGTCTGATTTTCTCGAATAAAGTATGCACGCGACGGGGCCAGGTGCATAACAAGACGGACGAGGCCGGCCGCCTACGGGCGGCCGGTCCACCCGCATAACCGACGTGATTGTTGCCGGTATTCCATGCACGCGGATTCCACTGCCGGAATATCGGCGTTTAACGTTTGCGGCAAATATTTCATTACACGCCCCTAAATTTTGGCTGAATGCTGCCGCTAATTAGTTAGACCCGATACCGGAAAGCGTTTAATGTCCGGTTGAATGCGCGTGCTGCGGCTTCGATGAAGGCCGCGCGAAAGCCCCGGCAGGAGCCCTGGCACGCGCCCGCAAGAACATGCATACCGGCAAGCCTATGGATACTACCCAGTCGCACGGCCAGACCGACGCACCCGGCCAGTCGCACGCCACGCTAGACGAAAGCGCACCCGATTTCGGCCGTCGCAATCCGCTGGAGATTGGCGTTCAGTTACGCAACCTCGTCAATCGCGGCGATTTCCTCACCGTTGAATATGCGGGCGGTCAGCTCGTGACGCGCCTGCTCGATGTCGACGTGCGCGGGCGCACCTTCACGTTCGATTGGGGCGCACTCTCCGAACAGAACAAAGGCTTATTGGGCGCGCCGCGCTGCCAGTTCCACGCGTCGCCTGACGGCGTGCGCGTCGAGTTCGCCACCGGCACGCCGCGCGAAACCCGTTACGAAGGACTGCCCGCATTCGAGTCCGACTTCCCCGAAGTGCTGTACCACGTGCAGCGCCGCGAGTATTTCCGCGTCGATGCGCCGATACTCGATCCGTATATGTGCAGCGGCCGTTTGCCCGAAGGCGACACGTTCCGCTTCGAAGTGCACGATCTGTCGCTCGGCGGCGTCGGCATGCGCACCTCGGATGAACGCGTGGCCGAATTGCCGATGGGCACGCGGCTGCAGGATTGCGAACTGTCGCTCGGCTCGCTTGGCCGCCTTTCGCTCGATCTGCAACTGGTGTCGCACCGTTCCACCGCATTGCCGAACGGCACGCAGCGCTATCAACTCGGCTTCCGTTTTCTGACGCTGCCGGGCAGCGCCGAAAACACGCTGCAGCGTCTGATCACGCAACTCGAAATGAAGCGCCGCTCGCTGGTGCGCTGAACGGCGAAAGAGCCTTGCTGCACGCGCCTCGCAAACGTTGAAACAAACGTCGAACAAGCATCGGAATGGCCCTCAATTTTTCCTCGTGGGGGCCGTTAAACAGGATGTTCAAGTAACGCGGCGGCAAGTGGTCGGTGTCGCCCTTCAGGATGACGCATGTCGAGCAACCTCATCAATCTCGGACTCAGTGGACTGAACGCAGCCCAGTGGGGACTCACGACGACCGGCCAGAACATCAGCAATGCGTCGACGCCGGGCTACACGATCGAAACGCCGGTCTACGCCGAAACCGGTGGCCAGTACACGGGTTCCGGCTTTTTGCCGCAGGGCGTCTCGACCGTCACCGTGACGCGCCAGTACAGCCAGTATCTGACCACTGAGTTGAACAATGCGCAGAGCTCGGGCGGATCGCTGTCGACGTACAACACGATGATCTCGCAGTTGAACAATCTTGTCGGTAGCCCGACAGCCGGCATTGCAAGCGCGATCACCAGCTACTTCACCGGTTTGCAGAACGTCTCGAACAACGCCTCCAGCCTGTCCACCCGCCAGGGCGCGATAAGCGGCGCGCAGACGCTCGTGAATCAGATCAATGCCGCGGGTCAGCAATACGACGCGATGCGCCAGAGCGTCAACACGCAGCTCAGCAACACCGTTTCGCAAATCAATAGCTACACGCAGCAGATCGCCCAATTGAACGGGCAGATCTCCCAGGCCAGCACGCAAGGTCAGCCGCCGAACCAGCTGATGGATCAGCGCGATCAAGCCGTGTCGAACCTGTCGCAACTGATCGGCGTGAACGTCGTGAACAGCAACGGCAGCTATAGCGTGTTCATGGGCAACGGCCAGCCGCTCGTATCGTCCACCAATAGCTACAACCTGGGTACGGCGCCTTCGACCGGCGACACCAGCGAACTGTCGGTGCAGTATCTCGGCCAGGCAGGTGCAAACCCGGCCGCTGCGCCGCAAAACCTGCCCGACAGCAAGATCACGGGCGGCACGCTTGGCGGCCTGCTGGCGTTCCGCAGCCAGACGCTCGATCCGTCCGAAGCGCAACTCGGCGCGATTGCGGTGAGCTTTTCCGCGCAGGTCAACGCGCAGAACGGCCTCGGCATCACGCTCGCTGGCGCCCAGGGCGGCGCGCTGTTTTCGGTGGGCGGCCCGACCGTCTACGCGAATACGAAGAACACCGGCAACGCGTCGCTGAACGTCTCGTTCGCGAATCCTGCGCAGCCGACCACCGGCGATTACACGCTGGCTTATAACGGCACCAGCTACACGCTGACCGACAATTCGACCGGCAGCGTGGTGGGCTCGGCGGCCACGCTGGCACTGCCGATCAACGGCCTGAATTTCTCGACCACCGGCACGATGAACGCCGGCGATTCGTTCACGGTAGAACCGACCCGCGGCGCGCTGAACAGCTTCAACACCGCGACCACGGACCCGTCGGCGATTGCCGCCGCGGCACCGGTGCTCGGGGCGGCAACGGCGAGCAATACCGGCACCGGTACGATCACGCAAGGCTCGGTGACGGCCGGTTACACGATGCCGAATGCGACCACCACGCTGTCTTACAACGGCGCGGGTCTCTCGGGCTTCCCGGCCGGTTCGACGGTGACGGTAGCGGGCTCGCCCCCCACCTCTTACCCGATCGCCACTGCGGCGACCGTGGTGCCGTATTCGTCGGCTACGGGGGCAGCGCTGACGATCACCAACCCGACCGCCGGCCAGATGAACAACGTCTCGGTGACGATCAGCGGCGCACCGGCTGCCGGCGACACGTTCACCATCGGCCCGAACACCGGCGCGAGCAACGACGGCCGCAATGCACTGGCGCTGTCGAACCTCTCCGCGGCGAAGGTATTGGCGGGCGGCACGGTCACGCTGACGGGCGCGTATGCGAACTACGTCAACCAGATCGGCAACCAGACCAATCAGATTCAGACCTCGAGCACGGCGCAGACCGCGCTGGTGACGCAGATCACCACCGCGCAGCAGTCGGTCTCGGGCGTGAACATCAACGAAGAAGCAGCCAACCTGCTTCAGTATCAGCAGCTCTATCAGGCGAACAGCAAGGTCATCCAGACTGCGCAGACCCTGTTCCAGACGATACTCGGCATCTTCCAGTGAGGCGTTGAACATGCGCATCTCCAGTACGCAGTACTTCAATATGAACGTGGCGACGATGAGCGATCAGCAAGCTCAGTTGTCGCAGTTGTATCAAGAGATCTCGAGCGGCGTGAGCCTCTCCACGCCGTCGGACAATCCGCTCGGCGCGGCGCAGGCGGTGCTGCTGAGTTCGACGGCGACGAGCCTGTCGCAGTACACGACCAACCAGGGCGCAGCACTCTCTTCGCTGCAACAGGAAGATTCGACGCTCGGCAGTGTCAATACCGTGCTGCAGAGCATTCACACGCTGGTGCTGAGCGCCGGCGACGGTTCGCTGAACAACGGCGACCGCGGTTCGATCGCGACGCAATTGCAGAGCTTGCGCAGCCAGTTGATGACGCTCGCCAATGCGACCGACCCGCAGGGCAATGCCTTGTTCGGTGGTTATCAAACCACTGCGACGCCGTACACCACCAACGCGGCCGGTGTCGTGAGCTATTCGGGCGATACCGGTACGCCTTCCATGCAGATCACGTCCTCGCACACGATTCAGACCGGCGACAACGGTCTCGCGATCTTCGGGAGCGTGGCAGCGATCGGCACCAGCTCGGTGCCGGCCGCGACGGCCGGCAACACGGGCACGGGCGTGATCAGCACCGTGAGCCTGACGAACCCGACCAATCCGGCCAATGCGGATACGTACGCGATCAACTTCACGTCGGCGACCACCTACACGGTGACCCAGACCCCGCCGAGCGGGGCGCCGACCACGAGCGCGCCGCAACCGTTTACGGCCGGCTCGGCGATCACGCTTGGCGGCCAGACGGTGAACATCACTGGCGCACCGAACGCGGGCGACAGCTTTTCCGTGACGCCGGCCACGCAAGGCAGCATGGATGTGTTCGCCAATCTGAGCCAGTTGATCACCACGTTGCAATCGCCGCTGTCCGGCGGCGCCTCGACGGCCAGCTACCAGAGCGCACTGACCACCAGCATGACCCAGCTCGAAAACACGATGAACAACGTCGTGACCGCGCAGGCGGCGGTGGGTGGCCGCGAGCAGCAAGTGCAGGCGTTGCAGACCGTCACCCAGACCAACACGTTGCAGACGTCGAGCAACCTCGCGGATCTGACGCAGACGGACATGGCCAAGACGATCGGCCAGTACACGATGACGCAAAACGCGCTGCAAGCGGCGCAGCAGGCGTTCGTGAAGATCCAGAGCGTTTCGCTGTTCCAGTACCTGAATTAAGCGAGCAGTCTGAAACGAGGAAGGGCGGAAGCCGGTGTGAGCCGGTTCCGCCCTTCTTTGTTTTGGGTGGGGCCGCGCTACTTCAACCCCGCTGCTACACGCCCCATCTGATCGAGACCGACGTCGAACAGGCGCATGAAGAACGGAATCATGTTCGGGATCATCAGTTGCAGGAGCAGCATGCCGATCAGCATGGTCAGCGGAAAGCCGATCTGGAATACGCCGATTTGCGGCGCGGCGCGGTTCAGGATGCCGAGCGAGATATTGGTGATCAGGAGCGCGACGACCACCGGCAGCGACAGCAACAGGCCCGCCGAAAACACCGTGCTGCCGAAATTCGCCAGCGTGCGCCAGCCGGGCGCGCCCAGAATGTTCGCCGACACCGGCACGGACTGGAACGTGGTCAGCAGCGCGCTGATCATCTGCAGATGGCCATCGATCACCAGAAACACCAGCATTGCAATGATGTTCATGTAGCTCGACAGCACCTGGCTCGAACTGCTTGCCTGCGCGTCGAAAAATGTTGCGAAACCGAGACCCATGCCGAGGCCGACGAAATCGCCAGTGGCGCTGATCGCCTGGAACACGATCTGCATTGTCATGCCGAGCGCGATGCCGATCAGGAACTGGTTGACGATAATCCACACGCCTTCGGCGGAAAACACCGTGACCTGCGGCAGCGCGCCGAGCGTAGGCGCGACGATGATCGTGATGAAAGCCGCGAGGCCGATCTTCACGCGCGTCGGCAGCGAGCGGTTGCCGAGCACCGGCGCGGTCGCCACCAGCGCGAGAATCCGCACGAACGGCCACAGGAACGCTGTGAGCCAGACGTTCAGTTGGGCGTAGGTGACGGAAAACATGGCGGTGGGGAAGGGGGCAAGCGCCGAGCTGAAGCCGGGGCCGCGCTCAGTTGACTAGCGACGGGATATTGGTGAGCGTCTGGCGCAGATAGTCGAGCATGGTCGTCAACATCCACGGACCGGCGATCACCATCGTGATGGCGATCGCGAGCAGCTTCGGAATGAACGACAGCGTGGTTTCGTTGATCTGCGTGGCGGCCTGGAACAGGCTCACCACCAGACCGACCACCAGCGCGACCAGCAACAACGGCGCGGCAAGCAGCAGGCCGACATACATGGCCTGGTGCGCGAGCGTCATGACGGATTCCTGATTCATGGCGTAGTACCGGAAGCGTGAAGGATTGAGTGACGCAACTAAGTGAGCTGGTTAAATGAGCCGGTTAAACAAAGCTCTGCGCGAGCGAGCCGAGCAGCAGTTGCCAACCGTCGACCAGCACGAACAGCATCAGCTTGAACGGCAGCGAGATGGTGGCGGGCGAGACCATCATCATCCCCATCGACATCAGCACGCTCGCCACCACCATGTCGATGATGAGGAACGGGATGAAAATCGTGAAGCCGATCTGGAAGCCCGTTTTCAGTTCGCTCGTCACGAACGACGGCACCAGCAGCGACAGCGGCACGTCTTCCGGACCTTGCATCGGCGCTGCGTGCGAGATGCGGGCGAACAAGGCAAGATCGCTTTCGCGGGTCTGGCGCAGCATGAAGGTCTTGAACGGCGCGAGGCCGCGGCTCACCGCCGTCTCCATCGGCATCGAGCCTTCGGAGAACGGTTTGTAGCCCTCGTTATAGGCCTTGTCGAGCACCGGCGACATCACGAACAGCGTGAGGAACAGCGCGAGACCGACCAGCACCTGGTTTGGCGGCGTGGTGGTGGTGCCGAGCGCCTGACGTAGCAGCGACAACACGATGATGATGCGAGTGAAGCTCGTCATCATCAGCACCATCGCCGGCAGGAACGACAGCATCGTGAGCAGCAGCATCGTCTGCACGCTCAGCGAATACGTCGTACCGCCGTTCGGACCCGGGCTCGTATTGAAGGCCGGCAAGCCGGCGGTTTGCGCGAACGACAGCGTCGGCAGCGCGAGCATCAGCGCCGGCAACACGACTGGCGCGACGCGGCGCAGGATGGGAATGATTTTCGAGGCGGCGCAGGACATGCGCGTGGCGTGCGTTTGATGTGCTGATTGCACGGGGTGCACTGAAAGAAGACTGAACTGCATTACCGATCCCCGCTGCCTTGCCCATTGAAACGTTTGCCCACTTCGCCTTTTAAAGCATCGCGAAAGCGTTGGCCGAAGGTGCCGGGCAACGCGGCGCCTTTACTCGATGTATCCGATGCGCCGGGTGTGGCCGGTTGCGTGCCTGCGACCGGATCGATTGCGGCCGAACCGGCGGGCATCGTGTGCAGCAGACGCACATTGCCGGGCGCCGTGCCGAGCACGAGCCACGTATCGCCGATCTCGACCACCGCGACCCGCTCCTTGCCGCCGAGCGAGGCGCCGCCGATCGTCTTCACGAGGCCGCCGCGATTGGCTGGCTGCAAGCCGAAGCGGCGCGCGAGCCATGCACAGGCGAACACCA
Organism: Paraburkholderia sp. SECH4; assembly: GCF_030511745.1. Classification (NCBI taxonomy): domain Bacteria; kingdom Pseudomonadati; phylum Pseudomonadota; class Betaproteobacteria; order Burkholderiales; family Burkholderiaceae; genus Paraburkholderia; species Paraburkholderia sp. SECH4. The sequence continues at coordinate 227,602 of NZ_JALOCP010000006.1, forward strand.
GACCGATCACGACCAGCAGGCCGACGATGGTTTGCAGCACCGCGCCGACGCCGAGCGCCGGAACGGCCGTGCCCGCACCCACACCTGACGCGATTTTCGCGGCGTTGTTGACCGCGTTCATGTCGGCCGCGTGCGCGGCTGATGGGGCGAGTGCCGCCACGGAGGTCACTGCGAACATCAGCGCCGGGGTGGCCGCTGCCGTCGTTGCCATTGCTGCGAGCACAGCGCGATTGAGAACATCGCGCGACGCGTGCAGCATGGCGCGACCGGCAACGCATTTCATCGATTCAGTTTCCGGATACGTTCGGACGGCGTGATGATGTCGGTCAGACGGATACCGAACTTGTCGTTCACGACCACCACTTCGCCCTGGGCGATCAGGCAGCCGTTGACCAGCACGTCCATCGGTTCGCCCGCCATGCCGTCCAGTTCCACGACCGAGCCCTGTGCGAGTTGCAGCAGGTTGCGGATCGCGATCTTGGTGCGGCCGAGTTCGACGGTCATCTGGACAGGAATGTCCAGGATCATGTCGATGTCGTTACGCGTCGAGGTCGGCTCGACCTTCGAGAGCGGCTGGAACACGCCGGCCGTGGTCGCGCTGACTTCCGTGTTGTCGTTCTGCTCGGCCAGCGCGCTGGCCCAGTCGGCCATGGCCGCTTCGTCTTCGGCGCTGGTTGCGTCGGCGGCCAGTTGCGGCTCGCCAGCGGCCAGTTCGGCCTCAGTCTTTGCGTTCAGGTCACTCATATCCACCATCCTTCATCGTGTCGGCTGCGCTGATCATTTTCTGGACCCGCAACGCGTACTGACCATTGAAAATTCCGTAGCCGCACTCCATCACCGGCACGCCATCGACTTTCGCCGTGATGTGTTCGGGGATGTTGATCGGCAGAACATCGCCTTTGCGCATGTTCAGGATCTGTTCGAACGTGACCGGCACCTGGGCCAGGTCGGCGGTCAGTTCCACTTCTGCTGCCTGCACCTGTTGCGACAGCACGCGGACCCAGCGGCGGTCGACTTCGAGCGCCTCGCCCTGGATCGGCGACGAGAGAATGTCGCGGATCGGCTCGATCATCGAATACGGCATGCAGATGTGCAGCGTGCCGCCCGTCGTGCCGAACTCGATCGAGAACTGCGTGACGATGACGATTTCGTTCGGCGTCGCCACGTTGGCGAACTGCGTATGCATTTCCGAGCGCACGAATTCGAACTGCAGCGGCCGCACGCTTTTCCACGACGCCGCGTAGTGCTCGAACGTGAGGTTGAGCAGCTTCATGATGATGCGCTGCTCGGTTGCCGTGAAATCGCGGCCTTCGACGCGGGTATGGAAACGCCCGTCGCCGCCGAACAGGTTGTCGACCACGAAGAACACCAGATTCGGGTCGAACACGAACAGCGACGTACCGCGCAACGGCTTCACGTGGACCAGGTTCAGGTTGGTCGGGATCGGCAGGTTGCGGGTGAACTCGCTGTACTTCTGCACTTTCACCGGACCGACGGAAATTTCCGCCGAGCGCCGCATGAAGTTGAAGATGCCGACGCGTAACAGACGCGCGAAGCGGTCGTTGATGATTTCGAGGCCGGGCATGCGGCCGCGGACGATGCGTTCCTGCGTCGCGATGTTGTACGGGCGTACACCCGCACGATCGGTCTGCTCGGCTTCCGAGTCGGACTCGCCGGTGACGCCCTTGAGGAGGGCATCGACCTCCTCCTGGGACATGAACTCTTCGTGGCCCATTCCTTATTCCTCGTGCGTCCCGTGGCGGTTAATGATGGCAGCGCTAAATAACGTCACTGCACGACGAATTCGGTGAACAGCACGTCCTGGACGTGGATCGGCGCGGCGCCCTTATCGGTCGGCTGTTCGATCAGCGTCTGGAGTTCGGTGGCGAGCGCGCGTTTGCCTTCGAGCGGCGCGAGTTCTTCCGGATGTTTGTTCGACAGTGCGAGGAGGATGCGGCTGCGCACTTCCGGCATATGGTCGGAGAGTTCCTGCTGGGTTTTCGGGTCGTTGAGCTTGAGCGTCAGGCCGATCCGTAGGAAGTGTTGCTGGCCGTCGTCCGATTGCAGGTTGACTGTCATCGATTCGAGCGGGAAGAAGAGCGGCACGGCGAGCGGCGCCGGTGCGCTGGCGGTTGGCGCTGACGCGGGGGCCGGGCTGCGCTTGGACATGAAGAACCACACACCCGCGCCGGCAGCGCCTGCGGCGATGATCGCGATGAGGACGATCAGGATGATGCGCTTCAAGGGGCCCGGGGAAGCGGGCGCGGCTTGCTGGTTTGCGGTCGTGGTTGCCATGAGGTTTGCTTTGCTTGCCTTTAGTGCTGATGATGGTGATTGTTGTTTATTTGCCTGCGGCGCGATGGGTCGAAAAGAAGGGTTATTGAGGGCTATCTCTTGTTTTTGCCTTTCAGGCGGGGATTGCCTGACGGCGCTGGTTTTAGGTTTTTTTGCCTTCGGTGGGGGAGGGGTTGCCTGCGCGGCGCTTTTTGTCAGTGTTCTTAGGGCTTTGGCCTTTCCTTGATTTGTTAGTGGTGTATTAGCGTTGCCCCTGTGCGGGGCGGCACCTACTTTTCTTTGCATGCCGCAAAGAAAAGTAGGCAAAAGAAAGCGGCTCAAACCGCTAATGCTAAGTGGGAACCGTGGTCTGCTGCGGGTAGTGGTGCATCTGGAATCTGTGTTCGTGCACCTGCATACGCCAGTGACAAGGGAGTCATACTTCCGGCGGCGCTGCGCGCGCCGAAGAGCAGTTCATAAAACCACCCGCTACGTTTCAACTCCCATGTTTCACTCGGAACCACGGTTTGCCATTGCATATCACTATCAATAGGCACAGCTACGAGTGTTGCGACACACGGCCTTCATTGGAAGTGAGGGCTGCATGACTGCAGAGGCGCTTCGCCGAGGCGAAGCCGACTGCTCCCACAGACCTGAACCGAAGCCCTTGGTTTCCCTGGCAGACCCGTCCGCGACGCACGTAGTGCGGAGTGGGAGCGGATGAGTCCTTTGTCACTAACGCGGAGTGTGCGAGAACACGGATTCCAGATGTACCACTACCGCTTGCAAACTACGGTGCCCACTTAGCAGTAGCGGTTTGAGCTGCTTTCTTTTGCCTACTTTTCTTTGCAGCCGGCAAAGAAAAGTAGGTGCCGCCCCGCACAGGGGCAACGCTAATAGACCACTAACAAAACAAGGAAAGGCCAAAGCCCTAAGAACACTGACAAGCAAGCGCCGCGCAGGCAATCCCCCGCCCGACCGGGCAAAACCCCAGATTAAGCAAACGTATCCACCAACCCAACAGTCCGCCGAACGGCAACATTAGCAACGTTAGAGTCAGAATCAGAACCACCAGCGCCGCCGGCAAAACCCCCAGCACCACCGCGCGCCCCAGAGCGCCCCGAATCTGCACTTTGCGGCTGCCCGCCCTGCCGGGCAAACCCATCGCTAACACTAGCGCTCCCAAGCCCAATACCGTTGGACTCCATCGCCTCGCGAAGCTTCGGCAACGCCGCCTCGACAGCCTCCCGCACCTGCTGGTGCTGCGAAACAAACAACGCATGTGCATGGTTATCGGCAACCTGCAACACAACCTGTAGCGGCCCCAGATCCTTCGGATTCAAAGTCAGCTCGGCACTCTGCGAATGCGCATTCGACAAAAACACCACCTTCTGACTCAACGCGTCTTCCCAATCCGTCGTGCCCACCTGCGGTGACAACATATTCGCCACTTCGGCAGCACCGGTATTACCCGTCGTCTGCACGGCCGCCGTTGTACTCGCGGCGCTCGCCGCAGCCTGGCCAGCCGCCAGCGCAGCAGTCGCGACATCCGCTGCACTCTTGAAGGACGCCAGATCGTCAGCCTGCGCACCACCGGCCGTCGCAGTCGCCGTCGCGCTCAGCGCGTCAGCCGCTGCCTTCGCTGCCGCCGATGGATCCGCCACGGTCGTGGCAGCAGCCGTCAACGCGGTCTTGCCTGCGCTCGATCCCTTGCCGTCGCCGAACAAACCGGCTGCCAGTGTCTTGCCGTCCGCCGTTCCGTTGAGTCCGTTACTCGTGCCAGCACCCAAACCGTTCGCCGCCGTTGCGGCATTCGCTGCCGCGCCGCTCGCCAGTGCCTGTGGCGGAACCACGCCCTGGCCGCTCGCCAGCGCGGCCAGCGCCGCCTGCAAGGCGTCCTGCGCCGACTTCGAATCGGTCGCGCCAGTCTTTTTGCCCGTGGTGGTGCCCGTCGTCGTGTCCGTGCCCGTGCCGGGCAGCGTGGTCGCAGCGTCAGTCAGCGCCGTGGCGGGATCAGCGGTCGTCGGGTCGGTGGCGCTATTCGCATTGGCCTGCGCTTGAGCCTGCGCCTGTGCAGCGGCAGCCGCTGCTGCGGTGGCAGCATCGGTCTGCATAGTCGTGTTGCCGGACTTCGCGGGCGTCGCGCCGGTCTTGTCGGTCGAGGCTTGCTGCGTATTGGCAGCGGAAGCGGACGACGAAGCCGACGATGAGCCGGACGAGGAAGCGCTCGTCGAATTGCTGTTGTCCGTGTTGCTGCTCGCGGCATCCTGGCTCTTCGTCGAAGGATCGGGCGGCGGCGGCGCGTCATGCACGCTGGACGAAGCTGCCGAGGACGACGAAGCGGACGCGGACGAAGAGGACGACGGAGCCGGCGGCTTGCTCGCACTCTGCGCGGCCGCGTTGTTTTGCAGATCGATGCTCTGCTGCAGGGTTTGCGAGAACGGCTTGGCGTTCGCCGCAGCGGCCATCGCCGCGCTGGTGGACGTGCTGCTGGCCGAGCCGAGCAGTGAGCCGATCTGTGAAAGAAGCGACATAGGGAATCCTGTCAATCTGTCAAACGGGGTGTTCGGTCAATCGAAGCGGTGCCCGGGCGCATCAGACGCCCTCGACACGCATCCTCAGAATGCGGGCGGCGTGTTCGTCTGAATCGCGCTGGTCGCGCCGCGCCATGGTTTTCGCTTCGGCGGCAACGCCGCGCGCCTGCAGCACTTCATACGAGCCGAGCTTCTGCTTCTGGCGCTGCCAGTCGGGCTTGGCAGCCTCGACGCGCGCATTGGCCGTCACCAGCAGGTTGCGCTGCTGTTCGATGGCGGCATCGAGCGTGTCGATGAATGCCTGGAAATTGCGCATGTTGCCGGCGGGCATGCCAGTCTGGGCGGTCGCCGTGAAACGCGCGTGATATTCGTCGCGGTACTGCACCAGCGAGTCGAGCTGCGACTGCACGTCGTTGCGCTCGCGCTGCGCGCGGCCCAGACGTTGTGCGGCGGCGTCCACATCGTCCTGGGCCAGGCCGATAAGCGTCTTGATCGGAAAGTGTTTCGCCATCGTCAGCCTCCTTGGGCAAACAGAGCGTCCAGCATCTCGAGACTCGGTTCAAAGTGCGCGCATTCGCGAAAACCTTGTTGCAAAAACGCTTCCATCCGCGGATACAGCGCAATCGCCCGGTCGAGCAGCGCGTCGCGCCCACTCGAATAGGCGCCGACGTTGATCAGATCGCGGTTGCGCTGATAGCGCGACAGCATCTGCTTGAACATACGCGTCTTCTCGAGATGGTTATCGTCGATCAGCGCGGTCATTGCCCGGCTAATCGAGGCTTCGATGTCGATCGCCGGATAGTGGCCGGCCTCGGCGAGCGAGCGCGACAGCACGATGTGGCCGTCGAGAATCGCGCGCGCGGAGTCGGCGATCGGGTCCTGCTGGTCGTCGCCTTCGGTCAGCACGGTGTAGAAGGCGGTGATCGAACCGCCGCCCGCCGGGCCGTTGCCGGTCCGCTCGACGAGCGCCGGCAGCTTGGCGAACACCGAAGGCGGATACCCTTTGGTGGCAGGCGGCTCGCCCACGGCGAGCGCGATTTCGCGCTGCGCCATCGCGTAACGGGTCAGCGAATCCATCAGCAGCAGCACGTGCTTGCCCTGGTCGCGGAAATATTCGGCGAGCGAGGTCGAGTACGACGCGGCCTGCATCCGCAGCAACGGTGAGACGTCGGCCGGCGCGGCGATGACGACCGAGCGTGCGAGGCCTTCCTCGCCAAGAATCTGTTCGATGAATTCCTTCACTTCGCGGCCGCGTTCGCCGATCAGGCCGATCACGATCACTTCGGCGCTGGTGTAACGCGCCATCGTGCCGAGCAGCACCGATTTACCGACGCCCGAACCGGCGAACAGGCCCATGCGCTGGCCACGGCCCACGGTCAGGAGCGCGTTGATCGCGCGCACGCCGACGTCGAGTACCTTGTGAATCGGCTCGCGGTTCAGCGGATTGATGACCGGCGAGGACAGCGGCGCATCGGCATGCGCGCCGAGCGGGCCGAGGCCGTCGAGCGGGCGGCCGGACGCGTCCAGCACGCGGCCGAGCAATTCCCAGCCGACCGGCAGGCGCTTCGCGCCCGCCATCGGATCGGCGATCGGCGCGCTTTCGAGCGGGTACACGCGTGCGCCAGGCAAGAGGCCGATCACTTCGGTGGTCGGCATCAGAAACAGTTTGTCGCCGGAGAAACCGACGACTTCGGCTTCGGCCATCGCCAGTGAGCTGCCGAAGGGCAGTTCGATCATCACTTCGGCGCCCACCGACAGGCGGAGGCCGACCGCTTCAAGCACCAGACCGGCGGCGCGCGTCAAACGTCCGCAGGCACGCATCGGCTTGGCGATTGCGTTGCGGGCGCGCAGCGCGTCGAGCCGGCCGCGCCAGGCTTGCATGTGCGGATTGCTGTCGAGTGCGGGATCGTACGGGGCGGCGGCGGGAGGCGGGGAAGCGGGACTCGAAGAATCGGCGGATTCACGGCGCGCAGCGGAGGATTCGCGGCTCGCCGCCGCGCCCTTCGCCTGGTGTCTGGCGCCCGGATGCCCGTGAGCGGGATCGCGCAGCGCTGCGTCGATGGCTGCGACGGCAGCAGCAGCGGGTGTCACCGCGGCCGGCACATCCGCCAGTGCCTCGGCGCCGAACGACGCCAGCGCCAGCTCGCGTTCGAGCGGCGTCAGATCGCTGGCGCGGATCTCTTCGAGTGTCGGCTTCACCATGTGCTCACCTTGCCGAGTGCGGCGGCGACGCGCTCCCAGCGCGTGTCGATACCGGCGTCGACTTCACCGGTGCCGGCTTGCGCGCGGCAGCCACCGCGCTCGACCGACGGATCGGTACGCACGGTCCAGCCGCGCGTTTGCAGTTCTTCCATCAGATAGGCTTCGACGACCGGCAGGTCGGCGGGGCTGACGATCAGCGCCGGCGCGCCGACCAGCGCCGGTTCGGTGGCCAGCACCTCGCGGGCGGCGGCAATCAGCGCGGTCGGATCGTGCTGCACATGCTGGCGCACCACCTGTTGGGCGATGTCCAGCGCCAATGCGACCAGCGTCTCGGAGATCGCGCCTTGCGTGCCGTCGAGTGCTGCCTTGAAGGTTTCGGCCAGCGCGGCGAGGCGCGCCGCTTCTTCACGTGCTTCGCTCTGGCCTTGCTCGAAACCCTGTGCGTGGCCTTGCTCATAACCGGCCTGATAACCGAGCGCCTGCCCGGCCACGTGACCCGTCGCGATGCCCTGTGCATGCGCGGCGTCGCGCAGACGTTCGAGTTCGGCTTCGAACGCGCCGTCGTCGACTTCGGGTTCGGGCGGCGCCGGCGGCACCGGATCGAACGAGGCCATCTCCCAGCGCTGGTAGGCCGAGAGGCGCTCCTTCGCTGTGGAGTTCTGATCAGACATATGCATCTTCCGCCTTGCCGCCTAGAACGATCTGGCCGCTTTCCGCCAGATTGCGCACGATCTGCAGGATGCGGCGTTGCTGCGTCTCGACTTCGGAGACGCGGACCGGGCCGCGCGCATCGAGGTCTTCGGCGAGCAGTTCGGCAGCACGCTGCGACATGTTCGACAGGAACTTCTGGCGCAGCGCGGGCGGCGCGCCCTTCAGCGAGATGATCAACGCCTCGGACTCGACTTCCTTCAGCAACAGCTGGATCGCGCGGTCTTCCAGATCGAGCAGGTTCTCGAACACAAACATCTGATCAATGATCTTCTGCGCGAGTTCCGCGTCGTATTGGCGAACGTTCTCGATGACGCCTTCTTCATGGTTGCTCGACATGAAGTTGAGAATTTCGGCCGCCGTGCGGATGCCGCCCATCGGGCTGCGCTTCAGGTTGTCGCTGCCGGACAGGAGGCCCGTCAGCACATCGTCGAGTTCGCGCAGCGCGGCCGGCTGGATGCCGTCGAGCGTGGCGATCCGCAGCAGTACGTCGTTACGCAGCCGCTCGGTGAAGCAGGCGACGATTTCCGAAGCCTGATCGCGGTCCAGGTGAACGAGAATGGTCGCGATGATCTGCGGGTGCTCGTTCTTGATGAGTTCGGCCACCGCCGCGGAGTCCATCCACTTGAGGCCTTCGATACCGCTGGTATCGCTGCCCTGCAGAATCCGGTCGATAATCGCGCCGGCCTTGTCGTCGCCGAGCGCTTTGGTCAATACCGACCGGATGTAGTCGCTCGAATCGAGCGAGAGAGCGGTGTGCTTCTCGGCCTCGCGCACGAACTCCTGCAGGACCTCGTCGATCTGCTCGCGCGTGATGTTCTTCAGCGCGGCCATTGCCACGCCGATCTTCTGGACCTCACGCGGCCCGAGGAATTTGAACACCTGCGCGGCTTCTTCCTCGCCGATCGACATCAGCAGGAGCGCGCTCTTCATTACGCCTTCAGCGCTCATCGGACACCCAGTTTTTCACGACGGTTGCGACGATCTTCGGATCCTGGCGGGCGATGTTGCGCGCGAATTCCAGATTCCGTTCGTATTTGTGTTTCGAGTTTTCCAGCGCGAGCAATTCGTTGTCGCTTTCCAGTTCGGCGACGGTTGGCGCACCCGCCCGCTCGGCGGCGGGGATGCCGTCCAGCAGCACAGGCTCGTCCGGCGATGGCAGCGCGGCGGCGACGACCGGCTCCGGCGGCGGGAAAGCGCGGCGCAGCGCGGGCTTCACCATCACGAAGTACAGGAACAGGGCGACTGCGCCGATCCCGAGGTAGGTCGCGATCTGCTTGGCAAGCGCGATCATGTCCGGCGTGCGCCACCACGGCAGGTCGGCGTCCGGGTCGATGTCGGCGGTGAACGGGCTGTTGACCACGTTGACCGAGTCGCCGCGCGCCTGATCGAAGCCCATCGCGTCCTTCACCAACTGGTTGACCTGCGCGAGCTTGTCGGCGGTGACCGGTTGCATCGTCGCGTGGCCCTTGGCGTCGACCACCCGCAGATAGTTGACCACCACCGCCACCGACAGGCGCTTGATGCCGCCCATCGGTTGTTCCAGATGCTGCACGGTCTTGTTCAGTTCGTAGTTGGTGGTCGAATCCTTGCGGTCGCTGACCGGCGTCGTGGTCACGCCGCTCGCGCCGTTGCCCGCCGTGATCGGTGCGGAGGCCGGTTGCGGCGGCTGGTTCGACAGCGCGCCCGGCACGCCCGAGGCCCCGGCTTGCGACATTTCGGTGGCGGTGCTCGTTTGCTGACTGCGGATCGCCGACTGCTGCGGGTTACCGTTCGGGCCGTAGTTTTCCGAGGTCTGCTCGGTGTGCGAGAAGTCGATATCGGCGCTGACCTGCGAGTGCGCGTTGCCGGAGCCGAACAGGGGCGACAGGATCGCGTCGATGCGTTGCTGGGTGTTGCGCTCGATCTGCTGGCGGTACTTGAGTTGTGAGGCGTCCAGACCGCTGCCGGTGGACGGCTGCGTCAACAGGTTGCCGTCCTGGTCGAGGATGGTCACGCCCTTCACCGGCATATCCGGCACCGCCGAGGACACCATATGGGTGATCGCCAGCACCTGGCCTTCGTCGAGTGCGCGGCCCGGGTAGAGGTTGACCAGCACGGAAGCGGACGGCGCCTCCTTGTCGCGCACGAACACGGAAGGCTTCGGAATGGCCAGATGCACGCGCGCCGACTTCACCGACGAAATCGACTCGATCGTGCGCTCGAGTTCACCTTCCAGCGCGCGCTGGTAATTGATCTGCTCGGCGAACTGGCTGATGCCGAACTTCTGGTTGTCCATCAGTTCGAAGCCGACCGAGCCGCTCTTGGGCAGGCCTTGCGAAGCCAGACGCAGACGCATTTCATGCACCTGCTCGGCCGGCACGAGGATCGCGCCACCGGCATCGGAGAACTTATAGGGAATGTTGGCCGCCTGCAGCGCGGTGATGATGGCGCCGCCGTCGCGGTCCGACAGGTTGCTGTAGAGCACCTTGTAGTCCGGTGCGCGCGACCACAGGAACAGACCCGCGACGATGGCGACCAGCAGCGCGACCGCGAAAATCAGCGGGGCGCGCGGGTTGCCGCGCATTTGCGCGAGACCTGACAGACGCTGGCCGAAGTTGCCGCCCAGGTTGCTCCCAAGGCCGCCGAGGTCCGCGGCACCGCCGGCCTGGCCGGTGCCGGCAGCACCGGCGCCCGGCTGCGCGCCGGCGAGGCCCATGCGGGCGTCGGGGTTGATCAAAGAGTTGGCTGACGAATCCATGCGTCGGGTATCTCCGGGATGCCTTTGCGTTCTGCCGTTTGAGCGCGCCGAGGGTCGGCAGGCGTGCGGACAGACACTTTCACCATTGAAATTATCCGCAGCGCGGCTCAACCCGATTGCTTGAATAGAGCCGGGTTTCCCCCCTAGTTTCGGGGCTTTCCCTGATGACCCACTGCTATGCTTTCGTTCAGATCGGTACGGTTTCCGGCATGCCGGTCGTCATTCCCTGGAGAGAACATGACTTTGCCCGTGAACGCGCTCTCGTCGGCGCTGCAACAGATGCAGTCGATGGCGGCGCAAGCGGCCGGCGGCAACACACCGGTGGCCGGCCAGTCCGGTGCGGCGACGGCCGGCGGTTTCGCCTCGGCGCTGAAGGCCTCGTTGGACAAGATCAGCGGCGATCAGACCAAAGCGGCCGGCGAAGCGCAGGCGTTCGAACTCGGCGCGTCGAATGTCTCGCTGAACGACGTGATGGTCGACGGGCAGAAGGCCAACATCGGCTTCCAGTTCGGCCTGCAGGTGCGCAACAAGCTGGTGACGGCCTATAACGACATCATGCAGATGCAGGTGTAAGTGCGCCTCGGGCGACAGGGCTGTTCCGCCCGCCCGAACGCATGCGCCCAGATGCAACGCTGTGTGGCTTCACGACAGGACTGTCCGCCCGATGCGCCCTCGAGGCGCTTCGTGGCAGGCGGCCTTGCCACGCTCAGCGCGGTATCGCCCCTATCGGCCCCTTAATCCTCCTTACAACGGCCTAAAGCTTTCCCGCTGCCTATCCGATAACCAGATACAGGCAGAAATCCGGGTGCGGCAACGTGCACGGATGGGGTGCCGCGACCAACCGCAGTAGAAGAAAGGAGGAGCGCCGATGTTTTCCCCAGGACACTCTGGAGCCAATGCGTACGCGCGCGTCGGCGTCGAGACAGGGGTGATGGGCGCGAGTCCGCATCGTCTGATCGTGATGTTGTATCAGGGCGCCCGGCAGGCGATTGCGCAAGCGCGCATGCATGTGCAGCAAGGCAATGTGTCGGCGCGTGGTGAGGCGATCGGCAAGGCGATTCAGATCGTCGAAAGCGGGCTGCAACTGTCGCTGAACCTTGAGGTGGGCGGTGAGATTGCAGAGCGGTTGGACGCGCTATATAGCTATATGTCGCGGCGGCTGCTCGAAGCCAATATAAAACAGAGCGAGGCGATGCTGGTCGAAGTCGACGGCCTGCTGGCGACGCTCGAAGAGGCATGGATCGGGATTGCCCCGGAGATCGCGCGGATGGCAGCCCAGCCGGCCGCGGAAAGCATGAGATGACATCGAACGCAGAATATTTCGCCCGCTACGAGGCGATTGCAGCGATTTCCCGCCGCATGCTGACGGCTGCCCGGCGAGCCCTGTGGAACGATCTGGTCCACTTGCAGGAGGACTATCGGAAGCTGGTGGACGCGTTGAAAGACGCGGAAGCCGGCGTCAGACTGGACGATGCGGAGCGCCTGCGCAAATACGCGCTGATCCGTCAGATCCTGGCTGACGACGCTGCGATCCGCGATCTGGCGAATCCGCGCATGGCCAATCTGTCGGCGCTGTTCGCCGGACGGCCGACTCGTGTGCTCAAGGAACTGTACGGGGCGCGCTGAGTTTGCCCGCGAGCAAGGCGCTGCTTGAGTCCGCCTGACTGGATCTGAGCGCGTTGCTGTCAATGTGACCAAGGAATCGGTATGAACGGAATCGACGCGGTCGTCACTTCGCTGCTCGCGAACCGGGTCGACAGTCTGCTCAATCTCACGCCGGGTAGTGCGACCGCCTCGCAGACTGGCGCGGCGGGCGTCGATACCGAGATTCTCAATACCACCCCTGTTGCGCCCCCCGCCACGCCGCCGGCTTCCGCACAAACCGCGCTGTCCGCCGTCGCGCTCACGCTCAATGCGATCGTGAACTCTGGCGGCGAGGCAACCCCGGCGGTGCTCGGCCAGATGCCGATCTGGCCGGCCGCGCCGGCGCTCGACGTCGAAGCCGGCGGCTTTGCGCTGTTCGATACGGCCGCCACGCCTGCTGCTTCATCCGCGAATCCGAATACCGCCGCTACCACCGGTACGACGGCCACCGCCAATGTGGCGGCGGCTCAAGTGCCGGTCGCGGCACTTGCGGCCGCGCTCGAACAGACGGTCGGCGAAAGCGGCCTGTTCTACGAATCCCATCTCGCGCAATGGCTGGCCGGCCAGCGCCCGCCCGCCGCACTGGCCGGCGAGGCGCAAAACAAGCTGGTGGCCGCCGCCGCGCAAATGCCGCTCGACTGGGCGAGCGACGCCGATCCGGCTTCTCCCGCTAATGCGACAGGCCGGCCAGGCATGGGTGCGGCGTCCAACGGTCCGGCCAACGGCGCGCCGGATGGCAACGCGGCAGCCCGCGCGATGCCGTCGATCCAGACCGCGCAGGCCGCGCGCTTCGTGGCCGGCGAGGTGCTGGCGAGTTCTCTGTCCGACCTGAACGGCCAGCCGGCGCACTCGAGCGTGCACAGCGCCGCGGCGCAACTGGCCGACGACGGGTCGTCGCAAAACTCGCAATCGATGGCAGCCGCGGTTCATCCCGCGACGGTTCCTTTGGTGCGTCAGCAACTCGATCTGCTCGCCACCGGGCAGTTTCGCTGGACCGGTGAAGCATGGCCGGGCGCCAAGCTTGACTGGACCATCGAGCAGGAAGGCGACGAATGGGACCGCAGCGGCGGCGGCACGGCGAGCGAGGACGATCAGCCGTGGCGCACGCGGCTGACGCTGTCGCTGCCCACGCTCGGCACCGTCGATGCGGACCTGACGCTGACCGGCATGCGGCTGGTCGCGCGCGTGCAAGCGAGTCCGGCCGGTGCGGCCCGATTGGCGGCGCAGGGTGAGAACTTTCGGCAGCGGCTCGCGGCAGCGGGCATCGAACTGAACGGACTGACGATTCGCGAGATCGGCGGCGGCATACCGGCTAGCACGATGGGTGTAGCGGGCGCGGCGGCGGCCGGGCAGGCAGCGGCCTCGGCTTATGCGCGTTCAGCGTCGGCTGCTGCGGCGGCCGCGGCGGCCGATAAAGCGCCGGCGGGGCGCCGCACGGCGCGTGTCGCCCGCCCGGGAGCTGCGCCGGTCGATGATTTCGATTGGGATATGTGATGAGCCGCAAACATCGCCGCAGCGCGGCCGCGCTCGTCTACGACGCACAAGGCAGCGATCCCGCACCACGCGTGATCGCCAAAGGCTACGGCATGCTGGCCGAGATGATTGTGCAGCGCGCCAAGGAAGCCGGGCTGTACGTGCACGAAGCGCCGGAAATGGTCTCGTTGCTGATGCAGGTCGACCTCGACACGCGGATTCCGCCGCAGCTTTATCAGGCGGTGGCCGAGTTGCTCGCTTGGCTGCATCGGCTGGAAAGCGGCGCGGAGCATGAGCCCGAAAGCGGCGTGGCCGCCGCGCAGGACGTCACGGATGTGGTCGCCACGGACATTGCGGACGTTTCCGGTGGGACGCCGAGGCGCTGAGTGGCGAACGCCCGCTGCTTAGCCCGCGGCCGTCGTCGCAGTACGCTGTTCTGCACGAGTTGCCCAGCCCACGGGTGCCCGCCGCGCGGATGGCCGCCCCACGGATGCCCGCCGCGTCAGAACCTCATCATCAGCTTCAGCAGCGCATTCACCCGCTTGCCGTACGGCGGCGAGATCCATCCGCGCGCGTTCAGGCGCGCCTGTGTCAGCACCGGCTTCATCTTCGAGAAGGTGACGAAGCCTTCGTAGCCGTGATACGCGCCCATCCCGCTCGCACCGACGCCGCCGAACGGCAGGCTTTCGCACGCCAGATGCATCAGCGTTTCGTTGATCGCCATGCCGCCCGCGATGGTGTCGCGCGTGACGCGGTCGATGGTCGCACTGTCGTCGGCATAGAGATACAGCGCGAGCGGGCGGGGACGCGTGTTGATCCACGCGATCGCATCGTCGAGCGTGTCGTAGGGGACGATCGGCAGTAGCGGGCCGAAGATTTCCTCCTGCATCAGCGCGCTTTCATCCGGCGCATTCGTGACCGCGATCAGCGGGAAGCGGCGGCTTGCCTCGTCGGGTGTGCTGTCGGTGAGCGTGTGCAGTTGCGCGCCGGCGGCCTGCGCTTCGTCGGCGAGACGTTGCAGCCGAGTGAAGTGCCGCTCCGAGATGATCGATGTGTAGTCGAGGTTGCGCGCAAAGTCGGGGTACATCGTCGCCATCCGCGCGCGTGCCCGTTCGATGAACGCCTGCTCCTTGCCGCGCGGCACCAGCACGTAGTCCGGCGCGACGCAGGTCTGGCCCGCGTTGAGCGTCTTGCCCGCGACGAGGTTATCCACCGCGTTGTCGAAGCGCGCGTGCTGACCGATGATGGCCGGCGACTTGCCGCCCAGTTCGAGCGTGACCGGCGTCAGATGTTCGGCGGCGGCGCGCATCACTTCATGGCCGACCTTGGTCGAGCCGGTAAACAGCAGATGGTCGAACGGTTGCGCGCTGAACGCGGCGGCCAATCCAGCATCGCCGTTCACTACGGCGACGTGGTCGCGCGCGAAGGTCTGGCCGATCAACTGCTCAAATAGCGCCGAGGTGCGCGGCGTCAGCTCCGACATCTTGATGATGGCGCGGTTGCCGGCCGTCAGCGCGCTAATTAGCGGGCCGACTGCGAGCAGCACCGGATAATTCCACGGCACGATGATGCCGACCACGCCGAGCGGCTGCGGCACCACTTTCGCGCGCGCCGGCATCAGCCATTTGTTGGTGCTGCGGCGTTGAGCTTTCATCCAGCGTTTGCCGTGTCTGAGCGCGGCGTCGATCTCACCCTTGATCAGCAGGAATTCGGCGAGCAGCACTTCCTGTTTCGCGCGATTGCCGAAGTCGGCGTTCATCGTGTCGGCGAGTGCGTCGCGGTTGTCGAGCATGACTTTGCGCAGCACTTTCAGATGGCCGGCACGTGCTTCCCATGACGGATACGGCGCGCGCAAATACGCATGGCGTTGATCGCGCAGCAGCGCTTCGAGCGCGACGACTTCTGGCAAATCGTTCTTCATGTGTGTCCACTCCCTGATGGATAACGTGCGCGTTGAGTCGCGCTTATTGGTGTGTTGTGCTGTTAAATGCCCGCTCGATGATCGCGGCGTGGTCGAACGTCGCCGGCAGCGTGCCGTACACGCGGCCGCTCTCGCCGCAGCCGTCGGCGAGACGCGTCGCGATGAAGGCATCGGCGACTTCCGGCGGCGCGTGCTTCACCAGCAAGGTGGCTTGTGCGATCAGCACGATCTGCTGCGCGATCCGTCGTGCGGAGGCTTCGCGATGTTCGGCGGGTCCGTTAAGCGTGGCGGCGAGCTTGCCGAGCGCGGCGCTCAAAGCCGGGTGCCCTTGTGCATCCGCTTGCCAGGCGGCGAATAGGGCCTGCGCCGCTTCGGGCTCGCGCTCCATGGCACGCAGCACGTCGAGGCACATCACGTTACCCGAGCCTTCCCAGATCGAATTGACGGGCGCTTCACGATAGAAGCGCGCCATCGGACCGGTTTCGACATAACCATTGCCGCCCCAGACTTCCATCGCCTCGCCGGTGAATTCGAGGGTGCGCTTGCAGACCCAGAACTTCGCTGCCGGGGTGACGATCCGGCGCCACGCGCGCTCGGCGGGCGCAGCCGACGATGCATCGGCCGACGCTTCGAACGCGCGCGCGAGCCGCATGAACAGCACCGTTGCGGCTTCCGATTCCAGCGCCAGGTCGGCGAGCACATTGCGCATCAGCGGCTGATCGGCCAGTTGCCGGCCGAAGGCGCTGCGGTTTCGGGCATGGTGGATTGCCTGCACCAGCGCCGCACGCATCAGGGCCGCGCTGCCGATCACGCAATCGAGCCGCGTGTAGTTCGCCATTTCGATGATGGTCGGCACGCCGCGGCCTTCGTCGCCGATCATGATGCCGAACGCGTCGAAGAATTCGACCTCGCTGCTGGCATTCGAGCGGTTGCCGAGCTTGTCTTTCAGACGCTGGATCTGCACGGCGTTCGTGCTGCCGTCCGGTGCGAAACGCGGCACGTAGAAGCACGACAGGCCTTCGTGATCGTCGGTGCGGGCCAGCACCAGATGCGCGTCACATTGCGGCGCGGAGAAAAACCATTTGTGGCCGACAAGGCGATATTCAGCGCCACGGCCGCTTCCGCGCGTGGCATAGGCACGCGTCTGGTTGCTGCGCACGTCCGAGCCGCCTTGTTTTTCGGTCATACCCATACCGATCATCGCCGAGGTTTTTTGCGTGAGCGGCAGGTCGCGTGGATCGTGTTCGCGGGCGTAGAGCTTGTCGCGCAGCGTCTCGAACAACGCGGGTTCGCGTTGCAGCACCGGAATGCTCGCGAAGGTCATCGTCAGCGGGCAGAGGGAGCCGGATTCGAGTTGCGCATGCAGGAAGTAGCCGGCGCAACGCGCGACCATCGCGCCGCGTTGCGGATCCGAAAACGGCAACGCGTGCAGGCCTTCGCGGCGCAACAGCCCCAGCAGCGTATGCCACGAAGGATGAAACTCGAGCGCGTCGATGCGTTCGCCGCGCGGGCTGTGCGTGATCAATTCGGGCGTATGGCGGTTCGCCAGTTCGGCGAGCGCGAGTGTCTCCGGCGTGGTGAGCGCCGCACCGTGCCGCAGCAGCGCCTCGCGATGCCACGCGGCCCCTTCGCGTTCGAGCGCGGCGGACAACGCCACGTCGCTCGAAAACAGGTTGTAATCCGCTAGCGGAGGCGCCTGATTTGTCACGTCGTGAGTGTGGCCGATGCTGTGCCGTTCCATCTGCTGTCTCCGTTCACCGGATGCGCGCCGTCGCTGATCGACGGTGTGCTGTTTTATCGTGGCGTGTCGTGCCGCACGCTCTGAGGACGGTGCGCGGGGCGCCGTGTTTGAATGCCCTGCGCGGCGGCCTGACGGGCGCACGCGCGTCTTTCATCATAGGGTCGCGGGAGGGCTTTCGTTTAGAGGGATCGCTCTGACACGAACCCGCCGTCGCAACCGAACGCTCCCTACAATGCCGATAAAACGCACGTAGACAAGTGTGTACTAGACAGGGTCCGCGAGCAACGCGGGCCCAATTGGAGGAGCGGATGCAATACGACTACATCATCGTCGGTGCGGGCTCAGGCGGCTGTTCGCTCGCGAGCCGTCTGGCGGATAGCTGCCCGGACGCCACGATTGCCCTGATCGAAGCCGGTCCGCATACGGACCGCAATCTGTTCGTGAACATGCCGGTGGGCGTGGCGGCCGTCGTGCCGCACAAACTCAAGACCAACTACGGCTATCTGACGACGCCCCAGCCGGGGCTCGCCGGACGCCAGGGCTATCAGCCGCGCGGGCGGGGCTTCGGCGGATCGAGCGCGATCAACGCGATGATCTATACGCGCGGCCATCCGCTCGATTACGACGAATGGGCGCAACTCGGCTGCGAAGGCTGGTCGTGGGCCGACGTACTGCCGTATTTCCGCCGCGCCGAAGGCAACGAGCGCGGCGCCGACGCATGGCATGGCGCGAACGGCCCGCTGACGGTGTCCGATCTGCGCTATCGCAATCCGTTTTCGAAGCGTTTCGTGCAGGCCGCGACCGAAGCCGGTTACAAACCGAACAGCGATTTCAACGGCGCGGACCAGGAAGGCATCGGCTTCTATCAGGTGACGCAGCGCGACGGACGGCGCTGCAGTGTCGCGCGCGCTTATATCTACGACCGCGAGCGCCCCAATCTCCATACGATCGCCGATGCGACGGTGCTGCGCGTGACCTTCGACGGCAAGCGCGCGAGCGGCGTCGAGATCGTGCGCGGCGGCCGTACCGAAACGCTGGAAGCGCGTGCCGAAGTGGTGCTGTCAGCGGGCGCGTTCAATTCGCCGCAACTGCTGATGTGCTCGGGCATCGGGCCGGCCGCGCATCTTCAGTCGCTCGGCATCGCCGTGCTGCACGATGCCCCCGAGGTCGGCCAGAACCTGATCGACCACGTCGACTTCACGATCAACAAACGGGTGTCGTCGATCGAGCCGACCGGCTTTTCGATTCGCGGCATTGCGCGGATGCTGCCGCAGTTCGTGACCTTCATGCGACATGGGAAGGGCATGCTGTCGAGCAATGTCGCCGAAGCGGGCGGGTTTCTGAGGAGCCGGCCGACGCTCGATCGCCCGGACCTGCAACTGCATTTCTGCGCGGCGATTGTCGACGACCACAACCGCCATATGCACTGGGGCCACGGTTATTCGCTGCACGTGTGCGTGCTGCGGCCACATAGCCGCGGCACGGTGACGCTTGCGAGCGCCGACGCGCGTACCGCACCGGTGATCGATCCGCGTTTTTTCAGCGACTCGCGCGATCTCGACCTGCTGGTGGAAGGCGCGCAGATGGCGCGGCGCATTCTCGACGCGCCGTCGCTGGCGCTGCATGGCGGCAAGGAGCTGTACACCCATGCCGGCCAGACCGAGGAGGAATTGCGCCGGACCATCGCCGAGCATGCCGACACGATCTATCACCCGGTGGCAACCTGCCGGATGGGCGGCGATGCGCAATCGGTGGTCGATCCGCAGTTGCGGGTGCGCGGCGTGACGGGGTTGCGGATCGTCGATGCTTCCGTGATGCCGACGCTGATCGGCGGCAACACGAATTCGCCGACGGTGATGATCGGCGAGCGCGCGGCCGAACTGATCGCGGCGACCCGGTTCGAGGGGCATACGGTGCCGGCGATGAAGTCGACGGGCGTCACCGGCGTGGCGGCTTGAGAGAGCAGCAATATTCTTAATCTTGGTCGCAAATATAAGAATATTTAGGCGAACGTCGGTTAATTCGTCATAAATTGTGCCGTTTCGTTTATGAGATTTCCCCAAACCTATAATCGCGCCGCGAAAAAGAGCGCGTCAGGTGACGCGTTCGGGAAATCAAGGAAGCGAAGCGATGAGTATCAATGTGATTCAGCTGATTCAGTCCGCGTTGACGGACGGCGTCGTGCGACAGATGGCGGCCCGCTTCGGGCTGCCGCCGGACGCGACCCAGAAGGTGCTTGCAACAACCGGGCCGGCGCTGGTCGCCGGTCTGATGCAGAAGGGCGCAACGCTCGACGGCGCGCGTTCGCTGTTCGCAACGATCCTCTCGCCTGAGGTGAACGGCCACATCGCCGAGCAGTTGCCGCAACTGCTCGGCAGCACCACCGGGGTGAGCCAGTTGGAAGGTGTGGGGCGGCAGTTGCTCGAGCGCGCATTCGATCGCCGCGTCGATACGCTCAGCGACGAGGTCGCCACTCAAACCGGCGTCCCGGCGCATGCGACGCACGCCATGACGGGTATCGTCGGCGCAACGCTGCTGGGCCTGCTGAAGCGGCATTTTCTCGAAGGTCAGGGCAACGTCGGCCAGTTGCCAACGCTGCTGGGCCATCAGTTGCCGGCCATTGCGCCGTATCTGAACGACCGTCTGATGGCCGGGCTTGGCCTGACTGGACTCGGCGCGTTCACCGGCAATATTCTGTCGCAGCTTAAGGCGGTCTCGGCGCACATCGACCATCCGACGCCTGCCGCCAAGCCGGTGGCCGAAGCCCTGTCGAGCATCCGCGTGCCAGCCGACGCGGTGGTGCGCGAAGAGCGCCGTTCGCGCAAGTGGCTGTGGTGGTTGCTCGCGGCGATTGCTGCGGTGCTTGCTTTCCTGTTCCTGCGCGGTTGCCATAGCGAGCAACGAGGCGAACAAAGCAGCGAGCGCAGTAGCGCGGGAGCCGCGGCAACTGTGCAGCCGGCGTCCGCATCGGCGGAGGCCTCGGCCGCCGCGGCTGCAACGCCTGCCGCTGTAGCTGCAAGCGCCACCAGCGAAGCGCAGCAACCTGCCGCCGCGCCCGCGCCGACCAAAGACAGTCAGCTCAGCTTCACCGTCGACGCCGCCGGCAAACCGACGCTTACGGCCACGGTTGGCAGCGAAGCCGAAAAGACCCATCTGATCGACGCGCTGACAAAGCATTTCGGGGCTGACCGTTTCGTCGCAAACGTCACGGTCGATCAGGACACCAAGCAGGCCGACTGGCTCGTTCATCTGGACGGCCTGCTGCCGCTGATGGCATTGTCGGGCGCCGAGGTGAAAGTGGATGGCGCGCACGTCGAACTGAGCGGCAGCGCGGCAAACGCGAAGCTCGGCTGGCTCGATAAACTCAAATCGCTGTTCGGCGCCTCGTATCAGATCGGTTCGTTCAACGTCGAACAGGCGGTCGCGAACGCAACCGAAAACTTCCGCGGCGCGATCAAGGGCCTCCTCGCGCCGGACAGCTCGTGCGTAACAGCGGACGTGGTCAAGGTGTTGAACCTGCAGGTGATCAACTTCGCAAGCGCCGGTGCTCGCGTGCCGGCCTCGGCGCTGGAAGATCTGAACCAGTCGGCGCAAGTGTTGAATGCCTGCGCGCGTAACGGCAAGACGGCCAAGCTCGAAGTGGCCGGCTATTCGGACAATGTCGGCGGTGCGCAAGCCAATCTGCAACTGTCGAAGAAGCGCGCCGAAGCGGTTCGCGCGTATCTCGTGAAGACGGGTGTGCCGGCGGATTCGCTGGTCGCGCAAGGTTATGGCGATGCGCGTCCGGTCGCGAGCAACGACACGGCAAGCGGCCGTTTCGCCAACCGCCGCATCGAGTTTGTCGCGCAGCAGTAATGACGGTGCTGACTGAGCCTTGAAGATAAGTCTCTGAGATGCGCCCGTCGCGATAGGCTTCCGAGGTGGTGCTTGGAGATAAGTCTTCGAGGTCAGCCGTGTCTTGAAGACATGCCGCCCGGTTCGCGCCGGGGGCATGTTGTCATTCGGCTGGCCGCGTATGCGGCGGTGTCTTAGCGGGCGCCGTGATGCCGGTCATACCGATGCCCGGCCCCACCATGAAATCGTCGCCGGCCTGGCCTGGCAGCGTCTCGCGCGCTACCTCCAGCCATGCGCGCGCCGCGTGTGACAGATAGCCGTTGCGGCGCCAGCCAATCGCCACTTCCCATGGAATCTCCGGTTCCACTACGGGGCGGCAGGTGAACTGCGCCGCGTCGAGCCGTCGGCAATACGGCGCAGGCAACAGCGCGATACCGACCCCGGCCAGCACTAACGCCGCCATGAAATCCCAGTGCCCGCTGCGCCCGACGATGGTCGGCGCAAAGCCGGCGGTCCGGCACGCGTTCAGCACGACGTCGTTGAGCGCGAGGCTCTCGCCATAGAACACGAACTGCTCGTTGGCGAGCTCGGCGAGCGGAACTTCGTGCAGATCGTCCCAGCGCGAGCCGGTGCGCGCGACCAGCCACAGCAATTGCCGGGTCATCGGCAACACCTCGATGTTCTCCGGGTCGACCGGTTGTAACACGCCACCTAACTCCAGTTCGCCGTGGATCAGCGCGGTCTCGATCGCGCGTGAACCCTGCTCGAACAGCTTCAGCTCAATTTTCGGATAGCGCTGGCGGAAGGCGGCGATGGCCGGCGTGAACAGCGAGCCGCCCATTGGCGGAATGCCGATGGTCAACTCGCCGCGGCCGAGCGTATCGAGGTCATTCAACTCGGCCTGCAACTGCGCGTGCGCGGCCAGCACGTCCTGACCGCGCTGATAGACGATCCGGCCGGCGTCGGTCAGCACCATTTGGCGCCCATCGCGTAGCAGCAACGGCGAGCCGATTTCGTCCTCCAGCGACTTGACCATCTTGCTGATGGTCGGCTGCGTGACGAACATCTGCTCGGCGGCGACGGTGAAGCTCTGTTGACGGACCACTTCGACGAAATACCGCAGCGCTCGTAGTTCCACGATCTCAGGCTCCAGAATTCCAATTTGGAATGATCCGAGCGATTGTAAGTCATCGTATTTATGTTGCGGGGTAAGCTGATGGCGACGCTTCGTGTCGGCGCCGTTTGCGCGCAGTGCGTTGGCCGGTGCGGTCGCGCACGTCGCTTTTCCAGGATGGACCTGACGGGAAGCGGGCTACCATCGACGGTTCTCTATCGTTCGGCCCGCAGCGCCTGTTTCAATCCATGAAGCCCATCTCGATCATCATTCCCTGCTACAACGGCGCGGCGACGCTCGCCCGTGCGCTCAAAAGTTGCCTGATTCAGCCGGAAGCCGCGCAGATTGTCGTGGTGGACGACGGCTCGACAGATGCGTCCACCGACCTGGTCGCACACTACGGGCGACTCGACCCACGCGTGTGCTTGCTGCAGATGCCGTACAACGGCGGCCCGGCTCGGGCGCGCAACTGGGGCGCGATGCATGCAGCTTACGGTCTGCTCGCCTTCCTCGACGCCGACGACGAATACCTGCCCGGCGCGCTAGCCGCCGCGAGCGCGTTTCTCACGCAGAACCCGAACGAAGTGTCCGTGCGGCTCGACGTCGACTACACGGATTTTCCGGCCGAGCTCACCAACCATCCCGACTTCGGCAAGCACGCCGCAACGCTCAGCAACACGGTGCCGAGCAGCCTGATCATCCGCCGCGCAGCGTATGCCGCGCTCGGCGGCTTTCCGATGGACAACGCGTTTCGTCGCATCGGTGGCGAAGATGGCGCGTTTTCGTGGGCCTTGCGTGACATTTTCGGCAACCGGCGCCTGGATGACGCGAAACGCGTGCGCATGCACTATCACGCGGGCATTCACGCCGAACGCTATTTCCGCATCGTTCTTGGTTTGCAGACACCGGATCCTGCCGACGTGGCCGACGCGTTCCGCTTTTCGAGGCAGTTTCTCGAATCCGCGCGCGCGGGCATCGAGCAGTTGCGCACGGCAAGCGTCGCTGCCGGGGCGGCCGCCTCTGCTCCCCCGAATCACGCTGCGTAGATTCCAAACACCGACGTGGCTCGAGCGCAGGGCCGAGGCGCGCTGCGCCCGGCCAGCACCGCCTGCCGCCAAACACCCTGGAGTCACAAAAAGCTCCAACTCCGCCAGTCCAGCCTCACCCCGAAGCCATCTCGATTTGCTACAATCGCCGTTCGTCTTCGAGGAGCGTTGCGACGGGTACCGCGAATCAGCATATTCGCCGGCCGCCCGCCAGGCTCGGAGGCTTCAATCGGAGGG
Organism: Paraburkholderia sp. SECH4; assembly: GCF_030511745.1. NCBI lineage: Bacteria > Pseudomonadati > Pseudomonadota > Betaproteobacteria > Burkholderiales > Burkholderiaceae > Paraburkholderia > Paraburkholderia sp. SECH4. The sequence continues at coordinate 251,070 of NZ_JALOCP010000006.1, forward strand.
CCAGGATGCGCATTGCGCTCCCATCCACCGCATCGAACCGCGCTCACGTCAAATTTCTAGTCAATTCTTTAGAAAGGAGGGCGTGATGAACGCCGCAGTTCTCGATTCAAAGCAAGATTTTCTCGTCGCCGATATGTCGCTTGCAGCCTGGGGCCGCAAGGAACTGAATATCGCTGAAACCGAAATGCCCGGCCTCATGCAGACGCGCGAGGAATACAAGAGCTCGCAGCCGCTGAAGGGTGCGCGCGTCGCGGGTTCGCTGCACATGACGATTCAAACCGGCGTGCTGATCGAAACCTTGACGGCACTCGGCGCGGACGTGCGCTGGGCATCGTGCAATATCTTCTCGACGCAGGATCATGCAGCCGCCGCGATTGCGCAAGGCGGCGTGCCGGTGTTCGCATTCAAGGGCGAATCGCTCGACGAATACTGGGAATTCTCGCACCGCATTTTCGAATGGCCGAATGGCGAATTCGCCAACATGATCCTCGACGACGGCGGCGACGCCACGTTGCTGCTGATCCTCGGCTCGAAGGCTGAGAAAGACCGTTCGGTGATCTCGAAGCCGGAAAACGAAGAAGAAGTCGCGCTGTACAAGTCGATCGCCAAGCATCTCGACGCCGATCCGGTGTGGTACTCCACGCGTCTCGCGCACATCCAGGGCGTGACCGAAGAAACCACGACCGGCGTGCACCGTCTGTACCAGATGGAAAAGGAAGGGCGCCTGCCGTTCCCGGCCATCAACGTGAACGATTCGGTCACGAAGTCGAAATTCGACAACCTGTATGGCTGCCGCGAATCGCTGGTCGACGGTATCAAGCGCGCAACCGACGTGATGATCGCGGGCAAGATCGCGGTCGTGGCGGGTTACGGCGACGTGGGCAAGGGCTGCGCGCAATCGCTGCGCGGTCTGGGCGCGACGGTGTGGGTCACGGAAATCGATCCGATCTGCGCGTTGCAGGCAGCGATGGAAGGCTATCGCGTCGTGACGATGGAATACGCGGCGGACAAGGCCGACATCTTCGTGACGGCGACCGGCAACTTCCACGTGATCGGCCACGATCATATGGCTGCCATGCGCAACAACGCGATTGTCTGCAACATCGGTCACTTCGACTCGGAAATCGACGTTGCATCGACGCGCAAGTACCAGTGGGAAAACATCAAGCCGCAAGTCGACCACATCATTTTCCCGGACGGCAAGCGCGTCATCCTGCTGGCTGAAGGGCGTCTGGTGAATCTGGGTTGCGCAACGGGCCATCCGTCGTTCGTGATGTCGGCATCGTTCACGAATCAGACGATCGCGCAGATCGAGTTGTTCGTGCACGGCGACAAGTACGAAAACAAGGTCTATGTGTTGCCGAAGCACCTTGATGAAAAGGTCGCGCGTCTGCATCTGGGGCGTATCGGTGCGGAACTGACGGTGCTGTCGGACTATCAGGCGAGCTATATCAGCGTCGACAAGAACGGTCCGTTCAAGCCGAACCACTACCGCTACTAAGCAACCGCTTCCAAGTAGCATCAAGCGCGCGGGCGGTTTTAAAGCATGACAGTTAGACGACAAGGCGGCGCGTAAAGCGCCGCTTTGTTCACCATGCCCGCCTCGTCCCGCGCTTTTTCCCGTTATCGGACAGCCTGCCAAAGGAGCTCTACATGACCGTGCTGCTGACCTGGCTGATCAACGCGCTTGCGCTCCTGATCATCACCTACCTCGTACCGTCGATTCATATCCGGAGTTTCGGCACCGCCCTGATCGTCGCGGTGGTGCTCGGATTGATCAATACGATCCTGCGTCCGGTGCTGATCCTGTTGACGCTGCCCGTCACGATCGTCACGCTTGGACTCTTCATTCTGGTGGTCAATGCGCTGTGCTTCTGGCTGTGCGCGTCGCTGCTGAAGGGATTTGAAGTGTCGGGTTTCTGGTCGGCGTTCTTCGGCTCGATTCTGTACAGCATCGTTTCGTGGCTGCTGTCCGCGCTTATTTTCGGCAACCGCAGTATCGGTTGATCTACTGAATCATGAACCCGATCGAACTTTCATTCGAATTCTTCCCGCCGAAAACGCAGGAAGGCGTCGACAAGCTGCGCGCCACCCGCGCGCAACTCGCCGCGCTCAAGCCCAAGTTCGTGTCCGTCACGTTCGGCGCCGGCGGCTCGACGCAACAGGGCACGCTCGACACCGTCGTCGAGATGGCGAAGGAGGGGCTCGAAGCGGCGCCCCACGTCTCGTGCATCGGCTCCTCGAAAGAGAGCCTGCGCGCGATCCTCAACGAGTACCGCGCGCATGGCATCCGCCATATCGTCGCGCTGCGCGGCGATCTGCCGTCCGGCATGGGCGCAGTGGGTGAGCTGCGTTACGCGTCGGAACTGGTGAGCTTTATCCGCGCCGAATTCGGCGACTGGTTCTGGATCGAGGTGGCCGGCTATCCGGAGTACCACCCGCAGTCGCGCTCGCCGCGTCACGATCTGGAAAACTTCGCCCACAAGGTGAAGGCCGGCGCCAATTCGGCGATCACGCAGTACTTCTTCAACGCCGACGCGTACTTCCGTTTCGTCGACGACGCGAGGAAGCTCGGCGTGGACGTGCCTATCGTGCCGGGCATCATGCCGATCACGAACTTCTCGCAATTGATGCGTTTCTCGGAGATGTGCGGTGCGGAAGTGCCGCGTTGGATCGCGCGCCGTCTGGAAAGCTTCGGCGACGACCGCGAGTCGATTCGCGCGTTTGGGCTGGACGTGGTGACGGACCTGTGCGGGCGTCTCATCGAGGCGAAGGTGCCGGGCCTGCACTTCTACACGCTCAATGGCGCTGCGGCGACCAAGGCGATCTGCGAACGGCTGGGCGCTTAACGCTTCGGATCCGTCGTACATGGCCGCGCGGCTTACTTGCCGCGCGGTTTTTTTATGGTTGAAATCTGACGCTGCCGCGCCTCGCGTCTGAAATGTGCCCGCGCATTCTGTGCCTTACGTTGCGCCGGCGTGCAATGCAGCGCCAACGGCGCGGGCAATCCGAACTCCGCGTCAGGCATCGCATACTGCTGCGATGCAACAAACATGCCCATTTGGGCATTTCTTGCGAAGCGTAAGCCCTCATTGAACCCGATTTTTGAGCTGTCTATGATCAAAGCGCAGCTGACGTGGCTGCAGTGCGGAGAACATGATGACAGTATCCCGATTGCTGTTTGCAGTTCGCCATACCTGCCTTCCAGCCTTGAGCATGTGCGCGGCCCTGGCTGCCGGCCTTTCGCCCGTCGCTGTTCAGGCGGCCGCCTTGCCCGACAAAACCCTCGTGTTCTGCTCCGAGGGCAGTCCAGCGGGCTTCGACACCGCCCAGTTCACCACCAGCGTGGAATTCACCGCCGGCTCGTACACGGTCTATAACCGGCTGATCGAGTTCGCGCACGGCAGTACCGATATCGAGCCTGGCCTTGCCGAGAAATGGGACGTGTCGCAGGACGGCCTGACCTACACTTTCCATCTGCGGCACGGCGTGAAGTTCCAGACCACCTCGTTCTTCAAGCCCACTCGCGAATTCAACGCTGACGACGTCGTCTTTACTTATCAGCGGATGCTCGATCCGGAACAGCCGTTCCGCAAAGCCTACGCAGTGCCGTTTCCGTATTTCACCGACCTTGGCCTCGCGAAGAACATCACCAAGGTCGAGAAGCTCGATCCGTATACGGTGCGTTTCACGCTGAAGGAAGTCGATGCGCCGTTTTTGCAGCAGATCGCGATGCCGTTTGCGTCGATTTTGTCGGCTGAATACGCCGATCAGTTACTGAAAGCAGGTAAAGCGTCCGATATCAATCTATATCCGGTCGGTACCGGTCCATTCATTTTCCGCAGCTATACGAAGGACGATTCAATTCGGTTTGACGGCAATCCCGATTACTGGAAACCGGGCGTCGTCAAAGTCAGCAAGCTGATATTCGCGATTACCGTCGACCCGGCCGTGCGGTTGCAAAAATTGAAGCGCGGCGAGTGCCAGGTGATGTCGTATCCGCGTCCCGGTGATATTCCAGCGGTTAAAGCCGATGCATCGCTCGCCATTCCGAGTCAGGTCGGTTTCAATCTCGGCTATATCGCGTACAACAACACCAAGAAGCCGCTCGACAATCTGATGGTGCGCCGCGCGCTCGATATGTCGATCAACAAGAAAGCGATTATCGAATCGGTGTATCAGGGCGCCGGCCAGGCGGCGACCAATCCGATGCCGCCGACGCAATGGGGCTACGACAAGAATCTGAAGGACGCCCCGTACGACGTCGACAAAGCGAAAGCGCTCCTCAAGGAGGCGGGCTACCCCGACGGCTTCGATCTGACGCTGTGGGCCATGCCGGTTCAGCGGCCTTACAACCCGAACGCGCGTCTGATGGCGGAAATGCTGCAGGCGGATTGGGCGAAGATCGGCGTCAAGGTGAAGATCGCTACTTACGAATGGGGTGAATATATTCGCCGCGGTCATTCGGGCGAGCATGAGGCAATGCTGATCGGCTGGACCGGCGACTATGGCGACCCGGATAACTGGTTGGGCGTATTGCTCGGCTGCGACGCAGTGAACGGCAGTAATTTTTCCAAATGGTGCTACAAGCCTTACGACGATCTGATCCGGAAGGGTCGCAGCACGACCGATCTTGCCGAGCGCACCAAAGCTTATACGGAAGCCCAGGAAATCTTCAAAGACCAGGTGCCGTTCACGCCAATCGCCCATTCCACGGTGTATCAGCCCATCAGCAAGAACGTCACGGGCTTCAAGATCGACCCGTTCGGCCCGACGCAATTCATGAACGTCGGCCTGAAATAAGAGCAGGCGGGCGGTTTTCCGGCCGAGCCCGCCTCGCCTCGCAACAGCCGTACGCTCCAGCCAGCGCCGGCGTACGGCCGCCCACATGCCCTAACTGTTTCCGATCGTCAACAGGGGTATTTTCCTCCGCTTGTTGCCGTGAGCCAAGCTCAAGTAAGATCGCGCTACGCCGGCGGGAGCCGGCCCCGAACCTGGAGGAAACATGAAGCAAAACAACCTGTTGCGCGCCGCGCGTGTTACGACGCTCGTCGCTGCTGCAGCGGCATCGATGCTGGGCGCTACGAGCGCGCATGCCGAGATTCCGAACAAAACACTCGTTTACTGCTCAGAAGGCAGCCCTGCGGGTTTCGATCCGGCCCAGTACACCACGGGTGTCGACTTCACGGCCAACACGTTCACCGTTTATAACCGCCTCGTCGAGTTCGAACGCGGCGGCACGAAAGTCGAGCCTGGCCTGGCAGAAAAGTGGGATGTCTCGGCGGACGGCAAAACCTACACGTTCCATCTGCGCCACGGCGTGAAGTTCCAGACCACGTCGTTCTTCAAGCCGACGCGCGAATTCAACGCGGACGACGTCGTGTTCACGTTCCAGCGCATGCTGGACACGAACCAGCCGTTCCGTAAGGCGTACCCGGTCCAGTTCCCGTACTTCACGGACATGGGCCTCGACAAGCTGATCACCAGCGTCGAAAAGGTCGACCCGTACACGGTCAAATTCACGCTGAAGGAAGTCAACGCGCCGTTCATCCAGAATCTGGCAATGGAATACGCGTCGATCCTCTCGGGTGAATACGCGGACCAGTTGCTGAAGGCCGGCAAGGCGGCCGACATCAACCAGAACCCGGTCGGCACGGGCCCGTTCATTTTCCGCAGCTATACGAAGGACGCGACGATCCGCTTCGACGGCAATCCGGATTACTGGAAGCCGAACGAGGTGAAGATCTCGAAGCTGATCTTCTCGATCACGCCGGACGCCGGCGTGCGCGTGCAGAAGATCAAGCGCGACGAATGCCAGGTGATGAGCTATCCGCGTCCGGCCGACATCGCGCCGCTGAAGGCTGAAGCGAACATCGCGATGCCGTCGCAGCCGGGCTTCAACCTCGGCTACCTCGCATACAACGTGTCGCACAAGCCGGTCGACAAGCTCGAAGTGCGTCAGGCGCTCGACATGGCGATCAACAAGAAGGCGATCATCGAGTCGGTGTATCAAGGCGCAGGCCAGGCCGCGACGAACCCGATGCCGCCGACCCAATGGTCGTACGACAAGAACCTGAAGAGCGCCGCGTACGATACGGACAAGGCCAAGGCACTGCTGGCGAAGGCCGGTTATCCGAACGGCTTCGACATCACGCTGTGGGCGATGCCGGTCCAACGCGCGTACAACCCGAACGCCCGTCTGATGGCGGAAATGATCCAGGCCGACTGGGCCAAGATCGGCGTGAAGGCGAAGATCGTCACGTATGAATGGGGCGAGTACATCAAACGCGCGCACGCAGGTGAAGACGACACGATGCTGATCGGCTGGACCGGCGACAACGGCGATCCGGACAACTGGCTCGGCACGCTGCTCGGCTGCGAAGCGGTGAACGGCAACAACTTCTCGAAGTGGTGCTACAAGCCGTTCGAGGATCTGGTCCAGAAGGGTCGCGAGTCGTCCGATCAGGGCGCGCGCACGACGGCGTACACGCAGGCGCAGCAGATTTTCGCGCAGCAACTGCCGTTCTCGCCGATCGCTCACTCGACCGTGTACCAGCCTGTCAGCAAGAAGGTGGTCGACATGCGTATCGAGCCGCTCGGTTATGCGCGCTTCGACGGCGTCAGCGTCAAGTAACAGTTATACAGTCAAGCTTACGCAGTAGCTTTTCGCACGGTTAGAAAACTGGTCGAAATGGTCCGGCGGCCGGGGTCACAAGCCCTCGTCGCCGGTTGCGTTTTTTCTTCATCAAGACCATAGGGACGAACCATGTTCCGCTTTGTTTTGCGCCGCATCGGCATGGTGATACCGACGTTCATCGGCATCACGATCCTCGCGTTTGCGCTGATTCACCTGATACCGGGCGACCCCATCGAAGTGATGATGGGCGAGCGCGGCGTCGATCCCGCCATGCATGCCGCCGCGATGCATCGCCTCGGGCTCGACGAGTCCTTGCCGATTCAATACGTTCACTACATCGGTCGCGCCATGCACGGCGACCTCGGCACCTCGATCATCACCAATACCAGCGTGATGGGCGAATTCCTCGCACGTTTCCCCGCTACCGTCGAACTGTCGATCTGCGCGATGCTGTTCGCGTTGATCGTCGGCTTGCCCTCGGGCGTGTTCGCGGCGCTCAGGCGCGGCACGGTGGTCGATCACGGCGTGATGGGCACGGCGCTCACCGGCTACTCGATGCCGATCTTCTGGTGGGGCTTGATCCTCATCATGTTTTTTTCCGTCGACCTTGGCTGGACGCCGGTGTCGGGCCGCATCGCGGTGGAATACGACATTCCGCACGTGACTGGCTTCATGCTGATCGACGCGTTGATGTCCACCGACGAAGGCGCGTTCAAATCCGCGGTCAGTCATCTGATTTTGCCGGCCATTGTGCTCGGCACGATTCCGCTGGCGGTCGTCGCGCGGATGACACGTTCGTCGATGCTCGAAGTGCTGCGCGAAGACTACATTCGTACTGCGCGTGCGAAGGGTTTGTCGCCTGGTCGCGTGATCGTCGTGCATGCATTGCGTAATGCGCTGATTCCGGTCGTGACCGTGATCGGCCTGCAGGTCGGCACCTTGCTCGCAGGCGCCGTGCTGACGGAGACGCTGTTTTCGTGGCCGGGTATCGGCAAGTGGCTGATCGACGCGATCGGCCGGCGCGACTATCCGGTGGTGCAGGGCGGTATCCTGATGATCGCTACGCTGGTGATCGTTGTGAACCTCGTCGTCGATCTGTTGTACGGCGTGCTGAATCCGCGCATTCGCCATACGAGGTAACCTGACCATGGCAGACATTCAAAATACAGTCCCCACAGCGGTGACGCCGCCCAGCGGCCGCGCCATCGCCGCCCGCGAATTCTGGGCGAATTTCTCGCGTAACCGTGGTGCGGTCACCGCCGGCGTCATCGTGCTGGTGTTGATCTTCATCGCAATCTTCGCACCCTTGATCGCGCCGCATAGCCCGATCGAGCAGTATCGCGACTCCGTGAAAATCCCGCCCGCCTGGCTCGACGGCGGTAACTGGAAGTTCGTTCTCGGCACCGACGAAGCAGGCCGCGACATCCTCTCGCGTCTGATGTACGGCGCGCGGCTGTCGTTCTGGATCGGCTTTGTCTCGGTGGTGCTCGCGCTGATTCCGGGCATCGTGCTCGGCTTGATCGCGGCGTTCTTCGAGAAATGGGCCGATACGCCGATCATGCGCATCATGGACGTGCTGCTCGCATTGCCCTCGCTGCTGCTGGCAGTCGCGGTGGTCGCGATCATCGGTCCGGGTCTCGTCAACACGATGCTGGCCATCGCGATCGTCGCGTTGCCGGGGTATGTGCGTTTGACGCGTGCGTCGGCACAAGGCGAATTGCAGAAGGAATATGTGACGGCTTCGCGGGTTGCAGGCGCGGGCACGCTGCGTTTGATGTTCTCGCAAGTGCTGCCGAACTGCACCGCACCGTTGATCGTGCAGGCTACGCTGGGCTTTTCGTCGGCGATTCTCGATGCCGCCGCGCTCGGCTTCCTCGGTCTCGGCGTGCAACCGCCGTCGGCGGAGTGGGGCGCGATGCTGGCCTCGGCGCGTGACTATATCGACAGCGCCTGGTGGATCGTCACGATGCCGGGTCTTTCCATCCTGATCTCGGTGCTCGCGATCAATCTGCTCGGCGACGGGCTGCGCGACGCACTCGATCCCAAACTGAAACGGATGGCTTGACATGACCAATTTATTGACCATCCGCAACCTCGCGGTGGATTTCAACGGCCTGCCCGCTGTGGATCGGATCAACCTCGATGTCGCGCAGGGCGAAGTGGTCGGCGTAGTCGGCGAATCGGGCTCGGGCAAGAGCGTGACGATGATGGCGCTGATGGGCCTAATCGACGCGCCGGGCAAAGTCACCGCCGACGAAATCACCTTCAACGGCAAGAATCTGCTGAAGGCGTCGGCGAAGGAACGCCGCAAGATCATCGGCAAAGACATCGCGATGGTGTTCCAGGACGCGCTCACCAGTCTGAATCCGAGCTACACGGTCGGCTATCAGATCAAGGAAGTGCTGAAGCTGCACGAAGGCCTGCGCGGTAGCGCGTTGGACAAACGCGCGCTGGAGTTGCTCGACCAGGTCGGCATTCCTGACGCTAAGAGCCGCATCACGTCGTTCCCGCATCAGATGTCGGGCGGCATGAACCAGCGCGTGATGATCGCGATGGCGATTGCCTGCAATCCGAAACTGCTGATCGCCGACGAACCGACCACCGCGCTCGACGTGACGATCCAGGCGCAGATCATGGAACTGCTGATCAAGCTGCAGAAGGAACGCGGCATGGCGCTCGTGCTGATCTCGCACGATCTGGCGGTGGTGTCCGAGGTCGCGCAGCGTGTCGCGGTCATGTACGCTGGCGAAGTGATCGAAACGAACCGCGTGCCGGACATCTTCGCCGCGCCGCATCATCCGTACACGGAAGCGTTGCTGGCGGCGATTCCCGAACACAATGTCGGCGCGGTGCGGCTCGCCGCACTGCCGGGCATGGTGCCGGGGCGTGATGATCGTCCGAAAGGGTGTCTGTTCGCACCGCGCTGCAAGTATGTGGTCGACGACTGCATGAAGGCGCGACCGGCATTGACACCGATGCAAGGTCACGCCGAAGTGGCGCGCGTGCGCTGCATCAAACCCCTGAACCTGAGCGGCGACGCCAACATTCACACCCATGGAGGCGCACGATGAACGCAGTACTCGAACCGCGGCGCCAGTCGGACCATGCGGGCGATCACGTCCTGGTTGCCGACAAGCTTGCACGTTACTACACGGTGAAGCGCAGCATGTTCAGCCAGGGCACGGTCAAGGCTTTGAACGGCGTGTCGTTTGCGCTCGACCGCGGCAAGACCCTGGCGGTGGTGGGCGAATCCGGTTGCGGAAAATCCACCCTTGCACGTCAACTGACCATGATCGAAAAGCCCAGCGCGGGCCGTCTGTTGATCGACGGTGAAGACGTGGCGGGCGCCGATCACGCGAAGATCGCGGCGCTGCGGCGGCGCGTGCAGATGGTGTTTCAGAATCCGTTTGCCTCCCTGAATCCGCGCAAGACAGTCGAGCAGACGCTCAGCGAGCCGCTCGCGATCAACACGCAACTGAGCACGACCGAACGCGCCGAACGGATCGCGCAGATGATGCGTACGGTCGGCCTGCGTCCGGAGCATGCCAAGCGTTATCCGCATATGTTCTCAGGCGGTCAGCGGCAACGCGTGGCCATCGCGCGCGCTATGATCCTCGATCCGCAGATCGTGGTCGCCGATGAGCCGGTGTCCGCGCTCGACGTGTCGATCCAGGCGCAGATTCTCAATCTGTTCATGGACCTGCAGGAGCAGTTCAAGACCAGCTACGTGTTCATCTCGCACAATCTGTCGGTGGTGGAGCATATCGCCGACGATGTGATGGTCATGTATTTCGGTGGCGTGGCGGAGCTTGGCGACAAGAAGCGGATTTTCTCGAATCCGCGTCATCCGTACACGCGTGCGCTGATGTCGGCCACGCCTTCGATCTTCGAAGCGGATCGCACCATCAAGATCAAGCTGCAAGGTGAAATGCCGTCGCCGCTGAATCCGCCATCGGGCTGCACGTTCCATCAGCGCTGCCCGTACGCGATCGACCGTTGCCGCAGCGAAGAACCGAAGTTGCGTGAAGTGGATGGCCGTCAGGTGTCGTGTCACCGCGCCGAGGAGGTGGGGGACATGGATGCCTGATGCAGTGGCGGCGCGTCGTCTTGCGCGCCGCTCGCGCGATGGTGGCCGCCACGCTGCTTTCGCGCGGCGCTGGGGAGCGTTTGCACTGACCGGTGCCACGCTCCTCGGCGTATGTTCTGCTTTTCACCTGAGCGCAGGGCCGATCGGCCTCGCGCATGCCGCTGGGGCGGCTGCCAATACGCCCGCCCAGGCAGGACGGCCGGCGATGCCGGTGCCAAGTCTGCCGGCGCCGCCACGCGCCACCTTGCCGGGCTTCAATCCTCCGCCCGCTACGCCCGGCACCACGGCGAGCGGTCCGGTGCGCGCGCAGCCGGCGCGCATGCCGTTCTATGTCGCGACACGCGGCACCACGACCATCTACGTGCTCGGCACGTTGCATGTCGGCGACCCAGCCGACTATCCGCCCGGGCAACCGTTCCGCGCGCCGATCCTCGGCGCCCTGGCGGCCTCGCCGACGCTGGCGCTCGAACTCTCACCCGACGAACTGCTGGTCTCGCAAGACGATGTGTCGAAGTACGGCGTATGCCGTCGCGACTGTCTGCCGGGTCTGCTGCCCGAACCTTTATGGCGCAAGCTGGCCTTGCGCCTGCGCGGCAATCCCGCGGCGCAGGATGAAATCAAGAAGATGCGGCCGTGGCTCGCGTCTCTCGTCGTCGAAACCTACGATTCGTTGAGTGCAGGCTTGCAGACCGAGTACGGCACGGAAGCGCAATTGCAGAACGTCTATATCAGGACGCGCGGCAAGATCGTCGGTCTCGAGACCTTGCCGCAGCAAATGCGTGCGTTCACCGGACTCACGCTTGCGCAGCAACGCGAAATGCTCGCGCAGGACCTGGTGCAGACGCCCGCGGAAAACGTCGACGATGTGAAGACGTTGCACCGGCTGTGGCGAGTGGGCGATGCCGATGCGATTGCGGCGTGGCAGGCCGCGAAGTCCGAAAAGCTGGCGCGCGACAAGCGGATCTCCGATTCGATCGACAACCGGATCGTGTACGAACGCAACCGGCGCTTCGTATCGCGGATGCTGCTGATCGCCGGGCCGAACAAGCCGGTGTTCGTGGCGATCGGCGCGTTGCATCTGGGTGGCCGCAAGGGCGTGCTGCAGCTTTTGCGGCAGCACGGGTTCGTGGTGGATGCGGGGTGAGAGTCGTCCCAGCCTTACGCTGCGAAATCTGCAGCGTGGCTGATCACAGTCCTAACCGGGGTAGGCCGTTCGGCCAGATCAGGAACCGGTAATTTCACAGCCAGTCCGACGCTGACGTGTGTCGCAAACTGCTCGCGGCTCATGCGGACATAGCTACGCGTGCGTGCTATGATGTATGTACAGACGTCAATACAGGTGCTGTGTGCGGTTTGAATGGGACGAACTCAAGAATCAAATCAACATTCGTAAGCATGGCATCGATTTCCGAGATGCGGTCGACGTGCTCGATCATCCCGTGCTGACGGCGATAGACCAGCGGGAAGACTACGGTGAGGATCGCTGGATCGCGCTAGGCTGGATGGCCGCCATCGTAGGCGTGGTGGTGTACGTCGAACGCAGTGCGGATGTGATCCGTATCATTTCGGCGCGCAAGGCGACGAAGCACGAGGTCAAACGCTACAAGTACAGCGTCTGGAATTGACTGGCACGGTGGGTAGCGTGGGAATGGCTGAAAAGGAGCAGAGGCGAAATTATGGGTAAAACATCGGGAACCGACTGGAAGCGACTTGCAAAAGCAGGCGACGCGCAAATCGACACGAGCGACGTGCCCGAATTGGGCGACGACTTTTTTGACCGTGCCGAGTTGCACGTTCCGCCGAAACAGGCTGTGACCATGCGCCTGGACGCGGATGTACTGAGCTGGTTCAAAGAACAGGGGGCGGGCTATCAAACGCGCATCAACAAGTTGTTGCGCGCCTACATGCTGGCGCAGCAGCGTCGCCGTCCTTAAGGCGCGGCGCCGCGGCGTTCTGTCTGCGTACGAAGGTGCGTACGAAAGGATTGAGAAGGCGCTGCGCAGCAACGCCTGAAATCTGCGCAGCGTAGGTTTTATAGACTGCCGTCGCGTAGTTCTTCCGATACGCGTTCGACCACGGGCGCCCAATCGCCCAACCTGGTCTGCCGGAACAACTTCATCGCCGGATACCACGGCGAATCGCTGCGCTCTTCGAGCCAGCGCCAGTCCGAGTTGGCGGGCAGCAGCACCCACACCGGCTTGCCCAGTGCGGCAGCCAGGTGCGCCACGCCGGTGTCCACGGCGATCACAAGATTGAGATTCATGATGAGCGCGGCGGTGTCGTCGAAGCTCTTCAGATCTGCGGTGAAATCGTGGGCGCGGAAAGCTTCAGGTGCATCAGCCAACTGATCGTGCGCTGGCCCCTTTTGCAGCGCGTACCACGCGATGTCATTCAGCTCGCTTAGCTGGCTCAGGTTGGCCAATGCCATCGAGCGATAACGATCGTTGCCGAACGTCGGGCTGCCGGACCACACCAGGCCCACTTTGCGTTTTGCTTTGCCGGCTGCGTCTGCCCGTTTGCGCCATGTCTTGATCTTTGCCTTGTCGGCAAAAATGTACGGCACATCCGCGGGAATGGTCGACAGTTCGGTGCCGACGCACGACGGCACGCTCATCATCGGCACCCAGAAGTCGTACGGGCCTTCAGGCTTGCTACTGAACGCGCGATGCACGCCCGGGATGCGCTCGACCAGCGGCAGAAGCGGCTCGCGCACACAGAGATCGACCGTGGCGCCGAGTTGCTCGAGCACGCGCGCATAGCGCAGAAACTGGAAGTGGTCGCCGAAACCCTGTTCGCCGACCAGCAACAGACGGCGCCCGTCGAGCGGCTCGCCATGCCACTCCGCAACACCCGGCACGGCGATCGCCTCGTAGTCGCTCTTGCGCCAGCGTTGCGCAAATTCCGCCCAACCCTGCTTGTAATCTCCGCGCTTGAGCAACAGCCACGCGAGGCCCTGATGCGCGTCCGCGTAGTTGGGATCGAGCGCCAGTGCATGACGGTAGAAGCCTTCTTCTTCATCCAGGCGGCCCTGCGCGCCGAGAGATCCGCCGAGGCAAACCAGATTGGTCGGGTTCGGCTTGAGTGCGACTGCACGCCGATACTGCGATTCGGCACCGGCGTAGTCACCGAGCTTGCCGATCAGGCTGCCCAGATTGATGTGGGCCTCGGCATAATCGCCACGCAGTGCCAGTGCCCGTTCGAAACTGGCGATGGCGGCGGCGTGGTCACCTTGCGCGTTGTACGCATTGCCAGCACTGAAATGCGCTTCCGCCGAGTGCGGATCGAACGCCAGCGCGTGCTGATAGCAGGCCAGCGCCTCGTCGTAGCGGCCGAGCTTGTTCAGCGCCGTGCCGAGGTTCAGATGTGCGTCGACTAGCGACGGATTCGCCGTCAACGCTAGCCGGTATTGTTCGATCGCTACTTCGAGCGAGCCTTGCGCTTGCAGCGCAACGCCGAAGTTGTTGCGCGCGTCGGCGAAATCCGGCTGCAACTGCAGCGCCTGGTCATAGCAGATCATCGCTTCTTCGCGATGGCCGAGCGCAGCGGCGACGAGACCACGGTTGCTCCAGCAGGCGGCGTCGGTGCGATCGAGTTTGAGCGCTTCGCTCATCAACTCGGCGGCGAAACCATGGTCGCCGCGCTGATGTTGCAGTACGCCGAAGTAATGCAGCACTTTGGCATGCGTTGGGTCGAGTGCGAGCGCTTCGCGGTAAAGAGGCTCGGCCGCATCGAGGCGGCCGGCCTGATGTGCTTCGAGCGCGGCCTCAATGAGAGAGGTGAGGTAAGCGGAGGGCGGCGCGTCGGTGGGCGCGGTGTCGGGGTGGGCTTGATGTTCCATGAGGGACCTGCTGGAAAGCGCTGACGGCGCGCGTTGCGCGCGTCGCCAGCGCATGTGGATGGAAGAGCATCCACCAGCTTATGTTCAGGCCCCTTCCCTGGCGATCGGACGCCTCCGAATTCGGCGGCGTCCATTTGCCGCGGACTCACGCGCATGCATCGACCACAGCGAAAGTCCTATGCGATATCGGAGGCTGTCACGCGGCTCGGTCAACGACCCTACAGGAACATCAGGAAATTCAACAGGAAGATATTCACAACCAGCAAGGTCAGCGCGGTGGGCACCTGCACCTTAATTACCGCATTCTTATCCGGCAATTCCAGCAGCGCGGCCGGCACCATGTTGAAGTTCGCGGCCATCGGCGTCATCAGCGTGCCGCAGTAGCCCGAGAACATGCCGATCGCGACCATCACCGCCGGGTTGCCGTGAAACACGCCGACCAGGATCGGCACACCGACGCCGCCTGTCATCACCGGGAACGCGGCGAAGCCGTTACCCATCACCATCGTGAAGAGCGCCATGCCGATGCAGTACACGGCCACCGCGATAAAGCGGTAGTCGAGGCTGATGTAGGCCGTGGTCACGTGAGCCACCGCCTTGCCGACGCCGGCGTCCGAGAACACGAGACCGA
Source organism: Paraburkholderia sp. SECH4 (assembly GCF_030511745.1). Lineage (NCBI taxonomy): Bacteria > Pseudomonadati > Pseudomonadota > Betaproteobacteria > Burkholderiales > Burkholderiaceae > Paraburkholderia > Paraburkholderia sp. SECH4. Next base: position 266,263 of record NZ_JALOCP010000006.1, read on the forward strand.
GCATGCCGAGCATCTGCGGCAGCACCGCGGCCCATGACAATGCGTCGACCAGGCGGCGCGCCTCTTTCATCGACTGGCCAACGGTATCGCGCGTCATCACGCAGGCAATCGCAAGTGCGATCACGCAGCCGATGCCGAAACCGATCAGCGTGACGTTGGCCTTCTCGAACAACGGCATGCCGCCAAAGATCAGATGGCTGGCCGATAGCGTAATGATCACGGTGACGACGGGAATCGTCAGCGCGGGTACAAACAGCTTGTTACCCAGACGCGCGGCGCTTGCCTTGCGCGCTTCGAGCGACAGCACCTTCGGCTTGGCTGCGGTCACGCCGCCGAATCCTGCGGCCAACGCCATCACGATCACCAGCACGCCGACCACCGACGGCGGCAGCTTGTCGCCGATCAGGAAGATCAGCGCGTAAAGAATCCAGAAACCGCCGGCGGTGAAACGGCGCGGGTGTTCTTTATCCGTGACGATCATGCCACCGATCACGAGCAGCACGACGCCGAGCAGCCAGAACAGATAGGTAATCGTGAAGGTCATGCTTTGTCTCCTGCGGCGGATTGCGTCGGCGCGACGGAGGCGGTGTTCGCGGCGGCATTGCCGCGCAGTTCGCGTTCGAGTCTGCGGTCGAGCAGATAGAGGCGGAAGCCGTGAATGATGAACGCGCAGATCGCGGTCGGAATGCCCCAGACGGCCACGTGAATCGGCTCGACGATGATGCCGGCTTCTTTCAGGAAGGTCGTCATCAGCACGATTGCGCCGAACGCGACGAAGATGTCTTCACCGAAGAACAGGCCGACGTTGTCGGTCGCCGCGGAGAAGGCGCGCAATTTGAAACGCACGGCGTCGCTGATCTTGCCGAAGCGCGTTTCAGTCGCGCCTTCAGCCATCGGCGCGATCAGCGGACGCACCATCTGCGGATGGCCACCGAGACCGGTCAGGCCGACCGCGGCGGTCAGTTCGCGCACCAGCAGATAGACGATCAGCAAGCGCCCTGCGGTCGCGGCCTTGATGCCGCCGATCCACGCTTGCGCACGCTCGCGCAGGCCGTGCCGTTCCAGCAGGCCGATCACGGCCAGCGGCAGCAGGATGATCAGCGGGATATTGCGGGTCTTGATGAAGCCGGTGCCGATTTCAGCGAGGATCTTTTCAGGCGGGAAGTGCGCGGCCAGACCGGTGATGATCGCGGCAACCGCCACGATCAGCATCGGATTGAACCGTAATAAAAAGCCGACGATGATGACGGCCACGCCAATGAGCGGCCATAGACTGACTGTTGTCTGCATCTGGATCTCCAAACAGGGTTTCAACCTCGCCGCTTGTGGCGGCTAACGTGGGCCGGCGCCTGATGATCCACGCGCCGTCTTGCTGCCACGGCTCTTGATGGCCGCGTTGCTTCGACTACACCTGCACCTGCACCTGCTGCTTGTTTGCTGATTGTTTGCCGCTTATCTGCTGCTCATTTGCCGCTTATCTGCTGCTCATTTGCTGTTCCACCGCGGGAACTGCAATGCGTCCTGCACCTGACAAACGCCCCGCACGGAGCGGGGCGTTCGGGGTTGGGTAACGGTTGAATCGCGCTGTCTGGTTCGCAATGATCGACGCGCGAGTCAGACGCTCGCGGCGCCGGCCGCGTGAACATCAATGCCCGCGTCCTCTAGCGCGCTGCGGATGCGCCGTGCGAACGCCAGCGCGTGCGGGCCGTCGCCGTGCAGGCAGATGGTTTGGGCGTTGAGCGGCACCCAGTGTCCGTCGACGGCCTGCACGCGGCGCTCGCGCACCATGGCGAGCGTGCGCTCCAGCACCACGTCTTCGTCGTCGAGCAGCGCGCCCGGTTCCTTGCGCGGCACGAGCGAGCCGTCGGCGCGATAGCCGCGGTCGGCGAATACTTCTTCGACGGCAGTCAGGCCGGCTGCCCGGGCAGCCGTCACGAGTCCGCTGTTGGCGAGCGCGAACACCGCCACCGACGGGTCGAAATCGTGAACCGCCGAGACGATCGCATCGGCGATCTTCGCGTCGCGCGCGGCCTGGTTGTATAACGCTCCGTGTGGCTTCACGTGCGCGATGCGCCCGCCTTCGGCCTGCGCGATCGCCGACAGGGCGCCGAGCTGATACAGCACGCCTGCGTAGATATCGTTGGCCGGCAGATCCATTTCCTTGCGGCCGAAATTCTCAGGATCGTTAAAGCTCGGATGCGCGCCGATCGACACGCCTTTTTGCACCGCCCAGCGCACGCAGTCGCGCATGGCGTTAGGGCCGCCCGCGTGCCAGCCGCACGCGATGTTGGCCGAGCTGACGAGGTCGAGCAGCGCCTCGTCGGAACCGCAGCCTTCGCCGAGGTCGGCGTTCAAATCGATTTCCATGGTGTTCCCCTACATAGTGTTACAGCGTTGCGACCGCCTGCTGGCGCGCGCAACGTTCTTCGTGCATGGCAATCGCGGCGTCGATCTGCCGCAAATACGTGCGCTCTTCCAGCAAAGCCTGGCGTGCCTCATAGGGCGTCGTCGGGATGAAACGAATGGCGGCGTTCAGGCGAACCTGCGCGAGCTTCCATAGATCGGCCTGGATCACGGCGCCGATCTTCGGGTAGCCGCCGGTGGTCTGCGCATCGCTCATCAGCACGATCGGCTGGCCGTTCGGCGGGACCTGAATCGTGCCGGGCAGCACGGCGTGCGAGAGCAGATCGTTTTTCCGGGTGCGCTTCAGTTCCGTACCGGCGAGGCGGTAGCCCATACGGTTGCTGTTCGGTGTGACCAGCCATTCATCGGACCAGAACGATTCGTGCGCTTCTTCAGTGAAGCTATCGTATTCCGGGCTTTGCAGCACGCGGATCGGCACGGCCCACGGCACGCCGGACGGATGCCGGCCGCGCCGCAGCGGTTCGTGAACCAGCACGAACTTGCACCAGGCGGGCGCCTTCACGCCGAACTCGGGCGCTTCGGGGGTAAAGCCGAGGTGGCCGCGTTGCGGCGGCGCGCCGACCGGCAGACGGTCGCCGTCGCGCAACGCCCGGCCGCCGAGTCCGCCGAAATGGCCGGCGAGATCAGTGCTGCGCGAACCGAGCATCGGCAACACGTCGATGCCGCCCGCGATGCAGACATAGCCGCGCATGCCGCGTTTGGCCGCTTGCAGAACCAGCTCCTGGCCGGCCTGCACCGGCAGGCTCCACCATGAATAGACCGGCTTGCCGTCGAGCGTTGCGCCGAATTCGGTGCCGGTGATGGCCACGCGAGTGGCGCGCAGAAAGCGCAGCACGGTCGGGCCGAAGGTAATTTCCAGGCCGGCCGCATCGGGCCGGTTGCCGACCAGCCGGTTGCCGACTTCAAGCGACAGACGGTCGAGCGCGCCACCCATCGCGACGCCGAGATGCCGGTAGCCGTGACGGCCGAGATCCTGAATTGTGGTCAGCAGACCCGCGCGAATCACATCGATCATGCGTGTATCCCCGCGACGGTAAAGCGCACCCGGTCGCCCGGTTGCAACAGCGTGGGCGGACGCCGAGACGGATCGAACAGGGGCAGTTCAGTGCGGCCGATCAACTGCCAGCCGCCGGGAGAGGTCGCCGGATAAATGCCGGTCTGCTCACCGCCGATACCGACCGAACCGGCAGGCACTTCCAGCCGCGGCGACGAACGGCGCGGCGTGTGCAGCGCTGTGTCGAGCCCGCCCATATAGGCGAAGCCCGGCTGAAAACCGAGGAAGAACACCACGTACTCGCCGTCCGCATGACGTTGCACGACCTCGCGCATGCTCAGGCCGGTGTGATTGGCGACCGCTTGCAAGTCGGGGCCGAACTCGCCGCCGTATTGCACCGGAATGTCGACTTGACGACCGGCTGCGGGCACGTCGCTTACCGCGTTCCAGGCTGCTTGCAGAAGGTTCACCAGCGCTTCGCGATCGGCTTCGAGCGGATCGAATACGAGCGTCAGATTGTTCATGCCCGGCACAACCTCCAGCACGTGCGGCCAGTCGCGCGCAGCCTCGGCGGCAGCCCACACGCGCCGCTGGCAGTCCAGCGTGGCAGGCGGCGGCGCCTCGCAGACTAGCGCGGCATCGCCGAGCGGAAAGATTTTTGGTTGGCTCATCGCTTAACGGCCCAGGTTGAGTCGGAGATGTCGAGCATATCGGACCCTGTGCCTATTTATCGGCATAGGGTCCGTGATGTCTGAAGCGTACATTATCAATAAAATCTCAACAAATTCTCAATAAGCGTTTTCGCCAGGGTCCCGAGAATGGGCTGCTCGTCGTACACTCCCGACACCTTCCCATCCTGTTTCTCGAGAATTTTCACCATGTCGCGCCATCCCACCAAGATCGTTTCCTCGGAACATCTCGTGTCCGACACAAGCGCGGAGCTGTCCGAGCTGGAGTACGCACTCATCATGGCGGGCAACGCATTCAACCGGTGGATGGTGCGCTGCATGTCGGCGGCCGGCGAAAAGGACATGACCGCGATCGAAGTCTCGCTGCTGCACCACGTCAGCCATCGCGAGCGGCGCAAGAAGCTGGCGGACATCTGCTTCGTGCTGAACATCGAAGACACGCACGTCGCCACTTACGCGTTGAAGAAGCTCGTAGCTAGAGGGTATGTAAAAAGCGAAAAGACCGGCAAGGAAGTGTTCTTCTCGGCGACCGATGCAGGCCGTGAGCTTTGTCTGAAGTACCGCGAGGTGCGCGAGAGCTGCCTGATTTCGACGCTGAAGGAAAGCGGCCTGACCAACGAGCAGATTGGCGAGGCGGCGCAACTGATGCGCAATGCGTCCGGACTGTACGACACGGCCTCGCGGGCGGCGGCGTCTTTATAACGGGCTTTGTCCTCGGCGGTGGGAGAAGGATGCGCCTCGCACGGCGCTCTTCAAACGCTTAATCCGCCGGCTGTGGATAGAGACCGGCTTCCGTCACGATCAGATCGAGCGGGATGTCGTGGGCCTCGCGCTGCAATGCGTCCGTGCGGCACGCTTCATAGGCGATGCCGACCGTGACCGGCTTCTTCGGCCCCGGCCATGCGGCCAGCGTGCGATCGTAGTAGCCACCGCCGTAGCCGAGCCGGAAGCCGTCGGCGTCGAAGCCCACGCACGGCACGAACAGCAGATCGGGAAGCACCACACGCCCCGAAGTGGGCTCGGCGATCTTGTGATGGCCGATCTTCATCGCCATATCCGGCGCCCATGCGTGAAATTCGAGCGGCGCGCCGCGCTCCTTGACGATCGGCAAACCCGCCTCGCGTTGCGAGTCGGCCGCGAGCCAGATCGCAATCGCGGCGCACGCGTCGAATTCGCCCGCCAACGGCCAATAGAACCCCACGCTGCTCACGCCGTAGTGCTTCAACGCATCGAGAACGCGACGGTTGAGCGCGGCGTTGTGCGCCGGCTCGGAAGCCGCTTGTAGCCTTGCTTCCAATAGCATTCGACGCAGCGCCTTTTTCGATTCTGCGACGGGGTTGCATGCTATGCTTGGGTTCAATTCGCGCTCCAGAAACAACGATGTCAAAACGCCTCTATCGAGTATATCGCGCGGCCGGTCTGGCGCTTGCCGCTGCGGCACTCGTCGCGTGCAGCACGGCCTCCGCCGTCAAGCCCATTCCCCTTTCGCAACTCACGAACGACGACCAGACCTTCGTCCAGCTTCGCGAAGCCGCCCGCAATAATGACGCGGCGCGCGCAGCGCAACTGGCGAGCACGATCCCGAACTATCCGGCGCCTTCGTATCTGGAGTACTTCCAGCTCAAGCCGCAATTGTTCGATTCCAGCGGCCATGCGCGTATTGACGCACCGGATGCGCCGGTGCAGTCGTTCCTGCAGAAGTACGACGGCCAGGCCGTCGCCGACCGCATGCGCAACGACTACCTGACGGTGCTCGGCGCGCGTCACGACTGGCGTAACTTCGATCAGCAATACGCGCGTTTCGTGCTGAACGACGATACGCAGGTTAAGTGCTACGCGCTCGAGTCGCGTGCCGCGCGGGGTGAAAACGTCGCCGACGCGGCGCGCGCGCTGCTGGTCGATCCGAAGTGGTACGGCGACGGCTGCGTCGATCTGGTTACCGCGCTTGCGGTCAACCAGCAATTCAGTTCCGACGACGTGTGGCAACAGATCCGCCTCGCGTACGAACAGAACTACACGAGCACAGGCAGCAAGCTCGTCGATGCGCTCAGCAACCAGCCGCCCGATCCGGTGCTGTTCGGCCAGGCCACGAGTACGCCGCCGTTGTTGCTGGCGCGCGGTGTCGGTCCGGATACGCAATCGCACCAACTCGCGTTGCTGGCGATCACGCGCATGGCGCGCAACGATCCGGCCATGGCAGCGGCCACATTCGCCTCGGTGGCGCCGTCGTTGAGTTCGCCCGAGCGCGCAATCGGTTGGGGCACGATTGCGTATCAAGCCGCTGCCAAGCAGATGCCGAGCGCGGTGGACTGGTACCGCCTGTCGGTGAATGCGCCGCTGTCGAACCCGGCGTACGAATGGCGCACCCGCACCGCGCTGCTCGCCGGCGACTGGACGATGGTGCGCTGGTCGATCGAACAGATGCCGGCGGCGCTGCGCAATCAGCCGTCGTGGGTCTACTGGCACGCCCGCGCGCTCAAACAAGCCGGCGACACGACCACGGCCAACCAGGAATTCGAGTCGATCTCGCAGGGCTTCAACTTCTACGGCCAACTGGCTGCGGAAGAGCTTGGCCAAAAGATCACCGTGCCGCCGAAAACCACCGTGACCGACGCCGAAATCCAACAGGCCGGCAACACGCCGGGCTTCGATCTGGCGCAGCGTTTCTATGCGCTGAATCTGCGCCTCGAAGGCAATCGCGAATGGAACTGGCCGCTGCGCGATATGAGCGACCGGCAACTGCTCGCCGTTGCCGAATACGCGCGCCGTATCCAGTTGTATGACCGCACTGTCAACACGGCGGATCGCACGAAGAGCGAGCACGATTTCTCGCTGCGTTATCTGTCGCCGTTCAAGGATATCGTCGAGCGCGATGCGCAGTCGAATGGGCTCGACGTCGAATGGGCGTACGGGCTGATTCGCCAGGAATCGCGCTTCATCATGAACGCGCGTTCGGAAGTTGGCGCGAGCGGTCTGATGCAATTGATGCCGGGCACCGCGCAACTGGTGGCAAAGAAGATCGGCCTCGGCCCGATTTCGCGCGAGCAAATGAACGACATCAACACCAACATCCTGCTCGGCACGAACTACCTGTCGATGATCTACAATCAGTTCGACGGGTCCGCCGTGCTGGCTACTGCGGGTTACAACGCGGGCCCGGGCCGTCCGAGCAACTGGCGGCAATCGTTGCAGCATCCGGTTGAAGGCGCGATCTTTGCCGAGGCGATTCCGTTCCAGGAAACACGCGATTACGTAAAGAATGTGTTGTCCAACACGGTCTACTACGCGGCATTGTTCGAAGGCCGTCCGCAATCGCTGAAGGCGCGTCTGGGTTATATCGCGCCGTAAGCGCCGTGCCGCCGCCGCATCACTCTGATGCGGCGGTGCGCCACGCCAGCCGTTGCCGCGGCTTCCACTAGGGAGTCGAAAATGCGACATCAAGCCATTGCGATCATCGGCGGTTCCGGTTTTATCGGCAGCCATCTCGTCAATGCCCTCGTTGAAATGGGCAAAGATGTGCGCATCGCCACCCGGCGGCGCTATAACGCCCGCCATCTCACCCTGCTCCCCATCGACGTGATCGAAGCCGACGTGTTCGATCCGGTGCAGCTCGCGCGTTTCGTCGAAGGCGCCGATTGCGTGATCAACCTCGTTGCGACGCTGCACGGCAAACGTGGCACGCCGTACGGCCCGGAGTTCGCCCGCGCGCACGTCGAATTGCCGACCAAAATCGTTGCGGCTTGCGAAGGCAAGGGCGTGCACCGGTTGATTCATATCAGCGCGCTCGGCGCCGACTTGAATGGGCCGAGCATGTATTCGCGCTCGAAGGGTGACGGCGAAAAGGCCGTGCACGCGGCGAATCTGGCGTGGACGATTTTCCGTCCGTCCGTGGTGTTCGGTCCTGAAGACCAGTTCCTCAACAAGTTCGCGTTCCTGCAGCGGATGTTCCCGGTGATTCCGCTTGCGATGCCGGACGCGAAATTCCAGCCGGTGTACGTCGACGACGTGGCAAAAGCGATCTGCAACGTGCTCGATCTCGACGCGGCCAGCGGCCATACCTACGACCTCGGCGGGCCGACCGTCTATACACTCGAAGACCTCGTCAAGTATTGCGGCGACGTGATCGGCCGGCATGCGCGAATCATTCGCCTGCCGGAGGCGTTGGCGCGCTTGCAGGCGTTGACGTTTGAAATGGCGCCGGGCGAACCGGTGATTTCGCGCGACAATCTCGATTCGATGAAAGTCGACAACGTGTTGAGCGGACCGCTTGCGCCTGAACTCGGCATCGAACCCGCCAGCATTGAAACGATCGCGCCCGTGTATCTGACCGGCGCGTCGACGCGTTCGCGCTTCGACGCGTTTCGCGCGAGCGCGGGGCGTTGAACCTTTTTATCTCTTCCTTTCATATCAGGCATGAAGCTGCTTATCGGTGACAAGAACTACTCGTCATGGTCGATGCGTCCGTGGCTGCTGGTCAAACATTTCGGTATTCCGTTTGAAGAGGTGCTGATTCATCTGTATGAATCCGGCACGAAGTCCGCGATTCTGGCTTACGCGCCGACGGGGCCGGGCAAGCTGCCGTGCCTGATCGGCGAAGATGGATCGGCTACCTGGGATTCGCTGGCGATCGCCGAGACGCTGGCTGAGCGCTTCCCGCAGCATGCGCTGTGGCCGCGCAACCCGGCGGCGCGTAGCCACGCACGCAGCATCAGCGCCGAGATGCATTCGGGTTTCGGCGAATTGCGCTCGAACATGTGGATGAACATTCGTGCGTCGTTTCCGGGTAAGAACGCAACGCCGGGCGCGCTCGCCGACATCGCACGCATCGACGCGATCTGGAGCAGGTGTCTCGATACCTACGGCGGTCCTTTCCTGTTCGGCGAGTTCAGCATCGCCGACGCGATGTACGCACCCGTCGTGATGCGCTTCAACACGTGGCAACCGGCGCTCTCCGAAGCCGCCGCGGCTTACGTTCGTCGCGTGACGGCGTTGCCGGCGGTGAAGGCATGGATCGACGACGCGCTGCGCGAAACGCATGCCATTCCGTACCAAGACGTATGCCTATGAATATCTACGCAGTAGGCGGCGCGATCCGTGACGAGTTGCTGGGCGTACCCGTGCAGGACCGGGATTACGTGGTGGTTGGGGCGACGCCCGAGCAGATGGTGGTGCAGGGCTATCGTCCGGTGGGCAAGGATTTTCCGGTGTTTCTGCATCCGCAGACACACGAGGAATACGCGCTTGCACGCACCGAGCGCAAGACGGCCGCGGGCTATCACGGCTTCCAGTTCTTCTACGCGCCGGATGTCACGCTCGAAGAGGATCTCGCTCGCCGCGACCTGACAATCAACGCGATGGCGCGCGAAATGCGCCCGGACGGCGAACTGACCGGTCCGGTGATCGACCCGTTCAACGGCCGGGGCGATTTGCAGGCGCGGCTGTTTCGCCATGTCAGCGATGCGTTCCTGGAAGACCCCGTGCGGATTTTGCGGATTGCGCGGTTCGCGGCGCGCTTCGTCGATTTCACGGTGGCGCCGGAGACGATGGCGCTGATGCGCAAGATGGTGGCCGACGGTGAGGTCGATGCACTGGTCGCCGAGCGCGTGTGGCAGGAGGTGTCGCGCGGGTTGATGGAGAAGAAGCCGTCCCGCATGTTCGAGGTGCTGCGGGAATGCGGCGCGCTGGCGCGGATTCTGCCGGAGATCGAAGCGTTGTTCGGCGTGCCGCAGCGGGCTGACTATCATCCCGAAGTGGATACGGGCGTGCACGTGATGATGGTGGTCGACCATGCCGCGCAACAGGGTTACGCGTTGCCGGTTCGGTTCGCAGCGCTCACGCATGATCTGGGCAAGGCGACGACGCCGGACGACGTATTGCCGCGGCATATCGGGCATGAGGGGCGCAGCGTGGATTTGCTGAAGCCTTTATGTGAGCGGCTGCGGGTGCCGAATGAATGCCGCGATCTGGCGCTGCTGGTCGCGCGGGAGCATGGGAATATTCATCGCGTGATGGAGATGGGGGCGGCCGCGTTGGTGAGGCTGCTCGAGCGCAGCGATGCGATTCGGAAACCGGCGCGGTTTGCTGAAGCCTTGCAGGCTTGTGAGGCGGATGCGCGTGGGCGGCTTGGGTTTGAGATGCGGGAGTATCCGCAGGCTGAGCGGTTGCGGATTGCGCTTGTTGCTGCGCGGGGGGTGGATGCTGGTGCTGTGGCTAAGCGGCTCGTTGACTCGCCTGCGGGGATTAAGGATGCCGTGCATCAGGAGCGCGTTCGCGCTGTTGAAGGGGCTCTTGTTGCTTGAGGTTTTTTTGCCTGCGCGGCGCTTTTGTTCGTGTTCTTAGGGCTTTGGCCTTTCCTTGAATTGGTAGTGGTCTATTAGCGTTGCCCCTGTGCGGGGCGGCACTTACTTTCTTTGCCGCCGCAAAGAAAGATAAGCAAAGAAAGCGGCTCAAACCGCTAATGCTAAGTGGGCACCGTAGTCTGCTACGGGCAGTGGTGCATCTGGAATCTGGGTTCGTGCACCTGCAGGCGCTTGTGACAAGGGCGTCATACTTCCGGCGGCGCTGCGCGCGCCGAAGAGTACTTCTTAAAACCACCCGCTAGGTTTCGGCGCTCGCGCCTCGCCACTGAACCGTGGCTCGTCATTGCATTGCCACCGCCACAGCCGTGACTGTGACCGTGATTGCGGGACACGGACATATCACTTCAAGTAGGGGTTCCCGGGTGAATGCAGGGGCGCTTCGCCGAGGCGAAGCCGATGGCCCCCACGGACCTAAACCGAAGCCTCTGGTTTCCCATGCATACCCGTCCGCGACGCACGCAGTGCGGAGTGGGAGTGGATGAGTCCTTTGTCACTAACGCAGAATGCGCGAGGACACGGATTCCAGATGCACCACTACCCGTAGCAAACCACGGTGCCCACTTAGCATTAGCGGTTTAAGCCGCTTTCTTTGCTTATCTTTCTTTGCGGCGGCAAAGAAAGTAAGTGCCGCCCCGCACAGGGGCAACGCTAATAAACCACTACCAATTCAAGGAAAGGCCAAAACCCTGAGAACACGGACAACAAGCGTCGCGCAGACTACAAAACCCTCGCGATCAGCGACAAAACCATCGAAACCACAAGCGTCGACATAAACGGAAACGGGTACTCCCGCCCGAAGAGGCGCAACGTAACATCACCAGGCATCCGCCCAATCCCGATCTTCCTGAGCCACGGCCAGCAGGCCGACAACACCGCCACCGCAACAAACGTAGTCAACAGCCAGCGGATCATCGCCAATCCCTAAGGCAAAAAATCACAACGTATGTGACCGGTCGCCGCCGGAAAACACCTGCAGCGTGTCATCCAGCCCGCGCGAAAACGCGATCACCTTGAACAGCTCACCCATCTCCGCCTCGGACAACAACTTCTGGACTGCATTCGCCGCAGGCAAAAACCTCGCCGTGTCCGTTGGATCGAGCGCCGATAACGTCTCGGTAATCCCCGCGTTCAACAAGAACCGCGCTTGCGACGTGAACCCCAACAAATCCGCACCAGCCTCGACGCCGGCTTCGGCGATGCCGGTAAATTCCACGTGCGCGGTAATGTCCTGCAAGCCCGGATAGACAAACGGGTCACCATGCGCCCGGTGCCGGTAATGGCACATCAACGTGCCCTGCGCGCGTTGCTCATGGTAGTACTCGTGGCGCGGAAAACCATAATCGATGAAGAACGCCGCGCCACGCGTGAGCATCGTGCAAATGGTCCGCGTGAATGCACGGGCGGCGTCGTGCGTTTCGGTGACGTAGTCGACACCGGTAGTTTCGATCTCAGCCAGAAGCGCAATGTCCGCAGCCTCCGATACCAACCGGTCGTCGAACGCAAAGGCCTCGTCGCGCCACGTCACGCCGCGTTCGTGCCAGGCGCCGCCGGTAAAGGCGAAAAGCCGTACGGGCATCGCGTCCAACACTTCGTTGCCGATCACCACGCCTTCGAATCCTTCCGGCAACGCGTCCAGCCAGCGCACCTTCGCGGCCAGCGCCGGTGCCGTGGCTTCGATCGTCTCGCGTTGGCGTTCGCGCAACTCACCGGACAAATCCACGATCGAGTAGCTGTCGAATTCGACGGCCAGAACGTCGAGCGCATTCAGCAAGCCGGCGGCGAGTTTCCCCGTACCGGCGCCGAATTCCATCAGCGCGCGCGTGCCGCTCGCCTCCAAGGCCTCGGCGAGCGGGCGCGCCAGCGTCGCGGCGAAGAGGGGCGACATTTCCGGCGCCGTGACGAAGTCGCTGCCGTCGTCGCCGCGCAGGCCGAATTTGCGGGCGCCGCCGCTGTAATAGCCGAGTCCCGGCGCGTAAAGCGCGCGCTCCATGTAGCGGTCGAATGGCAGCCAGCCGCCTGCCGCTTCGAGCTCCGCGCGGACCTCTGCGACCAGCGCTTCGGACTGCGCAAGCGCGCTCGGGCCGGGAGCAGGTAAACTATCGGGTTGGTGAGCTTTCGGATTCATCCCCGCATTGTAAATGACCGCCCCTCTGGACACCGCCGCCGCCCGCGCGCCTGAAACGCCGCGCATCGTGCTGATTACCGGCGCCGCCCGCCGCATCGGGCGCTCGCTCGCGCTCGGCTTCGCCGCGCGTGGCTGGGACGTGGCGGTCCACTACGGCGCGTCGCGGGAGGCGGCTGACGAAGTAGTCGCGGAAATCGTCGCCCTTGGCCGCCGGGCGGTGGCTTTGCACGCGGAATTGGGCGACGAGGCCCAGGTCGAGCAGCTTCTGCCCGCCTGTATGGCCGCGCTGGGCCGCCCGTCGTGTATTGTCAACAACGCCTCGCGCTTCGAAGAAGACACGGCGCAGAACGTCGGTTACGACCTTCTGCTGAAGCTGACCGCGATGAATCTCGGCGCGCCGCTCGTGCTGGCGCGTATGCTGTTCGAGGCCACGCCGGAAGCCGCGCGCACCGATGAAAGCCAGCGCGGCGTGGTCATCAATGTGCTGGACCAGAAGCTGTACAACATGAACCCGGACTACCTGTCCTACACGCTGTCGAAAGCAGCGTTGCAGACAGCGACGGTTGCGCTGGCGCAGGCGTTGGCGCCGAAAGTGCGCGTGGTCGGGCTTGCCCCTGGTCTGACGATGCAATCCGCCGATCAAACGCCGGCTGGTTTTGAAGAAGCTCACCGTGCTACACCTTTGGGCCGCGCGTCGCGGCCGGAGGATATTGTCGCCGCCGCGCTGTATCTCGCCGATGCAGCGGGCGTCACAGGAACGACGCTGGTGGTCGACGGCGGGCAGCACCTCGTGCCGCTGCCGCGCGACGTTATGTTTTTGACGGGCGCCTGAAGCGCATGCGTGCTGGTTGCCGGGTGAGCCGGCGGCCGCCCGCGCCCTGAAGCGCCCACTTGAGTGCTCCGCACTCTTTTTTCGACTGGAACGAACATGTTTGCCGCTCTTTCGCATCCCCGGCTCGCCGATTGCCGCCGGCTCTTTCTGCGCAATTACGAAGTGCACATCAACATCGGCGTGCACGACTTCGAAAAGCGCGGCGAACAGCGCGTCGTGATCAACGTCGAACTGTTCGTGCCGCTCGCGCTGTCCACGCCGGTTCAGGATAAATTGAACGAAGTCGTCGATTACGACTTCATGCGCTCGACCATCGCGCGCCGCGTCGAGCAAGGTCATATTCACCTGCAGGAAACCCTCTGCGATGACCTCGTCAAGGCGCTCCTCGATCATCCGCAAGTGCGCGCTGTCTGCGTGTCGACCGAAAAGCCGGACGTTTATCCCGACTGCGACGCCGTGGGCGTCGAAGTCTTCCGTATCAAAGAGGATTGAGCCATGAATGCTCAGGAAATCCTGAACGACTCCGCGGCCCCCGAGGCTGTGCAGGCGGGACACGCCTCAGCGGTCAAAGCGCCGCTCACGCGCCGCGAGCAGAAAGAAGCCTACGAGAACAACAAGCTGTTCAAGCGGCTCGCGCGCCAGGTCGGTGAGGCGATCGGCGACTTCAACATGATCGAGGAAGGCGACAAGGTGATGGTGTGCCTGTCGGGCGGCAAGGACAGCTACGCGATGCTCGAAATCCTGATGCGGCTGCGCGAACGCGCGCCGATCAACTTCGACATCGTCGCGGTGAATCTCGACCAGAAGCAGCCGGGCTTTCCGGAGCACGTGCTGCCCGAGTACCTGAAGCAACTCGACATTCCGTTTCACATCGAGAACCAGGATACGTACAGCATCGTCAAGCGGCTGGTGCCGGAGGGCAAGACCACCTGCTCGCTGTGCTCGCGCTTGCGTCGCGGGATTCTGTATCGCGTGGCGGGCGAGCTCGGCGCGACCAAGATCGCGCTCGGCCATCATCGCGACGACATTCTGCAAACGCTGCTGCTCAACATGTTCTACGGCGGCAAGCTGAAGGGCATGCCGCCCAAGCTGCAATCAGACGACGGCAAGAATATCGTGATCCGTCCGCTCGCTTACGTGAAGGAAACCGATCTGGAAAAGTACGCGGAGTTGCGCGAATTCCCGATCATTCCGTGCAACCTGTGCGGCAGCCAGCCGAACCTGAAACGCGCGGAAATGAAGGCGCTGATCCGCGATTGGGAGAAGCGTTTCCCGGGCCGCATCGAGAACATGTTCAATGCGTTGTCGAACATCGTGCCGTCGCATCTGATGGATCACAAGCTGTTCCCGTTCGCCGGCCTGCGTGCAAGCGGCGAGGCCGATCCGCAAGGCGATATCGCTTTCGACGAGGAGCCGTGTTCGACCGATTCCGGTGAGGGCGCAACCTTCAACGGATCGAAGCCGATCTCGATCGTTCAGTTCGACGATATGTAACCAGGCCGTGAAGTGCCCTGAAATCAAAGGTTTCCGGGTGATTCGGCAGGGTAATAAGGCCGCGCGAGCGGCCTTATTCGTTATAGGTCGCATGATAGAATCGTCGGCTCCAAACTTGTCTGATTGCCGACGCCATGAACATCGTGATTTTGGCGGCAGGCACCGGTAAGCGCATGCGGTCCGCGCTTCCCAAGGTGCTCCATCCCCTGGCTGGCCGGCCGCTCCTCGCTCATGTCATCGACACTGCTCGTGCGCTCAAGCCCACGCGTCTGGTCGTAGTGGTCGGTCATGGCGCCGAAGCCGTGCGTGAAGCGGTAGCGGCGCCGGATGTCCAGTTCGCCGCGCAGGAGCAGCAACTCGGCACGGGTCACGCCGTGCAACAGGCGTTGCCGCTGCTCGATCCGTCCGAACCCACGCTGGTGCTGTACGGCGACGTGCCGCTCACGCGCGCCAGCACGCTGCAGGCGCTGACCGATCGCGCGGGCCGAGGCGGCTACGGTGTTCTCACCGTCACGCTCGACGACCCCAGCGGCTACGGCCGCATCGTGCGCGATCAGCACGGCAAGGTGTCGCGCATCGTCGAACAGAAAGACGCGACGCCCGAGCAGCTCAAGATCGCCGAGATCAACACCGGCATCATCGTCGCGCCGACCGAGCGTCTGGGCGCATGGCTCGCCGCGTTAAAGAACGACAACGCGCAAGGCGAGTTCTACCTGACCGACGCGGTCGAGATGGCGATCGAAGCCGGACTCGAAGTCGTCACCACACAGCCTGACGAAGAGTGGGAAACGCTCGGCGTGAATAGCAAGCAGCAGCTTGCCGAACTCGAACGGATTCATCAGCACAATGTCGCCGAGACGCTGCTGGTGGCCGGCGTGACGCTTGCCGATCCGGCTCGAATCGACGTGCGCGGCACACTCGAATGCGGCCGCGACGTCTCGATCGACGTGAACTGCGTGTTCGAAGGCCGCGTCACGCTGGCTGACAACGTGACGGTCGGGCCGAACTGCGTGATCCGCAATGCGACGATCGGCGCCGGTACGCGCGTCGACGCGTTCACGCATATCGAAGGCGCCGAAGTGGGTGCGAACGTCGTGCTCGGCCCTTATGCGCGGCTGCGTCCGGGCACGTCGTTGCAGGATGAGTCGCACGTCGGCAACTTCGTCGAGGTGAAGAACTCGGTGCTCGGTCATGGCTCAAAGGCGAACCATCTGACGTATATCGGCGATGCGGATGTCGGGGCGCGCGTGAATATCGGTGCGGGTACCATCACCTGTAACTATGACGGCGCGAACAAATTCCGCACGATCATCGAAGACGACGTGTTCGTCGGTTCGGACACGCAACTCGTTGCGCCCGTGCGCGTCAAGCGCGGTGTGACGATCGCGGCGGGCACCACGGTCTGGAAGGATGTCGAAGAAGACATGCTGGTCCTGAACGATAAGACTCAAACAAGCAAGTCGGGCTATGTACGCCCGACCAAGAAGAAAAGTTGATGGGCGTGACGCGCGCATGAAGCGCGCTCCCTGAAACCCAGCACTGAAAAGGAATAAGCCATGTGTGGCATTGTCGGCGCGGTTGCGCAACGTAACATCGTTCCCGTCCTGATCGAAGGACTGCGTCGCCTCGAGTATCGCGGCTACGATTCGTGCGGCGTGGCGGTACTCGGTAGTGATGGGCCGCGTCGTGCTCGCAGCGTCGCGCGCGTGGCCGATCTGGACGAGCAGGTGAAGGAGAGCCACCTCGAAGGCATCACGGGTATCGCGCATACGCGCTGGGCGACGCACGGCGCGCCGGTAACCGACAACGCCCACCCGATCTTCTCGAAAGACGCACTCGCGTTGGTACACAACGGCATCATCGAGAATTACGAGTTGCTGCGTGAAATGCTGCGGGGCAAGGGTTACGTGTTTGTCTCTCAGACCGACACGGAGGTTATCGCTCACCTGATTCACAGCCTGTATCGCGGCGATCTGTTTGCCGCTGTGCGCGAAGCGGTCGGGCAATTGCACGGCGCGTACGCGATCGCGGTGCTGCATAAGGATCAGCCGCATACGGTGGTCGGCGCGCGGCAAGGTTCGCCGCTGGTAGTGGGGCTCGGCAACGGTGAGAACTTCCTCGCGTCAGATGCGCTGGCGCTTGCCGGCAGCACCGAACGCTTCATCTTCCTCGAGGAAGGCGACGTTTGCGAACTGTCGCTCGAGGGCGTGCGTATCGCCGATCGTGACGGTTACGAAGCGCAGCGCGAAGTGCGCCAGGTCGCGGCGTATGGCGGCGCGGTCGAACTCGGCCCGTATCGCCACTTCATGCAGAAGGAAATTTTCGAGCAGCCGCGTGCGATTACGGACACGATCCCGCAAGGCGATTCGTTCGACGCGGCGCTATTCGGCGACGGCGCGGGGAAGGTGTTCGCGGACATCGACAACCTGCTGATTCTCGCGTGCGGCACGAGCTATTACTCGGGGCTGACCGCGAAGTACTGGCTCGAGTCGGTCGCGAAGATCCCGACCCAGGTGGAAATTGCCAGCGAGTATCGCTATCGCGAGTCGGTGCCGAATCCGAAGTCGCTGGTGGTGGTGATCTCGCAGTCGGGCGAGACGGCCGATACGCTGGCGGCGCTCAAGCATGCGCAGTCGCTGGGGCACAAACATACGCTGGCGGTGTGCAATGTCGGCACGAGCGCGATGGTGCGCCAGACGGAATTGTCGTTCCTCACGCATGCGGGTCGCGAGATCGGTGTGGCGTCGACCAAGGCATTCACGACGCAACTGGTGGCGCTGTTCGTGCTGGCAGCGACGCTTGGAAAGCTGCGTGGGCAGGTGAGCACGGAGCAGGAAGCCGAGTATCTGAAGCAGTTGCGCCACCTGCCGGCGGCGTTGAATAGCGTGCTGGCGCTGGAGCCGCAGATCATTGCGTGGTCGGAAGAGTTTTCGCGCAAGGAACATGCGTTGTTCCTCGGGCGTGGCCTGCATTATCCGATCGCGCTCGAGGGTGCGTTGAAGCTGAAGGAGATTTCCTATATCCACGCGGAAGCGTATCCGGCCGGCGAGTTGAAGCACGGGCCGCTGGCGCTCGTGACTGAAGCAATGCCGGTGGTGACGGTGGCGCCGAATGACGCGCTGCTGGAGAAGCTGAAGTCGAATATCCAGGAAGTGCGTGCGCGCGGCGGCCAGCTTTATGTGTTCGCGGATGCTGATACGAAGATCGTGAATGATGAAGGCCTGCATGTGATCCGGATGCCGGAGCACTACGGCTTGCTGTCGCCGATCCTGCACGTGGTGCCGCTGCAGTTGCTGGCTTATCACACGGCTTGTGCGCGAGGCACGGACGTCGATAAGCCGCGGAACCTGGCGAAGTCGGTCACTGTGGAGTGAGGGTGATAGGCTGCTATCGCTCGCATCATGCTGAAAAAACGGTCGCCTGAGGGCGGCCTTTTTTTGCCCCGATAGCGCACCTCACTTCCTCACCACCTCCACCGCAGCCGCCGACACAAACTCCGCGCGCACACTGTCTCCGACTTTCAACTCATCGAGCGGAATACTCTCCGCCGCCCTCAGTACCTGCTGATGCTTCGGCCCACGCAGCGTCACCATCCGGCTTTTACGGTCGATCTTCAACACCGTCGCGACAATCTGTACCCTATGCGCCGACGATGCGTATCCCGCTGAGGCCGGTATCGCCACCGTCGTCTCGATGCGTTCACGCACGCCTTTGGTCGCCACCTTGTCGACTTGAAGCAGCAGCGCCTGCTGGTACGCAACGTTCAGCGTGTCGCCGACCCGCAGTTTCCTGACATCGGCCAACTGGGGATTGACGTCGACATCCGCAAGATTGCCGCGCGGACCGCGTAGGGTGACGCTGTTGGTGGCCGGGTAGATGGCTACTACGTGGACTTGGGCGTGAACGACTTCGGCTTTGCCGAGCGCCGTCTGACCGGCATTGGCGTCCGACGTCTGGGCGAAGCCGGATTGACAGAAAGCGGCCATCAGCACGGCCGCACTCCCCATGACAACGGGCAATGAGCCCACTTTGCGCAGACGAGGCATTCGTTGCTCCCGAAATGACCACTTCAAATGACGATTCCGAGTGACTAACCGAGCAACCCGCCTAAGGGACCAAAGCGCACCCGCCGAGCGCCCGCGCTTACAACTCCGGACGCGCCAGGTCGCTGGTCACGATGTGCTCGCCATACACCTGTGCCGCCGCGACGGCTTCCAGCTTGGTCGCGTAGGGTCCGAGTTCCGGCGCGCCGTCGAACGGGAACAGCACGCGGCCATCGGTGGTTCGAACCACTTTCAACACGCCGAAAAAACGCCGGTAGCCGGCCAGTTTCGACGTCGCTGACACTTCGAAATCTTCCTCCGACGTCGCGGGGACGCTGGGAATGAATACGGTCTTGCTCATACCTGAAAACATCTCTTGTTCAATGGGCTGGCGCCTGCTGAAAAGGTCAAGGCGCGCCCGGTTGTCCCGGGAAGACATTCACCGGCGGGCTTCATTGTCTCAAATCCGGGCGCATCGAGCCGGATGCCGGATCGGCCGACCGATCAACTGGCCAGCCGGTCAGGTGCCAACATCGCTGATCACCGCGGCATCCCCGGCAGCCGGCCCGCAACATCAAGCCCCTTTGACCGCCGCCTCATGCTCGGCCGCCAGCGCGACATCCCGCTCGCTCACCTTCACGAAGCTCGGCCGCGAGCAGACGCGCTGGGTGTACTCGAGCACGACTGGCGTCTCAGGCACCAGCTTGAACATCATCCCCCAATGCAGCGCGATGCCCCACAAAATATCCGCGGCCGACATCTTGTCTCCGAGCAAATAGGGCGACGCCTGCAGCTGGCTCGTCACCGTCCCGAGCATCGAATCGAAATCGCCATAGGGCGACGTGGCGAGCGGTGCCGGTTCGCGCTTCATCGCCTTGTCGACCAGCGCCGGTTCGTAGCATGCCGCGTAGTACACCAGCCAGCGCAGATACGGGCCGCGCGACGGATCGTCGAGCGCCGGCGCGAGACCCGCTTCAGGAAACAGGTCGGCCAGATAGATAAAGATTGCGACCTGTTCGGTGATCAGCGCGTCGCCGTGAAGAATCGCCGGCACTTTGCCGAGTGGATTGATCGCGAGATACGGCGCCTTGCGCTGCTCGCCGGCCTTCATGTTCAGCACCTTTAGCTGATACGGGGCGCCGAGTTCCTCGAGCAGCGTCAGTGCGCTGACGGAGCGGCACTGCGGTGAGTGGAACAGCGTGATCGTGCGATCTGTGGTCATGGGGAGCCTTCTGAGTGAGCGTCTCGTTGGAAAGCCAGCGTCCATCTGACGCCGGATGTCCCCATCCTAAGCGCCCATACCTGTCAGTTTGTGTCAGGTATGACTACACTTGTCCGCATGAGAGCCAGCCGCCTCCTTTCCATCCTGATGACCTTGCAAGCGCGCGGACGCGTGACCGCGCAGTCGCTCGCCGACGAATGCGCGGTCTCCCTGCGCACGATCTATCGCGACATCGACGCCTTGAGCGCCGCGGGCGTCCCCGTCCAGAGCGAACGTGGCGCAGAAGGTGGCTATCGTCTGCTCGACGGATACCGTACGCGTCTGAACGGCCTGTCGTCGCAGGAAGCGGAGGCATTGTTCCTCGCCGGCTTGCCGGGGCCAGTGCAGGCACTTGGGCTCGGCGCCGTCATGGCCGGCGCGCAAACCAAGTTGCTTGCCGCGCTGCCGGTCGAATTGCGTTCGACCGCGGAGCGCATGCGCTCGCGTTTTCACCTCGACGCTCCCGCCTGGTTTTCCGACGCGGACCAGCCCGCGAATCTGCCGTTGATCGCCAGCGCGGTGTGGGAACAGCATCCGCTGCAGATTCGCTATCAGAGCTGGAAGGCCGAAAAATTTCGGCGGATCGACCCGCTCGGCATCGTGCTGAAAAGCGGCGCGTGGTACGTGGTTGGGCGGGTCGGCGCGGACGTCCGCATCTACCGCATTTCGCGCATTCTCGAATTGAACGTGCTTGACGAGACTTTCGAGCGACCGCCCGCCTTCGATCTGGCGACTTACTGGCAAGACAGCACGCAGCGTCTGTCCGAAGAGATGCATGCGAGCGAGGCAACGCTGCGCCTGTCGCCGTGGGGCATGCAGATGCTCGAAGCCTTCACGTCGCCGTTCGCACGCTCAGCCGCGAAAATTGGCGAGCCGGATCCGTCCGACGGCTGGCGCACGGTCACTTTGCCGGTCGGTTCGATAAGGCAGGCATGCGCGGAGTTGCTGCGCTTCGGCACCGAGGCCGACGTGCTGGCGCCGCCGGAATTACGCGCCCGTTTCGCGGAGGTGGCAGCAGCTTTGCATCGCCGCTACGCGGAATGAGAGCGCCGATTCACAGCCGGCGTAGTTTCTCCGAGCGCACTGCCGCACAACTGGGTGCGCCCGACATGCGCTCGCGAAGCACGCGCGGACGCACCAGCCGGCCGTCTTTCCTCAGACGAATTTTGGTTGTTTGGTGCCTATTTTGGGGGCAGAGCTATAATGCGCGAATCCCTTTTCTTTCCCGTCCTCCGTTATGAGCCGGTTACTTTGCCTGATCGTGCTTTCGCTCGGCCTGATGCAAACCGCAACGGCCGACGAAAATAATGACCGCATGTCCGCGTATCTGACGCAGAAATTCGGTCTGGCAAAGGAAAAGGCTCAAAAGATTTCCGACGCGGTGCAGTCCGCCGCTTCGAAATATTCGCTGCCGCCGGCACTGCTGCTGGCGATCATCTCGATCGAATCCCGCTTCAAGGAAAAGGCCAAGGGCGCCAACGGCGCGACCGGGCTGATGCAGGTGGTGCCGGGCGCCCATCGGGGGATGCTGAGGAACGTCAAAGACCTCACAGAGCCGACGACCAACATCGAAGTGGGCTCGGCGATCCTCTACGGCTACATGCGTTCGGCCAACGGCGACATGAACGCGGCGCTCAAGAGTTATGGCGGATCGCAGGCGTACGCGAAGAAGGTGAGCTTGCGCGTCGAAGATTTCGCCGACGTTGCCGGAGCACAGAACATCGCGTCGCACGCGGGCGCACAAGCCAGCATGTGCGAAGCCGACCGTTGCCCGGCGCCGGACAACTGGGCCGACGCTTTTACGATACCGGCGGGCAACGCCGCGGCGGCGCTGCCAGGCGCATCGCCTGCCATGCCGCACTGAGCGGCAACTCCGTCGTATTTTTCCTCTTTGTCGTGGTCCCGCGCTGAAGCCGCGGAATTGAGCCGTCACGTCGTGTAAGGCGGCGCTGCGTACTTTTTACGCACACCTGGCAACCGCTCTACAATGCATTCCCATTCGAGCTCACGCCGCGCCTCTTCCGATCGATCATGTTCACCTCGTTTTCCAAAGCCACTGCCACCGCGCTTTTCGGCCTGTTGACACTTGCCGCCTGCAGCAGCGCTCCGCAGCCGAAATTCCAGCAGGAATTGTTCGAAACGGGCGCGAGCCCTTACGCCCGAAATTTCAATTCGAGCGTCACGGATACCTGCGAGGCCGCGCGCCGCGCACTGCTGAGTCAGGGCTATCTGACAACGATGACGCGCACCGATACCGTCGACGGAACGAAAAATTTCCAGCCGACCGGCGATACGCACATCGTCGTCGAGTTTCATGTGGTGTGTACGCCGGGGGAAGAGGCGAGCGATACGAGCATCGTCTACGTCAATGCTGTGCAAAACGGCTTTGCGTTAAAGAAAAGCGATACGTCGGCGAGCGTCGGGTTGAGCGTGCTGGGTTCGCTGTCGTTGCCGATCCGTTCGAACAGCGATGCGATGGTCAAGATTTCAAGCGAGACCATCCCGTCGGGCAAGTTTTACGATCGTTTCTTCGGCCTTGTCGATCACTATCTGCAAACCGTGGTGCGCACGCAGCCGGTTGTGAACAACCGCATCGAAACGCGCCTGTTGCCGGTGCCGGTCGAAGCGACCATTCCAGCGTCGCCTCCTGAAATGCCTGATGCGATCGACAAGGCTGCTGCCGTGCAACGTGCAAGCGGACCAAGCGTCGCGCCTTGATGCATGTATTAATGCCGCGGGGTTTCGGCTGATCAAGAGCTGATCAGCCTTCGATCTCATCACGCAGCCGTACTTATCCTATGTTTTTTACTTCATACATATATATATGTAGTAATAGTTAACAAGGGTTAACCCCGTCTGTGGATAACTCTCAAATCCCCCGTCACATCAACGTCATGCGAAACCCATAACCCTGCGGAACACGACTGTAGAAAAACTACAAAGCTGGGATAACTTTGACAGGGCTTGCCTGGCAGCGCGTCTTATCAAGATTTCGCACACAGGCTGTCCGATGCGCTATCCCGAAGTTATTCATAGGCAATTGTGGATAACTTGCGCATCCGGGCATATGCCGCCCGAGCGGCGGCCCGGCTTTTTCATCGATGCCATCCGCTCGCCAGCGTACAGACCGCCCTTCCCCGAACGTGCACATTGAAGCTGGAAGGTACAAAGATTGCGTCTATTTTTTTGCAAGCGCAACTGTTGCTATTTAGTCAAAATCATTTCAGCAACGCCCTATCCAGGCATAGAGTTAAAGTGTTTTCTGAAGTTATTGGTGCAGTGCGGGGGTGTGCAATGAAACGCAGAACAGCACGACAACTAGTCCGTCTTCTCTCGGATATCAGACATGCCAGCCACTGCACGACGCTGCGGGCGGCGGCCACTAACCGGGCCATATCGCTTGCATCCTCCGAGCATGATGAGGAAGGCACCGAAAACGACGAAAGCAACGACGCGACACGGGAGGCGAGTCACGACAAACCGGCCCGGAGCGGATCATGAGAGCCACAAGCGAACAATCGCTGCGTTTTCTGGTCGAGAAATGGCTGGCGCCGGGGCCTTCGGTTCCGGTTCACGTGACCGAATTCAGCCGCACCCGTCTGGGCGGCAGGCGCTACGTGCGGGTCGAGACTTCTCAGGAAGGTGGATCGCGCGGCCTTTTTTTCTTTCGACACGACGACGGCTGCTGGTGTGTGTTTCCGCCCACTGCCGATACACCCAAACTCTTCGCGCAGCCGCGTGCCGCTTAGCCGAGGCGGCACGCCCGGGCGACTGGCTAAACCCTCACGCTTCATGAGGCAAGCGATCAGGTTCACTTCCGCGTCGCGAGGCTGGTCCCACCTGACACACGATCAAACCCGCGAGCATCAGCGCGCATCCAAATAGCGCGCGCGCTGACAGCGTTTCGCCGAGCACGAGCCACCCGGCGAGCGCGGCGAACACGCCTTCCATACTGAAGATCACCGCAGCATGCGACGGCGCCGCGTACTTTTGCGCAACCACCTGAATCGTATAGGCGACGCCCACCGACAGCGCACCGCCGTACAGAATCGTCGGCGCGGCGCGCTCGATCACAGCGAGACTGACCGGCTCGATCACGAGACCGATGGCCAGACACACGAGCCCGCAAGTCACGAACTGCACGAGCGCCAGCATGAGGGTGTCGTGCCGCAGCGCGAAGCGGCCGACCAGCATCATCTGTACGGAAATCACCAAGGCGCCGGCAAGCTGATACCAGTCGCCGTACAGGATCGAGAAGTGCTCGTTGACGCTCAGAAAGTACATGCCGATCGCTGCCAGCGTCGCACCGAGCCACGTGCCGAATCCCGTCCGATGACGAAACAGCACGCCCAGCAGGGGCACGAGCACCACATACAACGAACTGATGAAGCCGGCGTTGGCGACCTTCGTGTATTGCAGGCCGATCTGCTGCAACGAAATCGACGCCGACAGCACGACACCGAGCAGCACACCGGCACCGAGCAGTTCGCGTGCGCCGCCGGGTTCTCGTTTCGTCAGCTCAGCCAGCGCGGAGCGCCGCACGCAGACGATCATCGTCAACACGACCAGCGCGCCGAGCAGGAAACGCAGTCCGGTAAACAGGAACGGTCCGATCGCATCGAGGCTTAAGCGTTGTGCGACGAATGCGGAGCCCCAGATGATCGCCGCGACCAGCATCAGCAGATTCGCGCGAAGGTGTTGACGTGTGTCAGGTTTCAAAGGCGGTTTTTCGAATTCGGTTGTTCTAACAAGGCGTTGTATCCGGTGCCGATTCTATCCGGGCGCACGCGTGCGGGATACGCCGCGAACATTCGCGAACACTTGAACACAATTGTGCACACATTCCCCCAACTTCAGGACAGACGCGGCGAGGCAGCGTCCCTAGACTGCGCCCGTGCGCTCGCGCTGCTGGCGGTGAAGCCGTCGCTGGCTTTCGATACGTATCACGTGTCGGCGGGTTCGGAAGCGCCGACCATCGGTCAGATCATCAGCGCCATGGACGAAGCCATCGGCACCTCGGGCAGCCGTTATTCGATGTGCCGCGTGCGCGACTTCGGCAAGATCGCACGCGAGGTGGTGGGCCGTGACCGTTGCAGCAGCGGCCGCCTGATCGAGCACGCGCTGCGTTTGTACGCCGGTTTCGCGGAGCTGGACTACGCGTTCGACAACCGCCGTCTGCGTGACGAGATCGGCTTCGAGCCGCTGCCGTTCACGGACTATGTGAGCGAATGTGTGCGGACCTCGCGCGGGGTGGGGATCGCCGAGCAGATGCGCTGGGACTTCAAATGAGTCTTCAACCGCGTGCACAGCGAGCGACTCGCGCGATAATCGCGCAACGGCCTCATGGATCAGGACACGAGTGACCCCCAGAGCAGGCCGACTTTCAGGCAGACGCAATGGACGAGAAAGACTGGATCGCCGGCGCCGCGAAGGCGCTGGCGATCATCGAAGCATTCGACGAAGAGCACGCGCGCATGACGCCGACCATGGTGGCCGCCCGCGCCGGGCTCTCGCGCACGGCGGCGCGCCGCTATCTGCTGACGCTGCGCGAACTCGGCTACGTGGATACCGACGGCAAGCTGTTCTGGCTCGCGCCGCGCGTATTGCGGCTCGGTCAGTCGTATCTGGATTCAGCACGCTTGCCGCGCACCGTGCAGCCATTTCTTCAGCGCATCACCGCGACGGTGCAGGAAACCGCGCTGGTCGCGATTCTCGATGAACACGACGTGGTCTACGTTGCGCGCAACGGCGTCAACCGCGCGATGGCGGTCGGTTTCGTGCTCGGCTCGCGGGCGAGTGCGCCGCTGTCGTCGGCGGGGTTGATCCTGTTGGCCTTCCAGCCGCCGGAAAGCATCGAGCAGTGGCTGGCGTCCTATCCGATCAAGGTATTCACGCCACATACGTATTCGACCACGGAGCGCCTGCGCGAAGTGCTGGGCGAAATCCGCCGCGATGGTTATGTCGTCACCGATCAACAACTGGAGCTGGGCATGCGTGGTGTTGCGGTGCCGTTGCGTGACCGGCATGGCTCGGTCGTGGCAGCGATCAGCGTAAGCATGCCGATCGGCCAGGAGTCGGCGAATGCGGCGCTGCATCGGGTGCTGCCGACCCTTCAGGAAACCGCCAGTTTGCTGCGGAATCTGGTCTAGAAGCAGACCTAGGTAATCGCCCTGATACGGCATGCTTAATGAGTGAAAGCATATCGAAAGCAAGCTGTCTCGCGGAAAATACATATCGAGTTTTGCGCATGACAAACCGCCTACGCTGCGTAATACTCTCCCGCGGGGAGCGGTAAGGCGCCTCAAGCCTTGTCTGCTTCACCGTTTAGCTATTTCATTCACACTGACTCAGTCGTCCAGGTTTGGGGAACAACACATGAAAAAATTCATCGTCTCGCTCGCAGCCGCATCGATCGCGCTGGTCTCCGTTCAAGCTTTCGCACAGGCATCGGACGCAGCAGCGCCGGCCGCTGCAGCT
The DNA here is from genome assembly GCF_030511745.1 of Paraburkholderia sp. SECH4. NCBI lineage: Bacteria > Pseudomonadati > Pseudomonadota > Betaproteobacteria > Burkholderiales > Burkholderiaceae > Paraburkholderia > Paraburkholderia sp. SECH4. The sequence continues at coordinate 292,961 of NZ_JALOCP010000006.1, forward strand.
AGCGCGCCGAAGAAGCACCACATCAAGAAGCTGAAGACGCACGGCAAGCGCGCTCCGGTTTCGGCAGCAGCTTCGGCAGCCGGCACGAACGACAAGGGCGCGGCAAACTAAGCTCACGCTTGGTTTCGCCGGGCGAACCCTGCCGGTTCTCTTGTGCGCGCCGCTTGTCGGCGAGTGCAGCGCAGTTCCGGTTAAATGTCGCCAGCAAAAAGGCCAGAGCTTCTGCTCTGGCCTTTTTGTATCGGACGGCGACTTTGGGCGATGTTTAGCCCGCGAGGCCGCGCTTGATGACCTCGTTCAGCAGCCCGCTCATACCTTCCGGATGCGTGGCGGCCCGTTCTTTCAGCTCCGCGACCAGGTCGCCATTCAGCTTGCAGGCGAACGCGACGAGGCCCTGCGCCTGATCGAGCTTGCGTTGTTCGCGGCGGTCGAGCTTCGGGTCGGCGGCAGCGGCTTTGCCGAAGCGGTCGGCGGTCGACAGTTTCATTGCGTTGTTCAGCTTGAGTGCCTTGTTCTTTTCAAGGTCGGTCTTTTTCATCGCCATACGGAAGGCCTCTGCCAGATAAGTAATCCCGCATTGTACGCATCGCGCCGCGCGACGAGCGAGCGGCGCCGATTCCGCACCCGAGCGGCGTTGGCGCGGTGCTCAGACCGTGTGGCGTCTGAGACGTCGAGCGGCGTTCAAATCGGCGGTTCCGGCGCGCCGGCCACGCTGTCCATCAGCGCACGCATGCGTTGCCAGTGCGTGCCTTCCCAGAACACTCGGCGGCACACGTCGCAGGTGACGAACTGGTTATGCCGTTCCAGCACGCCATCGGGCGCCCGATCGCCGACTTCATCTTTGGCGATACGCCGCAGCGGCGCATTGCACATCAGACACAAACGGAACGGCTGCGCGCTGCCGGCCAGATCGAGCCGTTCAAACACTTCGCGCAATTGCTCACGCGGCCGCAGTGTGCGTACGTAGCAGCCATGCGTGATGGCGCGGCGTTTTAATAGCTCCCGATCGCGTGTCAGTACGATGCGCTGTTGTGCTGCGGCGAGCGCTTCGATATCTGCGTCGGGATAGTGGTTGTCGTACAGCGTGTCGAAGCCGGCAAGCCGCAGCAGCGGTGCGAGACCGCCCAGATGCGCATCGGCAATGAAGCGCACCACGCGCAGCGGATGTTCGCGCACGCGCAATAGTGGCTGGATGTCGAGCGCTTCAAACTTCGGATAAACGGCGATGCGATCGCCGTCCGAGAGCGGATGATTGAAACCGACCGACTCGCCGTTCACCAGAATCAGTTCGACCTCGGTATGCGGCACGCCGAGCACTTCGATCATATGTTTCGCGGTCGCGCCGCGCGCGCAGGCGCAACTGAACGCGCGCCGGCGCAGGGGCCGGGCGAGAAAATCGTTCAGCTCCTCATAGAAGCGGAATGTCGCTGTGACCATCGCATCAGTATCGCACCGTGTTTAATTGCGCGCTGTCCTGCACGTGTCGCATGGGTGTGCTTTACTTCCAGTTCTTTAGAAGACGGAGCGACAGATGGACATCGGTTTTATCGGTCTCGGCGAGATGGGCGCCGCGATGGTTGCAAACATTTTGAAAGCCGGGCATCAGGTGCGCGTGTGGAACCGCTCGCCGGAACGCGCGCAGCCGCTCGCCGACGCAGGTGCGCGGGTCGTCGCGACGCCCGCCGAAGCGTTTGCGGGCGACGCCGTGTTCTCGATGCTCGCCGACGATACCGCACTGCGCGAAGTCATCACCGCATCGCTGCTGGAACACGCCCCGCGCGGCCTGATCCACGTGAACATGGCGACGATCTCGGTGGCGCTGGCCGAGGAACTGGCGACGGCGCACGCCTCGCGCGGCGTCCATTACGTCGCCGCACCGGTGATGGGGCGGCCCGACGTCGCGGCGGCGGGCAAGCTGACGATCGTAGCGGGCGGCCCGGCCGAGTCGATCGACCGCGTGCAGCCGATTTTCGACGCCATCGGCCAGAAAACCTGGCGCATCGGTTCGCTGCCGCAACAGGCGAACGTGATGAAACTCGCGGCTAACTTCATGTTGGGCGCGGCGGTCGAGACGCTCGGCGAGGCGGCCACGCTCGTGACCGGCCACGGCCTCGCAATGCAGGATTTCCTCGACGTCATCACGAGCGGCCTGTTCCCGGGACCGGTCTATTCGGGCTACGGCAAGTTGATCGCGGAGCAGCGCTACGAGCCGGCCCTGTTCAAGGCGCGCCTCGGACTGAAGGACCTCCGCCTTGCGCTGGCGGCTGCGGACGCGGTCAACACACCGCTGCCGATTGCGAGTGTCGTGCGTGACAGTCTGATCGAAGCGGTAGCGCATGGCGACGGCGAGAAGGACTTCGCGGTGCTGGGCCAGGTGGCGGCGCGGCGGGCAGGGCGCTGAGCGGGAGCTTGGGGCGCCGCGCTTTACGGCGCGCCCCGGCTTTCGTAGCGGAGCCCGGACTCGGCTGCTGGGCTGGCGTGCTTCGCCGTAAGGTTGCAGCGCTTGCGCGCCGAGATTCGCGCGATGGGAGTGTCGCTGCGGATTCGCCTAGGCGGGCATAATGGCCGTCCGATCCCTATTCACTTCGATTCCCAATGAGCCTGCATACTTGGTGGCTGTTCGTCGCCACTGTTTTCGTCGTTTCCGCGATTCCCGGTCCGAACATGCTGCTGGTGATGACGCACGGCGCCCAGCACGGCCTGCGCCGTTCCAGCGCGACCATGGCCGGCTGCCTTTCGGCGCTTGTGTTGATGCTGGCGGTGTCGGCGGCCGGCCTCGGCGTCTTTCTCGCGGCTTGGCCGACGATGTTCAACGCACTGCGGATGATCGGTGCGGCGTACCTCGTCTATCTGGGCATCAAGGCGTGGCGGGCGCCGGCTGACGAAGGTGCTGCGGGCGCGGTCGACGAACTCTCCGTCAAACCCGCGCGTTCGCGCTTCGCGTTGTTTCGCAATGGCTTCCTCGTGGCGGGCAGCAACCCGAAAGCCATCCTGTTCGCTGCCGCGCTGCTGCCGCAATTCATTGATGCCGCGCAGCCCAAGCTGCCGCAGTTCGGCGTGCTCGTCGCTACTTTCGCGGTCATCGAGGTGAGTTGGTACCTCGTGTACGCCGGTTTCGGCACGCGGATTGGGGCCAGGTTGAAGAGCCGCAGCGTCGCCAGGATGTTTAATCGTCTGACGGGCGGCGTGTTCGTCGGCTTCGGCGCGACGATGGCGCTGGTGCGCCACTAGGCGAACGGCGGACTCGCGCGTGCGCAGTCGACGCAGCTCGCAAAACGTTGCGAGAGTTGTTGCGTCCATACAACGCCGAGGGTCAACCCTAATTTGTATGTTGCGACGCACCAAATGATTTGCTATAGTTCGTCTTGTCTCCTCCATGTCTCCTCTGATATGGATTCAGCCCGCCGGCTTAGGCGGGCTTTTTTTTGCCCTGAATTTCCAGCGTCCCCCAGAAAAGACAACGCCGGCTGACCCTCCGCGGGGCCGCCGGCTTTGTCGTATCTGCGTCGAACTCAGAACTTGTAGGACACGGCCAGGAACGAAATGATCGGATCGGCTTTCAGCTCTGCCTTCGAGACACCCAATTCCGTGCCGTCCGCCGCCTTGATGATGACCGACGAGGTGGTCTTCAGCGGAATGTACGTGACCGAAGCCACAAGGCCCCAATGATCGGTGATGTTGTACGAGAGACCCGCATTGAACACCGGCTGCCAGGACGACGACGCCTTCGCCGACACCTGCGTCTGTCCGGGCTTGCCCGCGCCGGCGGCCAGCACTGAGCCGAGATTGTTCTGCGTCGCGGTCACGAAGTTCTGGCTCAGTTGAACGTCGGAGAACCAGTTATACGACACGCCGATACCCACGAACGGCCTGAAATGGGCCGTCGGCGCATTGAAGTAATACTGGAACAGCAGTGCCGGGCTCCATTGGCGCACGCTCTTCACGATCGGATTGGCCTGCGGATCGCCCAGGTTCTGCTGACCGAGTGCGCCTGCCGGTCCCGGCGGCTTGACGGTGCCGTGCCCGTAGAGCTTGAAAACCGGTGGTACGCCCGCCACTGTCGACACGGCGATGTGATCGGTGAGGTAGTGGCTGAATACGAGGCCGACGGTATTGGCCGTACTGGTCGACAACCCCGTGCCGGAAGACGTGAACGAGCTCGGCAGACGCAGCGGTGTATTGATTGGCGTCGGGGCGACGGTGGTGGTCAGCGGCGTGCTCGAATCCTGCGGCATGACGTGGAACCAGCCGAGCACGGCGACGTTGTCGCCGGCGTGTTGTGCGTGCGCACTGACCGACAGGCAAGCGGCCAGTAGCGCGAAATAGATTTTTTTCATGTTGTTCCTCCCTGGGGCGCGCGTTGCGTTCGTCTCGCGCGGCGAGCGACGGCGGCCTCGCGGCCCAGCCGGTGCGCTGGATACTGGGTGGACGCCGGCTGCTGCGCTATTGCTGTGCGCAGCAGCCGGGACGCGAACGCCTCGTTGCGTGTCGGCGGCGCATGCTGCGTCCATTACTGGACGAAGGCGCCGATCGTGAAGTACGGCGAGGCCGCGTTGGTCAGATCGAGGTAGCCGAACACGCCACCCGTGAAGATCATCTTTCCGGTCGGCGTGGTGCCCGTCGAGGCGCCCACTTGCGTTGTCGTCACGACACCCGGCACGGTCTGCGTGAAGCTCAGATTCAGCGCCGTCGCAAGCGATGCCTGTGATGGGTTGAACGGATCGAGCAGCGTGGCCTGCACGCCTTCGAGCGCGGTGGTGCGATAGTCGAACTGGCTATCCACGCCGATGTACTCGCCGTTTTGTGAGTTCACCGCGATCGAGCTTTGCAGCGCCAGAATCGAGATGCCCGATTCATCGTCCGCGTACGGGCCGAGTTCGCCATTCACCGGCGTTGTCACCGACGAGTTCGCCGCGCCGGTTCGCACCAGGATCGGCACCACCTGATTGCGCAGCTTGCCGACGATCATGTAGCCGCGCGCCTTGGGCGTCGTGGCGAGCGTCGGTTTGGCCTGGCCCAGGAACTTGTCGGTTTCGAATGCGCCGCTGCCGTCCGACGACTGCACGAAGTTCGTACCCGGCTGTTGGCAGGAGCCCGCGTTGACACCGGAGTTGTCGCACTCGGTCCATGTGCCGTCCGCGTTGATCGTGATCTTCGTATCGACCGCGACCGGCGCGAAGTTCTGCGACGGAACCTGGTGATAGCCGAGCTGGTTATAGGTGCCGGCCACGTTCGCGAGGTTCGTTTCAATCGACGAGAAGCCGATGAACGGGTAGTACGGGAACTTGGTGTCGGGTACCGCGCCCACGCCGAGAATCCCGGCGAACGAAATTTCCGCCCCCGGGATCGTGCCACCGGCCACGCCTTCGCCCACAAAAATCCGCGCCGGACGATTCGGGTCGAGGCTCGCGCCGTTCAGGCGGAAGGCACACTGATTGAGCTTGTTGGTCGGCAGCTGGGTTTCCTGCGTCAGCGTGCCGCTTGCGCTCTGGCCGGCGCGAGTCGGCGCGACGGTGCCGTTGGTCGCCGGGATCGGCGACTCGATGTAGTTGATCTGCCAGGTCATCTTGGTCGTGTCCATCTGCAGCTTGACCAGTTCACCGTCACCGCCGCCGCCCGTGAACACCGTGCCGTAGTCGAGCGACGCAGGACACAGGCGAACTTCCGTTACCGGTCCATCGCCGTTGCCGCCACCACCACTGCATGCCCCCAGTAACGGTGCTGCAAGAGCGAGCACCGAAAGGATTCTCCATTTCATACCGCCTCCAGAATTTTCTCGTTGTGTGTGGCCGGCTCCCAGTCCTGCCACCTTTTTGCTCTATTTATGTCTCGTGCTGCGAATACCCGGTCCTTCGTTCCTTATTTGCTGATCCGAGCGCCGATGCCGAAGTAGGGGGCGTTCGGCGTATCCGAATTGGCCGACGTCGACGTGATGCCGCCGTTGACGGTCCCTTGAATTTCGATCGCGTACAGTCCGCCCGAGGCGATCGCCAAACCGGTCTGGCCGTTTGCTTGCTGGACGCCGACCAGTCCTGGGCTCGGCAGACCGTAGCCCAGGCCGAAGCCGTCTTCCGCCGCGGAAGTCGACGGATTGATGAAGGTGCCCACGCCTCCCTGGATCAAAGTCGCGGTCGACTTGAAGTTCGAATCCGCGCCGACATAACCGCCGTCGAAGCCGCCGGATGCAAGCGGTGTGGCTGCGGCGAGCATTGCAATGCCTGATTCGTCATCGACCGACAGGCTGGCGATTTTGACGTGCCCGGTGCGAACCACCAGCGGCACTGTTGCGCCATTGACCTGACCGATGATCATGTGAGCTGTGCCGGATTTGTCGGTACGCAGCGGCGCTGGATTGCCACCATTGACGATTTGCGGCGGAGTCGCGCTGTCGAAATAGCCGTTGCTGTTGAGTGTGAGTGCGGCGCCAGTCGTCAGACAGCCACTTGAACTCGACGATGTACAGTTACCGCTCGCATCGAACGTCTCCACCGAGCTGGTGGCAACGGTTTCGTAATTCGCGGTCGGCGAGAGGTGATAAAGCAGGCCGTTGTAAGTGCCTGGCAGCTTCGTGATATCGGTTGTGGTGCTGGCGAAGCCGAGGAACGGGTAAAAGTCGAAATGACGCTTGTTCACGGCGCCGATGCCTAAGCCCAGTGCGCCGGCGTATTGCACCGTTGCGCCCGGAATGCCGCCGCCGGCTACGCCTTGGCCCACGAGGATCGTCGGCGGATTCGGATTGTTCACGAAGTCGGGCGTCGTGTAAGTGGTGCCATCGGAGGCGGTGCCGGTGCCTTTGCCAAGAATGAATGCGCAACGCGTCTGTTCCGCGGTCGGCAGCGCGCCGGTCGGCGGGTGGATCACGGCGCCCGTGATTTGCGTACCGGCTCGCGTGACTTCGACGCTTGCACTCGTCAACGGAATCGGCGACTCAAGCCACTTCAGCGTGTACGTCATCGCAGTCGCGTCGATGTTCACCTGCACGACTTCGCCACTACCAGCGCCACCGAGATACGTCGTTTTAACGATGTCGGCAGTGGCCGGACACAACGCAGTAGTACCGGCGTTCGAAGTCGGCGGACCTTGCACGCCGCAGCTCGAGCCCGAGCATTGCGGTGCGCTGATCGTGCCGGGATTGTCGGCCTTGCCGCCGCCACAAGCGATGAGGAATGGGGCCGTGGCGATGGCCATCGCCAGGCCTCGAGTAATGCCGTGCGACATGCTGCTGTCTCCCTTCATGTAATTGTGCGAACTAATTTCGCTGCGCAGTTAATGCCTGTCAATTGAATGAGCCGTCTAAAAAGACCGATTCAAACAGTGCATTTTTTGCCGGACGCTCACTACGCGGGGCCCGGGGGCCCTTTTAAACAAAAAAGGAATTTTTGCTTCGCCGGCGGCGCCGTTGCTTCGCCGCACATCCTTGCCAGGTAAGCGTTACAGCAAAATGGCTCTATCATCTTCGAACGACCGTTCGAGAAAATATCCGGAGTTTCCCTATGCGGAAAACTATGCTGTGCGGGTCAATTTGAGGAATGAATTACCGTCAGTTGATGAGCAGTCCGATTTTTCTTTTTAAAGTAATGCGGGCTACTACTGATTAACTGCGAAAGAGGAATTCTGAAGGCGGGTTTTTAAAACAGAAAAGCCGGTCTGGAAAGACCGGCTTTTTTGGGCGGATTGACAGCGGATGCCGTCTGTATCTCGAACTTGCTCAGCGTTTCAAGCCGGCTTCTTCGTCGGCGCCGATCGCGAGGTTCATGCACTGGATTGCCGCGCCCGATGCACCCTTGCCGAGGTTATCGAGGCGCGCGACCGTCACGAAGCGCTCTTCATTGCCGAACACGAACAGGTCGACACGGTTGGTGTCGTTGTTCGCCTGTACGTCGAAGAAGCCGCTGTCGAGGTTTGCTTCCGCGTCGAACGGCGCGACGTTCACGAATGCCTCACCCGCGTAGTACTCGGCGAACAGCGCCTGTACGTCTTGCGGCGTGGCCTTCTTGGCCAGTTGGTTCGGCGAGAAGAACGTGGTGACCGCGAGACCCTTGTAGAAGTCGCCGACGATCGGCGTGAACACCGGTGCCGACTTCAGGCCCGTATGCGCCGCCATTTCCGGCAGATGCTTGTGCGTGAGGCCGAGTGCGTAAGGGCGCGGGCTCTTGAGCTTGTCGTTACCGCCGACTTCGTAGTCGGCGATCATCTTCTTGCCGCCGCCGCTGTAACCGGTGATCGAGTAAGCGTGCGCGGCGAACTCCGGCGCTACGACGCCTGCTTCGACGAGCGGACGCATGGCCAGCACGAAGGCCGATGCATGGCAGCCTGGCACGGCGATGCGTTTCGCCGTGCGCAGACGCTCGCGTTGCGAGTGGGCCAGTTCGGGCAGGCCGTAGGCCCAGTCGGCTGATGTGCGGAAGGCCGTGCTGGCATCGATCAGCACGGTGTGGTCGTTCTCGACCAGCGAGGCCGACTCGCGCGAGGCGACATCCGGCAGGCACAGGAATGTGACGTCCGATGCGTTGATGAGACGACGGCGTTCTTCGAGGTCTTTGCGCTTCGCTTCTTCGATACGCAGGATCTCCACGTCGGCGCGTTGCGACAGGTATTCGAAAATCTTCAGGCCGGTCGTGCCTTCCTGTCCGTCGACAAAAACTTTCGTGCTCATCTCGATCTCACTGGCTTGCTGGAAACGGGGCGCGACACCGCGCCGGAACGCTATTTTAAGACGTGATGGCAGTGGGTGTGCGAAACGGGGTGAAAAAACGACGATGCGCGCCGAAAATGACATCGGCATGACCGGTTACGCGACAGATGCAAGCCGATGCTAGTGGGTTCCGAGCAAATTAGCGGCGCTTGCCAAGGGGCGCACAGCACGCATTCTGGCGAGCGCCACGCCCAACTCGAGTGCGTGCGATTTGGCTGCGCCTTCCCGGCGCGAGCCTTCGGACGCTGCGTTATCGAACCCCCGCGTTCCACCGCGTCGTCACGTCCGCGACGCGCTTGCCGAACATCCGGGCCGTTTCGAGATCGCCGGCGGGCGGCGCCTCTTCCGGCGACGCATCCGCGGGGGACTGCGCCAGCAGCCCGGTAAAGCCTCCCACGTAGTTCAGGTCGTTCCGCGTCGCCGCCTTGGTGTTCGACGGCATCATGCCGGTGCCCACCCAGATCATGCTGTGTTGCATCGCCAGCGTGACGAAGTACTGGATCGTCGAAAACTTGTCGCCGTTCATGGTCGCCGAGTTGGTGAAGCCGGCCGCGATCTTGTCCTTCCACGTCTGGCCGAACCACGGTTTCGAACTCGCGTCGGCAAATTTCTTGAAGTCTGCGGACGGGCCGCCCATATAGGTCGGCGCGCCGAAGATGATGGCGTCGGCGGCCGCCAGTTCTGTCCAGGCCGCGTCGTCGATCTCGCCGACCGGCATAAGTTTCGCGTCCGCGCCGGCTTCGAGCGTGCCGGCCAGCACGGCTTCGGCGACTTTCTTCGTGTGGCCGTAGCCGCTGTGATAAACGATGACGATTTTCGACATAGCACTCTCCGGCAAGATGAAAAAGCAGAGGTAAGTACGGCAACGGTGCAAGCGCATGTAGCGACGCGACATCGACAAGCATCGCCTGCGCCGCCCTGTTGCACATTAGCGTGCGCGGATGACAGAAATTCCGCGGCGGCAATACGATGCAAGCCGTGCGCCCATCAATGTGTCGACCCACGGCGCGACTTGCCCGGGCGGCACCCGGCGCCGTGTGAGTCGCGTGTCGGCATGCAGCCGATGCAGTTCGAGTCAGATGTCGACGGGCGCTGCTACCGCCCGTAGCTCACCACCATCCGCGCACTGCCGAGCGTGGCGGTGCTGATCTCGTGATCGAACATGAGCGCCGGGCGTCCTTGAGCGAGGCGCAGGTCCGCGGTGCTGAGCGCATAAACGGTGACGGTATAGCGATGAGGTTTGCCGGGTGGCGGGCAGGGGCCACCGTAGCCGTCGATATCGAAGTCGTTGCGTGCTTCGACCGCGCCGAGTTTCTTCAGGAAGCCCGACGAGCTGGCGTTTTCCGGCAAGCTGTCGACGGTGGCCGGAATGGCCGCCACGGCCCAGTGCCACCAGCCGCGGCCGGGCGCATCCTGGTCGAATATCGTGACCGCGAAGCTGCGTGTGCCGGCCGGCGCATCGTGCCACGTCAATTGCGGCGAGCGATTGCCGCCTTTGCAGTCGTCCTGATTGAAAACCTGAGCCGTATCCACGGTACCGCCCGCGCGGAAGCTGGCGCTGGTCAGCGTGAACACACCCTCGGCGAATGCGTCAGGACAATGCGCCGCGAATAGCGCGAGACCCAGCATCGCGCAGGTGAGGGACGGCATACGGCGGAATGGCGAAGCAAGCGAAACAACCAGGCAACGCGAGCGCATGTGCCGGTTCTCCTGTCAGGGCGCGAGGCGGTTGTCCTCGCGAGGATTATTGTCCCTATTTTGTGCCGCAGGGTCGAATCAAGTCTAACATTCGCTTTGCGACGGATCATTGTTGCCGCCAGCGGGCTTGGCGGACGCGAAATCGGCTATAGTCGGAGGAATTATTCGCGCGAATACAGGCGCGTGTCCGATCAGTTCAAGTACCAAGAATAGAAAGGTATGTCAGAAGTTTTGGAGAGTGGTTTATCTGTCGAGGGGAGGGCAATGCAAGATCCAGTCAGGGTCGTGGTCGCCGACGACCATCCGGTGATTCTGTTCGGCGCCGAACAAGCTTTGCTCAAGTTTCCAGGCCTGCAGGTCGTCGCGCGCGCGCGACAGTCAACCGAACTGGTGAAGGTGCTGCAAACCGTGGCGTGCGATGTGCTCGTCACGGATCTGGCCATGCCAGGCGGCCAATACGGTGACGGTTTGCCGTTGATCGGCTATCTGCGCCGCAATTTTCCCGACCTTCCCATTGTCGTGCTGACGATGCTGGAAAACGCCGCGTTGCTCAAACGGTTGAGCGAACTCGGCGTGACGTCGGTCGTCAACAAATCGGACGATCTGAGCCACATTGGGCTCGCGGTGCAGCACGTCAGTCGCAACCTGGAATACATGAGCCCGTCGGTCAAGGCGTCACTCGATACGCTGCGCATGAATGCCGGCGGCAAGAACGAAGAAGTGATGCTGTCGCGGCGCGAACTCGAAGTGGTGCGCCTGTTCGTGTCCGGCATGACGATCAAGGAGATTGCGGAGCAGCTCAATCGCAGCATCAAGACGATCAGCACGCAGAAGAACACGGCAATGCGCAAGCTCGGCATCGATCGCGATTCGGAGTTGTTCCAGTACGCGCAGAGCAACGGCTTGCTGAATCTGTCGTCGCATTCGGTCGACGATACGGGCAGCGCGCCCTAGGCGCGGTCGTACTTTCGTCCGGCCGGACGAGCTCGATAAAAAAGGCCGCCTGTCCATCGACAGGCGGCCTTTTCATTCCATCCGGGTCAAGCGGCTGCGCTTACTGCGGCGTCGCGTTGGCGCCGCCGTGTGCCGCGGACCATTCGGCCGGCGCGTGCAGGAATTTTTCCACTTCGTCGAGTGTCTTGGCATCGAAGTAGTTGTTGGCCTTGGCGACCCGCAACACGTCCCACCACGTGGCAAGCGCGTGCAGATCGACGTCGATGTCTTTCAGCACCGACACGCTTTCCTTGAAGATGTTGTAGTGGAACAGCACGAAGCAGTGGTTCACCGTTGCGCCGGCAGTGCGCAGCGCGTTGATGAAGTTGATCTTGCTGCGGCTGTCCGTGGTCAAGTCTTCGACCAGCAGGACGCGTTGACCTTCGGTCAGCAAACCTTCGATCTGCGCGTTGCGGCCGAAACCCTTCGGCTTCTTGCGCACGTATTGCATCGGCACCATCAGGCGGTCGGACAGCCATGCCGCGAACGGGATGCCGGCGGTTTCGCCACCGGCGACCGCGTCGATCTGCTCATAGCCGACGTCGCGCAGGATAGTGGCTTCGGCCATTTCCATCAGGCCACGACGCACGCGCGGATACGAGATCAGCTTGCGGCAGTCGATATAAACCGGGCTCGCCCAGCCGGACGTGAAAATGTACGGTTTCTCCGCGTTGAAGTGCACTGCTTGCACTTCCAGCAGCATCTTGGCGGTCGTGTCGGAGATCGTCTGGCGATCGAAGCCTGTCATGGGCGGATCCTTGGGTGTGAGCGAGGAGAAGCGGGCGCGAGGCCCGGTGGCGCAGCAAGCTGGGTAAACCGCGCCATGATGGGCGGCGCCTTGATAGGCAAATACGCAACTGGTCAGTGGAGTGCAGGCCAGTTTTTGCTGCGCGCGTAGCCCGACATTTTACCCGAAACGGCCCCTCCCGAGGAGGCCGTCGTGCGTGCCGGCAGCGAATGACGGTCATAAAGGCGGCGCTGAACAGGGCTTGTGCGGTTCGTCCAGAGCCCTATTGCTGCTGCGTTCCGGGCTGTTTTTCGATCTGCTTTTTGGCCTGCTTTTTGGCCCGCTTGTGAGCGGCCTGGCGCGCCTTTACACTCACGCGAATTTGCTGGGCGCTTGCAGGGTTGCTGCCTCCATGTCCTACGGAATGCTTTCAATGACTGTCGCTTCTTCTGCCACCGAGACCCGTGAACCCGCCAGGAGCGGCTATGCCGGCCGCGCGCTGGTCGCTTCGGTACTTGGTTACGCGATGGACGGCTTCGATCTGCTGATCCTCGGTTTCATGCTGCCGGTGATTGCCGCCGATCTGCATCTGAGCTCGGCGCAGGCAGGCTCTCTCGTGACGTGGACGCTGATCGGCGCGGTAGCGGGCGGCCTGATTTTCGGCGTGTTGAGCGACTATTTCGGCCGCGTGCGGATGTTGACGTGGACGATTCTGATCTTCGCCGTCTTCACCGGACTGTGTGCGCTGGCGCAGGGTTATACCGACCTGTTGGCCTATCGGACCATTGCAGGCATTGGCCTCGGCGGTGAGTTCGGCATCGGCATGACGCTGGTGGCCGAGGCGTGGCCAGCGTCGCAGCGGGCGCGCGTCTCCTCCTATGTCGGGCTGGGGTGGCAACTCGGGGTGCTGGCGGCCGCGTTGCTGACGCCGCTCCTGCTGCCGGTGATTGGCTGGCGCGGTATGTTCGCGCTTGGATTACTGCCTGCCGTGGTGTCGTTTTTCGTGCGGCGCAGCGTCGAGGAGCCGGCGCTTTTTACCGAGCGCGTCGCACGTGGAATGCGCAAGCTGCCGCTCAAATTGCTGGTGGCCGACGGACGTACTACGCGCGCCAGCATCGGCGTTGCGATTCTGTGTTCAGTACAGAACTTCGGCTATTACGGTCTGATGATCTGGCTTCCGAGCTATTTGTCGAAGACGTTCGGTTATTCGCTGACCAAGTCCGGCGTGTGGACCGCCGTGACGGTGCTCGGCATGGCGTGCGGTATCTGGCTGTTCGGCATGGCCGCCGACCGTTTCGGCCGCAAGCCGACGTTCCTGTTCTACCAGGTCGGCGCGGTGGTGATGGTATTCGTCTACGCCCATCTGACCACGCCGATGACGCTGCTGATCGGCGGCGCGGCGATGGGCGTGTTCGTCAACGGGATGATCGGAGGCTATGGTGCGCTGATCTCCGAGCTTTATCCGACCGATGCGCGCGCCACCGCGCAGAACGTGCTGTTCAACGTCGGCCGGGCGGTCGGCGGTTTCGGGCCGGTGGTCGTAGGCGCATTGGCCGCACGCTATTCGTTCGGCGCCGCGCTCGCTTTGCTCGCGTCGATCTATCTGCTCGACATCTTCGCGACACTCTTTCTGATCCCCGAACGACGCGGCGCCGAGCTCGAATGACATGTGCGTGACTCACGCCTGACCCATGCTTGACCTCGGCATGCGGCACGTGCGGTCCCCCGCTCAATGGCCGGTCCATGCCCGCCAGATGCGGCGCTGCAGCATTGCTGGCCGGTGTTTCGCCGATGGCGAGCCATGTTAACCACTCAGTGCATCGACGCGTTCGGGGTGTACACTAACCGACCCGCGTAGCACTCCGCACCGTCTTGCCCTCCGCTGAGGTTTGACGCCGCGCTCAACCGGCGCATGCGAAAACCGCCGCAGTCGATTATCCGTTCGATAGATGCAAGCGATGCCAACGGTGCGGTGTGCCGGGCCCAATTACTTACGTCTCGCAGGCTAAAAAATGGACGAACAACTTAAGCAAAGCGCTCTCGCCTACCACCAGTTTCCGAAGCCCGGCAAGATTTCGGTCACGCCTACCAAGCCACTGTCGAACCAGCTCGACTTGTCGCTCGCGTACTCGCCGGGCGTCGCCGCGGCCTGCATGGCGATCTACGAAGACCCGCTCGACGCGCAGAAGTACACCTCGCGCGGCAACCTCGTCGGTGTGGTCACGAACGGTACAGCCGTGCTCGGTCTCGGCAATATCGGCCCGCTCGCTGCGAAGCCGGTGATGGAGGGCAAGGGTTGCCTGTTCAAGAAGTTCGCCGGTATCGACGTGTTCGACATCGAACTCTCCGAGTCCGACCCGGACAAGCTGGTTGAAGCGATCGCGATGCTCGAGCCTACGTTGGGCGGTATCAATCTCGAAGACATCAAGGCGCCTGAGTGCTTCTACATCGAAAAGAAGCTGCGCGAGCGCATGAAGATTCCGGTCTTCCACGACGATCAGCACGGCACCGCGATCATTGCTTCGGCGGCGATCCTGAACGGCCTGAAAGTGGTCGGCAAGAAGCTCGACGAAGTGAAGCTGGTGTGTTCGGGCGCGGGCGCGGCTGCCATCGCGTGTCTGGATCTGCTGGTGAATCTGGGCCTGTCGAAAAAGAACGTGCTGGTCTCGGACTCGAAAGGCGTGATCTACGAAGGCCGCGGCAATCTGGATCCGTCGAAGGAACGTTACGCGGCGAACACCGAAGCGCGCACGCTGGCTGACGCGATTCGCGGCGCTGACGTGTTCCTCGGCTGCTCGAGCGCCGGCGTGCTGAAGCCGGAAATGGTCGTCGAGATGGGCACCCAGCCGCTGATTCTGGCGCTGGCGAATCCGGAACCGGAAATCCGCCCGGAAGAAGCGAAGAAGGTGCGTCCGGACTGCATCATCGCAACGGGCCGTTCGGACTACCCGAACCAGGTCAACAACGTGCTCTGCTTCCCGTTCATTTTCCGCGGCGCGCTGGATGTCGGCGCAACCACAATCACGGAAGAAATGAAGCTCGCGTGCGTGCGTGCGATTGCGGAGCTGGCAGAAGAAACCGACCAGGGCGATGAAGTCGCCAAGGCGTATGAAGGTCACTCGCTCGAATTCGGTCCTGACTACCTGATTCCGAAGCCGTTCGATCCGCGCCTGATCATCAAGATCGCGCCGGCTGTCGCGCAAGCCGCGATGGACTCGGGCGTTGCGACCCGTCCGATCAAGGATATGGACGCGTACCGCGAAGAACTCGGCACCACCGTGTACCGTACCGGCATGGTGATGCGTCCGGTGTTCGCCGCGGCGAAGTCGGAAGTGGCGCGTATCGTGTTCGCCGAAGGTGAAGACGAGCGCGTGCTGCGCGCAGCGCAATTCGTGCTGCTGGAAAAGATTGCCAAGCCGATTCTGGTCGGTCGTCCGTCGGTGATCGAGATGCGTCTGAAGAAGATGGGCTCGAAGCTGAAGTGCGGTGAAGACTTTGAGGTTGTCGATCCGGAAGACGATCCGCGCTATCAGCAATGCTGGCAGGCGTATCACGAACTCGGCGCGCGCGAAGGCGTCACGCCGGACGTCGCGAAGGCCGCGATGCGCAAGTTCAACACGCTGATCGGCGCGATCCTCGTGCGCCTTGGCCAGGCCGACGGCATGATCTGCGGGATGATCGGCCAGTACCACGCGCATCTGAAGTTCATCGAACAGGTGCTGGGCAAGGCAGACAACGTGCAGAACTTCGCTGCAATGAACCTGCTGATGTTGCCGGGCCGCAATCTTTTCATCTGCGATACGTACGTGAATGAAACGCCGACCGCCGAACAGCTCGCCGACATGACGATGCTGGCTTCGCGCGAAATCGAAAAGTTTGGCATCACGCCGAAGGTTGCGTTGCTGTCGAATTCGAATTTCGGCAGCGCGCCGTCTTCGTCGTCACAACGTATGGCCGCAGCTCGCAAGCTGATCGCTGAACGTGCGCCTTCGCTCGAGATCGACGGTGAGATGCACGGCGACGCGGCATTGTCGGAAGCCGTCCGCAAGGCCGCATTCCCGGGCACGACGCTGACCGGTGAAGCGAACCTGCTGATCATGCCGAACGTGGAAGCGGCAAACATCACGTACAACCTGCTGAAGATGATCGGAGGCGAAGGCGTGACGGTCGGTCCGTTCCTGCTGGGCGCGGAAAAGCCGGTGCACGTTCTGACGCCGGCTGCGACCGTGCGCCGGATCATCAACATGACCGCGGTGGCTTCGGCAAACGCACGCAAGGGGTGAGCGCGCAGTCATGCGGACAGGTTGATGGTTGAAGCGACGCCGCGCGCATTGCGGCGTTTGCGGTAAGTCTGTGAGAACGCCACGGAAGTTGATTCCGTGGCGTTTTTTTATGTGTGCATTCTTGTTCTGATGGCCGTTGGTCTGAGAAATTCTTATGGAGCTAAGCGAGCTTTAAGAATGCTCCTATTCGATTCGCTGTGACACTTTTGTAAAGTTACTTCTGAGGCGCAGCACAACGCGATGGCAACGGAACAGTCGGCTGGTCAATCCTTTGCATCGAGTCAGGCGCTGCGTTTCCTCTGGTGTTGAGAAGTTCGTAGTGGCTGTAGTAGTTCTGATGGTGAAGACAGTAGTACCGTAAGCATTGGATCTACACCGTCGCGGATTTTGTTGACGCGCGAAAGGATCGGCTGCTAGCGAACGGGATCGATGTGTGAGGCGGCGGGCAGCAAAGGAGCGACGTT